>CAIRGO010000253.1 GCA_903878115.1 Akkermansiaceae bacterium | reverse complement strand
GTAATGCACAGCAGGTTGGGTTGCGGTACAGACAACAGCTGTGGTGTGGTAGTGGTCTGCTAGTTCCTGAATAACGCGGAGACAAGGTTTAAGGAAATCGACTGGAAGTGATTGGGCTTCATCGAGAATAACGACGGAGTTCGCGATGTTATGGAGCTTGCGACAGCGCGAGGTTTTCGCTGCGAAGAGGGATTCGTAAAACTGGACGGCGGTGGTGATGATGATGGGTGATTCCCAATTTTCAGTGGCGAGGCGGGCTTGCGTGGATTCCTTTTCCGGAGAGAGCGATGAATGATGCTCGATCAATGGTGTGAAACTAACGGTTTGAAGTGGAGCAAGGATTTCACGAATTACTTCGGCGTTCTGCTCGATGATGGAAGTGAAAGGAACCACGTAGATGACGCGCTGCTGACCATGAACGAGGGCATGACGGAGCGCAAAACTTAGCGAAGAAAGGGTTTTGCCGCCGCCGGTTGGAACGGTGAGTGAGAAAATTCCGGAAGATTGGTTCGCAGCAGATCGGCAGTCTTCAACCACTGTGCGCCGCTGGAAATTTACGATGTCGTCGGCTGAAGGAATGCCGAAAGCGTCGATTCTAGAATCAATCAGTAGGGAAATATCATGAAGGGCAGAGTCGGGCGATTGATTGCGAGTTTTCGCCTGCGACGGGTTCATGAATGCCTCAGTGGCGAGAAAATCGGCATCGACAAGGCAAGAAAAAATCATGCGTGTGAACAGGCTTACAGAGCAGGCATCACGCGAAAGAAATACAGGTAATTTAGGGACAGGATGAGAAGTAATCTCCGACGGTGCGTTTTGATAGTCAGGCAGATCGGTTTTTTGAAGCCGCATAGCCTGGCAGGCAGTATTTGATTTTCCATCAAGCAAGCCAGAGTGGTGACCAGCAATGGGGTATGCCACAAGGTGACCAAGTGCGGGATGGATGTTGACAGCGTGTTGAGCTCCGGCGGTAGAATGATCGACTTTGCCCGAAAGGTCGTCGGTATGTGGATCCGCCTTGGAGCGCAGATAGTCCTGCCATTCCTGCGGAAATTTCCCCAAATCATGCCAGAGCCCAGTGAGATATCCCCAGTCGCAGGCTGAGTGGGATGCAGGTGAGTTCGGTGCGAACATTTCTGAAGCGAACTTAGAAGCCCAAAAAGCGACTTTGTTAAGATGACCGTGGTAAGGTTCAAGATTTTTACATTTACAGCATTTCTCGCGTTGGCACTCATGCTCGCCTTCACCAAAAGGGGTGAAGAGAGGTTCCCATGCTGACGAATCGCTGGGAAAATCTGGATGAGTATGAGCAAAGTATGCCATGGATGAAATGAACGAATTTTGGAAATCGAAAAAATGCTATCTTGAATTTCTTTACTCTAAAGTGATAGAAGAAATTGAAAAGAATATTATTGTGAAATTTGTTAGTTACTAGATCGTTTCTGATAGAGGGTGATTTTATCCAACTGAAAAGTTCTGGCGGCTTGGCGTTGATGGCACCAAGCGAGGAGGTAGGTGGCGAAGAAGTTGCGTTTTTCGAAGAGAAGAATGGGGGTGATGGTGCGTGGCTCACGCTTGTCCCAAGTGCCACCATGGTAGAGGATCTCTAATGATTGCTGACGATGTTGGTGGGAGAGAAGAATCATGAGCGCTCGATCATCGTCGGCCTCAGTGATCGGGATGATGACATCGGCTTGCCAAATAGTGAGCCAGTCGGGAACGATTTCTTCCGCAGAGACCGTAGTAATTGTTTCAGCGGAAAACGTCTTGCCGGCACGATCATCTGGGAGCCCGACCCCGCTTGCGAAACTAGTGGCGATGAATGATTGGAGAAATTGCAAACGATTCATGATGATAAAATTATTGCCAGTGCGAATTCTGCTGACATCGCGATATTTTCACACATGAAGATTTTGTCAATCGTTTTTGTTGATTGATTTTATAAAAATGATTTACTTGATAAATTCAAATAATAAAGACACTCACAAAAAAACTGCGAGATGCCAGTTCTAGTCATTCGCAATAGCAAAAGCTCCCACCCCGCGCTGCAAGCCCGCGCCAAAACACGGGCGGAGACAACTCACAGCAATGTCGCGACAAAAATCAGCGATGATTAATGACCTTCTTCATCATAACGGTATTGTATAGGAGGGATTCCCTCTGTCGCTAGAATTTTAGCTCGCTTGAACGCCGGGCCTACTGAGACCTTTAAGCAAGTAACATCGAAACGCCAATCATCGCCGTAATCGAAGAGAAAAATCATTTCTTTATTCGAGACAAAAACATCATCGATCAGCGTAGTTACTACTCCTGTGTCACCATCGCTAATGTCTGTGTTCCCAGAATCCATATCCGCAAAAAGCGAATATTCCTCGCACTGCACCTTCTTATAAACACCACGCTGGCGCTTAAAATACTCAGGTGCATAAAAGCCATAACAATGATCCAATTCAAATTTAACGGCTTTCAAAATAGCTTGGGCTAGATCGGTCAAGGTATGCTTTTCGTGCAGAAGCAATGTTGCATTCCATGTGCCAAATTTGATTAGAAATTGAAAGTGTTTCATGAGCGCTGATAGTAATAAAAAAATCCACTGCTGGACAAACATTATTTGCATAGTCTTGCCGAATTCCAGAGAGCGCACGGCTTGACTGATGATGGGATGAGCACCAAAGCACTTAGCGAATCGCTAAAGACTCCCCCGCACTCGGCAAGCCGAGCCAAACCACTGGCGGAGGCGATCCTCCGCACTTTGGGTGTTCGCATCACAGCCAGATCAGACAGAAAACTTCGGCGACTGAGAGAGGAAGCGCAGAGGGTTATCGTAAACGACTTTTTGGATCTGAGCAGCGGTGTATTCGCGCTTGCGCATTTCAAGGGCACATTTCGGCACGGCTAGCGGATCGGAAACACCCCAATCGCAGGCGGAGTTCATCCACAAACGATCCGCATCCATGGTTTCTAACATATCAATGGCGCGGTTTGGCGTGCACTTGGATTCTGGATAGAGTGTCATGCCAGCCCAATAGCCTTGATCTAAGACCATTGCGATGGTGTGCTCTTCGACGTGATCAATGATGACTTTTTCGCGGTTCAATTGGGAAAAATTTGCCAGTGCGTCAAGAATCATTCTGGTCCCTTTTCGTTTATCTTCCAGATGCGGTGTGTGAATCAGAATCGGCAGGTCGTGATCGAGCGCTAGCTGCACGTGTTCTTCAAAAATGATCAATTCATTGCGGGTGTTTTTATTCAGTCCGATCTCGCCGATGCCAAGCACGGTTTCTTTGTCCAAAAATTCCGGGATCACGCTCATCACCTCGCGAGCGAACACGGGATCATCGGCCTCTTTGGGATTGATGCATAACCAACAAAAATGCTTGATGCCAAATTTCTGCGCGCGTTTTGGTTCGTAGTCGGTCAACTGGCGAAAATAATCGTAAAATCCTTCGGCCGATGAGCGATCGAATCCTGCCCAGAATGCTGGTTCGCAGAGGATTTCACAACCAGCGATGGCGAGTTTTTGGTAGTCATCGGTGGTACGACTGACCATGTGTGCGTGGGGCTCGATGTATTTCATCGCTCACCTCCTTGGCGCGGCATGGGTGCACCGAAGGCCCCTTGAAACGGAGCAGAGGTGAGTAAATCCGTGGAATCATCTGAGAGGAAATCCAGCACCGCTTTTGCCCGATCGGGGCGATTCTCTAATAAAATAGGTAAGGCCGCGCGCAATGCTTGCTCGCGGTAATCCGAATCACCAGCGTGGCGGTCCACTCGATCAAGAAAGGCGGCGAGATCAATCAATTTACAACGCGCATCCATGAAATGCAGGTCGGCGATTTTTTTCTTATCGGGCATGGCGTTACCATAGTCAAATTTGTCAAAATGTCCAAAAAAGAATGAGTCTGCACGAATTAATTATGAATACCTTATCATTAAAGTTTCCAGAAAATCAGGCTTGCGGAAGAGACCAATCCCGTGCAGACTAGGCGTTTCCCCACCATGGCTAAGAACGAGAATGCAAAACGCGGCGAAACGCCCGAGCCCGATAAGGGTAATAGTGAGATCCTGGGCATTATTTTGCTAGTGACAGGATTGTTCGCGTTTTTGTCGTTGCTTTCCTATTCGCCGAAAGATCTGCCGATTGGTGGATGGCTCACCAAATACGCGGCGAGTAGTGAGCCAGCGGATCCTCGAAACAATATCATCGGGCCCATCGGCGCATTTTTCGGATTTCTACAAATCGTTCTTTTCGGCGGCTGTGGGTACTTGGTTCCTGTCGCCTTATTTTGGTTCGGTGCGGCGAAGCTTTTTTTCAATGCTCGGCTGTGGCCGCGAACGATTGTTGGTTTCACGATCTTGCTATTGAGCGGTGCGGCGATCTTACAAATCTCTGGGTTACTTTTTACCCATTGGCAAAAAAATTACTACATCCCCGGACCAGGTGGCGCGACTGGCTGGGTACTTGGCGATTTGCTTTTTCGCGCATTGCTTGGCAAAACCGGCGGGCTTATTTTGTTAGGATCGCTCTACTTGATCGCATTGATCATGATCACAGGTATGCCGCCCGTGCAGTTTGCTCGTGCTTGTTACATCCTAGTGCGACGCAAAATCAATGGGACACTCGATGCCAAACAAGCGGCAAAACAAGCGGAAGAAAAAGAAGCCGCACGAGTTCGCGAACGTGAGATCGAGCGCGAGCGAAAAAAATCAGAACGAGCCGCTGCGGCCGAGCTAAATACTCCACCTGAACAAGGACGAAGCAAACCACTATTCCAGCCGGCTCCAGGAGATCAACAAACATTTTTACCACTCAGCACCACTCCCCCGCCACAAATCATCGATTCTTCCACGCGTCGCCCTGCGGCACCAATGCCAGGAGACAAACCGTTCGAGCGCAAGAAGGATGCCGATCTCACTCTAAGCACCACCGGATTCGAAAATTACGAACTTCCAGGGTTTGATTTGTTAGATATTGATGACAGTCCTGCAGCACCGGAGGCCGACAAGGATGAACTACTTTCCATTCAAAAAAATATCATTGAAACGCTGAAGTCATTCGGCATCGAAGTCACCGCTGGCGACATCACACGCGGGCCGACGATCACACGCTATGAAATTTATCCATCACTTGGTTTGCGCGTTTCTCGCATCGCTCAACTAGAAGCAGACATTGCACGGGCCACCCGAGCCGAGCGCATCAATATCCTCGCTCCGATACCAGGAAAAGACACTGTGGGCATTGAAATTGCCAACAACAACAAAGTGGCTGTGCCGCTGCGTGAGTTGCTACAAGACCCAGAATTCCGCTCCGCGAAAAAGAAAATACCGCTCGCACTGGGCAAGGATGTTTATGGAAAAACCGTCATTGGTGATCTAGCAGCCATGCCTCACTTGTTAGTCGCAGGGGCTACGGGTTCAGGAAAATCTGTCTGCATCAACTCAATCATCGCATCGATTTTATTCAAATTTGGACCTGATGAACTTCGCTTCATCATGGTGGACCCGAAGGTTGTGGAGATGCAAATTTACAACAAACTCCCCCACCTCGTCGTCCCAGTAGTAACCGATCCAAAAAAGACCGTCGCCGCACTCAAGTGGGTTGTGAACGAGATGGAAAAACGTTATCGAATTTTTGCGAAATGCGGTGTGCGAAATTTCGATGGCTACAATAGCCGTCCACGCACCGACAAAACTTTGATGGGCGATGTGCCATTCGTCGAGCCCGAGCCAGAACCAGAGGTGGACTTAGACGCCATTGAATCGATTGCCGCCGCACTCGAATCAGGTGAGCTAGGTCCCGAAGAAGAGGAGGATGAAATCATTCCAGACGACGATAAAATGCCCGATCGTTTCCCCTACATCGTGGTGCTGATTGACGAGTTAGCCGACCTGATGCAGACCGCGCCAGCTGATGTCGAAGGCTGCATTGCCCGCATTGCGCAGAAGGCCCGCGCTGCTGGTATTCACTTGATCATCGCAACACAAACACCACGCGCGGATGTGGTCACAGGTATCATCAAGGCGAACATCCCCTGTCGCATTGCTTTCCAAGTTTCCTCCGCTCTCGACTCACGCGTGATTCTCGACACCAAAGGTGCCGATAAGCTGGTGGGTAAAGGCGATATGTTGTATCTACCACCTGGGTCAGCGAAATTGGAACGCTCGCAAGGAGCTTTTGTTTCCGATGCGGAAGTAGAACGACTCGTCGAACATTGCTCGGCATTTGGCAAACCAAATTTTGAATCCGACATCAGCAAAGCGATCGAGACTGGCAACTTTGGCGATGACAATGATAACGATGATTCCGACGTCGATGAAGATATGGTCATCAAATGCATCGAAGTAGTCAGGCAGGAGCAAAAAGCCAGCACTTCACTTCTCCAACGTCGCCTCCGACTTGGCTACACCAGAGCAGCGCGGATGATGGATGTGTTAGAGCAACGCGGCCTCATCGGACCAGGCGAAGGAGCAAAACCGCGCGAGGTATTCATCACTGATTGAGTCTACGATTCTCCGTAAGAAACTCGGTAAAGGCACGGCCGAAATAGCTGAGCAAATCAGTAGCGATCAACGATTGTGGTGATTGTTTCCCCAATTCTAACGCCAACTCTGCGGCGCGTCCACACAGCCATGCCCCGAGGCAAGCTGCGTGCAGCGGGCTGACTTGTTGCGCCATCAATGCGCCGATGAGACCACTAAGAATATCGCCCATGCCAGCTGTCGCCATGCCAGGGTGCCCAGTGCTGTTGTGATAAAGATTGCTACCACGCTGCATGATTAAGGTGCGCGCCCCTTTTAACAATAACACTGAGGGAGAGTATTCAGTAAAATGCTCACATGCGTCCTCGCGCACACGACGAGCTGATTCAGGGGCTAATCGAGAAAACTCACCAGGATGCGGCGTGATGACGTGTCGCGCTTGAAGAAGATGATGGGCTTGATAATGGGCAATGGCATTCAAGGCATCAGCATCCAACACACAAGGACAAGAACTAAGACTGAGAAAATCAGCAAAGGCATGATATTCTGAAATTGTTAGGTTTCCAAGCCCCGGGCCGATTACCATCGCATCATATTTTGACGAATCGATATTTTTCCAATCAATGACTTTCACCATCAATTCCGGCAATGCTCGGGCACAGACGCTCGCGTGAATTTCTGATGGAACATAGAGAGTAACCAATCCTGCACCACCGCGCAGCGCTGACGCGGCGGACATCAAAGCGGCTCCTTCCATCCCTGATGACCCAGCGACGATTGCCAAACGGCCGGCCTTGCCCTTATGAAAATCAAACGGGCGACGCATCATTACTTGAGGGAAATACGCAGGACAAATCAGATCCTTGCCTGATAAATCGACTGAAGTTGAAAGTTTCGTAAGAGGAATCAGATGCAAACGTCCTACGCAATTAACGGCAGATGAATGCAGTAATCCAATTTTTGGAAAACCGATGCAAAACGTGTGATCGGCGATCACGCATGCATCGCTATGCTCACCCGTATCCGCATTGATGCCAGTAGGTAGATCAAGAGCGATGGTGTTAGCGTAGCTCCTCTCACGCAATGCATTCATTTCTTGCACAGCCGCACGAATGGGATCACGCAAGGCGCCCTTAGCGCCGATGCCTAGCAAACCATCGAGGATCAGAGCAGGCGTATTTTCGTTAGTATGATCGACCGTTTCGCCACACTCACGCCACTTCTTACGAGTCAACACGGTGCAATCAATTTCAGGAAAAACGAATCGAACAGAAACATGCCAACCTGCAAGTTTCAGATGACGAATCACCACCAAACCGTCGCCAGCATTGTGACCTTTGCCGAGATAGGCGACTACCGAAGACGGAGTGGGAAACATTTTGATGATTTCCCGCGCCATAAGCAGGCCTGCCTGATCCATCAAGGACTCTGCGGAGATTCCTCGCGCGAATGCCGCCCTCTCGCATTCACGCATCTGCTCAACAGTGATCGCATTCATAAGCTAACGCTATCATAGTGCGTCATTTCTACCAGTAGGATTTTTTCCTGATCAAACCGGAGGATAATGAACTGCCATCAAGGTCAAACCATCTGCTGGAGCGCAATGAGGGCAGGTTTTAGAAAATGGCACATCACCAGGATCAATGTATGATTGCAGTTGATCTAACGACATTTTACCCTGCGCTACGACCACTGCTGCTCCCGTTAGCAAACGCACCATGCGATAGAGAAAACCTTCACCGCTGTAAGTCAGATAGTAACCATCATCTTTCGCCTCTACCGTAGCTGAAGTGATCAACCGATGATAATCCATATCAGGCATCTCATTGCCACGCACCGCGCCAAAACAACGGAAGTCATGGCGTCCTTCATAACTACGAAGTGCTTGCGTCAGCATATCGGCATCGAACAAACGCGGAATATGCCACGCCTGCCCCGCCGTCATCGGCGGCATTACTGGCAGTGTGCAAATGCGATATTGATAGGTTTTGCCAATGGCAGAAAATCGAGAATGAAAGTCGCGCGTCACTTCCTCGCATTCCATCACGCGCAATGTAGGAGGAAGTTTGGCATTCAAAGCGGGAAGCCAATTGTAGGGGTTCATCGACAAATGATCGGGCGCATCAAAATGGCCACACTGGGCCATTGCGTGCACACCTGCATCGGTGCGGCCTGCCATGTGAAAACGCACGGGGACTTTTGCGGTGAGTTCGATCGCCGCCTCTATCGTGTCCTGCACTGTATTGCCATGGGCTTGCGATTGCGATCCCTCGAACGCTCTGCCATCGTAAGCCAGTGTCACTTTAATTCTCATGCGCAGATAGCTTGCACGATGAGTGACATCGGCGACAATAAAAAACGGCAACCTAACATAGGCTGCAGTTTTGGGAAAAAATCACCAGCGCCTATTTTTTCAACAAATCGCGAATCTCGGTGAGAAGAACTTCCTGCGCAGGAGGAGCAGCGGGTGCTGCAGCAGCCTCTGCTTTTTTGAGTTTATTAATGGCTTTGACCACTAGGAACATCACAAATGCAACGATGAGGAAGTTGATACCAACGGTGATAAAATTACCCCATGCAAAGACTGGTCCAAGCTTCTTGGCATCTGCAATCGCAAGACCAGAAGGTACTGCGTCCGATAGCGATATATATGAATTTGAAAAATCTGCACCACTGCTGATCTTTGCCACGAATGGCATGATTAAATCCTCAATGAACGACGTGCTAAATTTCGTGAATGCAGCACCCATAACAAATGCCACGGCCATATCAATTAAATTACCTTTTAATGCAAATTCCTTGAATTCTTTTATCATAATTTTGTGTAGTTAATGTAGTTAGCCCCGAGATAAATCAACATAACTTTCACATAATGTCAAGATCTATTAACCAATAAATCCGAGTTTCCCATAACTGCCTTGCAAGATCGATTGCGATTTCGTTTTCATGAAATCTTCTAAAATCGTCGCATAAACGCCACGGAAATCAGTGGTGAATTTTAGATCGCCTTGAGAAAGATCAGTGAGACTTGGATACTTGCCATAAAGCCCACCTTTCACTGGAGCACCAGCGACAAACATGCAAGACCCTTGACCGTGATCGGTGCCACCACTGGCGTTTTCTTGCACCCTGCGTCCAAATTCTGAGAATGTCATCACTGTGACACGTTGTTCATTTCCCTGATCTTTGAGATCGGTCATGAATGATTTCAGAGCGGAATCGAGTTGTGCCAGCAGTCGATCATGCGAGTTCGCTTGATTGTTGTGCGTATCGAATCCGCCATGGGAAACATAAAAAACGCGTGTTGGCAGCCCGCCCGCAATCATCCGCGATACGAGATTCAGACTACGCGCCACAGGCGTGCCTTCATAGGTGACTTTTGATTTATACTTTGCGGCAATTTCTAAAATCTTCGCCGATGAAACACGCGCATCCATTGCGACACGCTCGAGAAATGCCAAGTTTGACTCACCTTGCACCACGCCAGGTTTGCCTCCGCTCATCCCGATACTCGCGCCATCCGAAGGGGTATCATCGTGATCCTTGTCAGCGCTAGGGCTGTTGAGCTCGGCGAAAAATTGCTCTGCTTCCGCTTTCTCCCCACCGCCATGGAGCCATTGATAAAGCTCGGGTGATGACAAACAAATTCCAGAATTTTTCAACGCACCGAATGACTCTGGCTGGGTTTTATTAAAACTAATACCGACCGTAGGATCGGCACCAGCGCAAGCATTGTCAAAGTAGCGTCCCAACCAACCCGTATTCGAGCGCGTAGCTGGATCAGCTGTTTCCCAGATCGATGTCGACACGAAGTGTGAGCGATTCGGATTCGGATAGCCCACTCCTTGAACCACAGCAAGATCCCCTTCTTTAAAAAGTGAACCCATGTAGGGCATGCTGGCATTGAGACCGCAATAGTCAGATAGCTTGATAATTTCATTCGCCTTTTTGCCAATGCGCGCGCGAGCCGCGTAATAAGCATCATCGGCAAATGGGACCACAGTATTAAGCCCGTCGTTACCGCCAGCCATTTGAATGACCACCAAAATAGGACCATCTTTCCCTGTCGTAAACTGAGTCGCCAAATCACGAGTGGATGCATCAAGTGCGGCGAATGTATTATTGATAAATCCTGGCACTGTCCAGCTTGCGGATGCGCCTAGTAAAGTAGTGCGTAAAAAATCTCGACGTGTTTTCATAAGAAATAGTTGTTAGATGTCATGATATAATTAAGTCAGTTGATAGTGTGGAGTGCTCATCATCAAGTGTAGCAATTCAGCCACTTCTTGATTGGTGAAAATCACACCTTTTTTATCCTTGGCATAAGCAATAAAACTGTCGCGAACATTTCCGCTCAGCTTGCGATTGAATAAACGTGCGATGAGCGAGTCCACTAGTGCTTCTTCGTTGTCACGCGAAGCACGCGGCACGATCACATCATAGTTAGGCCCCGTCCACATGGCGGCGGTCATTCGTTGCATCCCCCCGCCGAATCCTTGCACTTGGCCCATATTTTGCTGAGCACCATCGCTCTTACCACCTTTGGTGATAAATCCAGAGATCTGATATCGGGTGAGTAATGTATTGGTATTCACCCACCCTTTGCCCCAGTCCCAACCAGCAACATTGGGTGGTGCAAATAGAATTTGTCCTAGCTGGCTTTGCACATAGAGCGAATAGGCTTGCGGAATTGTAGGAATCTCTAACTGTTTTAACATTTGCACCAAGAATACCACAGGGCATTTGATCTGAGAGCCCATCGCTTTTTCTGAATAAAACTCCTTAGACAAAAATATCTCACGCAACAAGGGAGCTATCTCATATTTTTTATCTGCGAAAGATTGCGCTAATCCATCGATCGACGAACTAGTCGGCTCTTCATAGACAAAAAATTCCCACAGTTTATTGACCATGTAGCGCGACGCCTGTTTCTGCTCGAAAATCACATCAATGATTCCATCGCCATCGAAATTTCCTTTTTGCCCAAGAAATGTTTTCTCTCCATCATCCCACTGCCGTTTGTTATGTGTCACAGTGCCGTTCATGAAACCGATTTCATACCCCGTAAAAGCACGCGCTCCCTGACGAATATCTTCTTCCGTATAATTGCCTTGTCCCAAAGTGAATAATTCCATCACCTCGCGAGCAAAGTTTTCGTTAGGCTTGCCTTTCTTCGAAGTCTGCACGTCCAAGTAGAATAGCATCGCTGGATCTTTGAGAACCGCATGAGTGAGAGCTTTGAAATTTCCGATCGCATGCGTACGAAACATTTGATTTTGCCGATACAGCAAAACAGGGCTTTTTACTTTTTGCACACTGGTGGCAAAATGGTCGTGCCAGAACAAAGTCATTTTTTCATGGAGTGGCCCCGCATTGCCCAGCATTCGCGTCAACCACCAACTCTGTAGTTCTGTGCCTCGCTCGCGCTCTTGCTGTTGAAATTTTTGCTGAGCCATTCGTTTTTTTCGCTCTGCTTCTTCAGCCGTCATATCAGCCATGGCCTGGCGGTTCTCGCGGAACATCGCAAAACGCTCTCGCGCATCTTCGGCGGCTTTCTCGGGTGCTGTCCATGATGGTGCTGCCACATCAGCATTCTCCAGCTTACCCAGTAATGAATCTACCGCTGCAATCCGCCCCAGCGCATGAAAAGCGGCAATCTCGGCAGGGCTCCCACCAAAACCAGCACGATTTAACAAATGAGCGGCCTCATCGATTGTCCAGTTGTTTTCTGCTTGTGGTAACATAATGTTATGATTAGTAACCCGTTTCATCATGAAAAGTTTCACAGAAAAAGAAAAAAGTTTCATCATTGCGTGGTGCAAGAAATCCATGTGAAAAGCCGTATCTCTGGCAATGATTCAATCTTTACGTGCGCATTACTTGATTTTGCTAAGCTTTATCTCCTGTCCCACGCTGCTGCTTGCCGCCCGCCCTTCCGACATTTCTCACCCGCGTTTATTATTCACTACCGCAATGGAAAAACAGGTGGCAGAAAGCATCAGCAATGATCCACTTGCCGCAGAATTACAGCAATCGATCCTACTGCGGGCAGAAAAAATCATCACCCAACGCACCTGCCGTTTTGAAAAATCTGATGGAAAACGTCTACTGCCAGAATCGAGAACGGCCGTGAATAATGTTCTCCACAGCGCATGGGCATGGAGGACCACAAAAGATCAACGCTTCTATGATCGCACTTTGTTAGAAATGAATGCGATTTGTGCCATGAAGTCATGGAATCCTGATCACTTTCTCGACACCGCTGAGATGAGCACCGCTTTAGCGATCGGTTACGATTGGCTTTACCCAGCGCTGAAAGCAGAGCAACGCAACTTTTTCGCGGCAAATTTGTTAGAAAAAGGTCTCACACCAATCAAGGGGTCAAAGCAAAAATGGTGGGTCGATGCTTATAATAATTGGACGCAAGTTTGCTCAACTGGCATGGCATTTGCAGCGATTGCTTTGGACGAAAAAGAACCGGCCCTTTGCGCCGAAATACTCGTTCAGACAACGAAAAGCATCAGCCTTTCGGAAAAGTTTTACCAACCCGATGGTGCTTATCCCGAGGGACCTGGCTATTGGCACTATGGCACCAACTACCACATTCTTCATCTTGCCGCCACGCAAGTATGGGAGGAAAAAATGACAACACCTGCCATTCTCGAAAAATCGGGTGATTTTATTCTTAACATTGTTGGCCCCAGCGGTGATTGTTTCAATTACGCCGACAGTTCTGCGCATCGTCAATACATCACCGCAGCTCAAAGCTGGATCGCGCGAGCTTTCCCCCACAACAACCAAGCGCAAATCATTCGCACTGCGCTGCATGAAGATATCAAAAGAATCAATTCTACCTCCGCCGGTAGCGATGCGCGCTTCCATGCCCTCAACCTCTTATGGCTTCCCGTTGCGCATCAAAACAAGACTGACCCCGCCAAATATAGTAGTTTTCGCGGTGAACAGGCTATCGCACTTGCCCGCACCTCGTGGAAAAAAAATGCTGCCTGGATCGCCATCAAAGGCGGTAGTGGCGCGGCCAGTCATGGTCACTTGGATGTGGGATCTTTTGTTTATGAAGCGAATGGCGAACGCTGGTTTTGTGACATTGGCAGCGATAACTACAATTTGCCCGATTACTTCGGGAAAAAAAGATGGAATTATCTTCGACTGAACAATCGCTCTCACAACACGCTGGTGATTAATGATCAATTGCAATCCACTCCAGACGAAGGTTGCCCAATCACGTCATGGACGGTTGATTCATCTTATCTGCGTTGTCGAATTGACATGAGCACGGCTTATAAAAATCAAGTGGCCGATGCACAACGCACCTTGCAATTTCATCAGCAAACTGGCGAAGTTCGACTATCGGATCAACTCAGCAAAGCCACAGGCCCCGTCCGCTGGGCGGTGGTCACAAAAGCCAAAATTGCCTTTCATGAAAAAAAAGTCACCCTAACACAAAACGGCAAAACTCTCACCCTAAATCGTGTAGACAACTTAGGTGGAAAATGGCAAGAATTCTCGCTCGCTTCACAATTAGCCGATGAAAAAACCAATGAAGATTATCGCATTCTTGGATTTACTGTGCCTGCAGAAGATACGATGAACATAGTAGTTGATTGGTCCATCGATCAAAAATAATCAGCAAAGTTTATTCACAAACTTGGATCTCTGCCGCGCCGAAACAATAACGGTGATTTTCCTATGACTCGCTTAAACGCCACGCTGAAGTATTCTGGATTATCAAATCCACAGCGTTCAGAAATGACCTGAATGGGCAGATTCGTGGTGGACAGCAATAATTGAGCATGACGGATTTGCACCCGTGTAATCTCTTCATGCGGGCTGCGTCCGATCAATTTTTTAATCCGCGATTCCATCGTTCTGCGGGCAATTCCGGCTACTGCTGCCACTTCATCGACCGATATTCCTTGGCACGCATTTTCACGAATAAAACGCAGCGCCTTCGCAAGAGGTATATCATCAACGGCCAGAATATCCGTGCTTTGTCGCACAGTTAACCCCGCCGGCTTGGTGTAATGTAAGATCGGATCAACTGCTGTGCCGCTCATCATTTGATCTAATAACGAAGCCGCTAACCACCCCGACTGGCGCGCATTTGGATTGATGCTCGATAACGGTGGCGGTGACAAAGAGCATAACAACTCATCGTCATCCACTCCCAGCACCGCGACTTGCTCTGGCACAGATAAATTCACACGGTGGCATGCATCTAGCACTTGTTGCCCGCGTGAATCATAACATGCTAAAATCGCTACAGGCTGCGGCAAAGTAAGCAACCATTGGCCTATTGCATCGATATCACTAGCTGATTCATTGTTACCAAAATTACTAACTTGAAAATGATCACAAGCGAAGCCTTTTTCCTCTAACAACATCGTGAAATACTTTCCTCGTTTTTGCGACCACACATAACCATCAATGCCACAGAATGCAAAATTCTGAAACCCCCGCCCAAGGAAATGAGTCACCGCCAATTGAGCAATGGCTTCGTTATCCGTTGTGATCGATGGCACATTGGTTAGCAAACGATGTGAGCTGAGATCCACAACATACTGCTTGGTTTCACTTAACACTTTAGCAATTTTTTTATTTTCAATTCGTGCAATGATTCCGTCGCCATCCCAGTCATGCATCCAGTCAGGAGGAGCGTCTCCTCTGCGTGCTTCAGCAAGGAACACACTCCATGGCCGATGATTTCGAATGTATTCCTCCACCCCGCGAAGTAGACCACGCGCATAACCATTCGATGTTTCGATCAGTAATGCCACACGAGGTGGCGTAACGCCAGAAGCTGGGGAATGATCGCTTTCAGCACTCATCGAACGCGAGAAAAATCATCTACGGATTCCACGATATCGATTGCGTGGATCATCTTCAGGATGAATTTGTTCACCATCACGGTAACGCAATATGCCCTTTTCTCGCAGATTACGTATGAACGCCTTCGCGTCACCAGATACTTCATCGTCATTGGTCAATGTGCCCAATAGTCCTTTTCCTTGATCGACTTTATCCATCGTAGCGCTTGCCTTTTCAGCAGCACGAGTAATTGCTTTGGTGGCATTGGGAATATCTTTAAACGCGGGCTGTAACTCATCCATTCGTTCATTGACTTTGGCAAATGTCTGCTCTGCACCAGTGGCCGCTTTTTGTATCGATTGTATCGCCGTGCGCGCATCGCTGATGGTCGGCTCTAACACGTCACTTGCCTTTTTTAAACGCTCGCTCGTTTGCGAAAAGTTTGCGATGGCTTGATCCACTTGATCGAGATTTTCTTTGGCAAGAATCGAGGTATTCACTTTCTCTAACGTTTGCGATAAATTAGTCGATGCTTTACGAATATCATCGATGGCGAGATCGACTTTCTTCAAAGTTACACCCGCTCCTTCCATGAGTTTACGAGCATCACGGCTAAGAATCTCAGCGTTATTTTGAATCGCATCTAATCCCGATGGCCCGCCACCAGTGATGATAGTTCCAGGCTCAATGTAACCCCCAACTTTATCAACAGGAGGAGTAACGATGATCATTTTATCACCGAGAAGCGATGCCGATGTAACGCTTAAAGTGGAATTTTTTAGAATCTTGATGCGATCATCAATCGCTAGGTCAATCTGCACATGAGCATCATCGGTCAATGCGGGTAATGTAGAAACACGACCAATCTTGGCACCACCCATGCGAATCTCCGATCCTTTGATGATGCCAGCCGCATCGTCCACAATTAACGTCAATGGATAGTAGTTTTGAAATCGATCTCCAAATCGGCCAAATTGTACAATCAATGTTCCCAATAAGACCAAGCCAGCGAGCAAAAAAATGCCCACATAAACCTCAGAACGTTGATTTTCCTCTGCCATCGAAAGAAGTATCTCACAGATAATCACTGATATCAAGCGGTAACAATCGACAGACGCAACAGGTACACCGCGGCAACAAAATCATCAATCCGCTACATTTTTCGCCTGATTTCGTGCTTTTCCGCTCGACAATTCTTGCAAATCGTTTAGTTTCACGTCCCACCATTTAATACTAGATACATGAAAGTAACATTAATTCCCGGCGCGCTACTGCTCGCTACTGCTGTGGCCATCTGCGCCGAGAAGCCCGCTGCCAAAGCTGCGGAAGAAGTAAAACCAGCGACTGAAGCGGCAACGCCAGCTGTTGAAGCAAAACCTGCTGCTGATACTGCACCTGCAGTGGAAGTAGGGCCAGCTGTAGAAGCTGTGCCTGCCAAACCAGTAGTGCCAGACGTTTCTCCTGAGCTAATTAAGAAAAACACATCTTACGGATTTGGTTTCCAAAATGGCCGTCAGTTTGCTGGTCAAGTTGGTCGTTATGGCATTGGACTGAGCGATCTCGATTCCGCTGAATTTCTCAAAGGATTCATGACTGCACTAGCCAATAAAGATCCTGAAGTGGCAGAAAAAGACATCCAAGACGCCATGCAGGCTCTCGGCGCTTTGTTAGAAAAGCGTGAAGCGGCACTCGTGATCTCCAATTTAGAAGCGGAGAAAAAATTCCTTGCCGAAAATGGCAAGCGTAAAGAAGTGACAACCACTAAGAGCGGCTTGCAATATGAAGTTCTTACTAAAGGCGGTGACAAAAAATATGTCGCTCCGAAAGAAGGTGTAGAAGACAATAAAGAATTCCTCGTTAACTATAAAGGCACATTGATCGACGGTAAGGAGTTTGATAAATCACCTCCAGGACAGCCAGTGCCGATGACGCTGCAAGTGGTTCCAGGATTCAAAGAAGCGATTACCACGATGCCGATTGGTGCAAAATGGAAACTATTCATTCCTGCTGCGTTAGCTTACGGCGACCAACGTAAAAGTGCAGAACTGGGACCAAACAGCACGCTGATTTTCGAATTGGAACTTGTGGACATCAAAGACGCTCCACCAGCACCACCTGAAGGCGGTGGATTCCCAATGCCGCAACAACCTGGCCAATAATTCAACATTTTTTTCAAGCCTCTTCAGCATCATTTGCTGGAGGGGCTTTTTTTATCGCAATTTTTTTTTATGAAATATATAGTAGCGCCATGATCTGGTATTTTCTCATGCGTAAGCTATTTCGCAAGGCGGTGGATAATGTGATAACCGACCCATTGTATGCGGATGGCACCCCCGTAAATACTGATTGGTCCGCGCTTGATGGGCCAGAGCGACCTGAAGAACGTTACGAAAATACGCTGACCATTGACTCATTTCTCGCCTTCATAAAACGTCTAGGGCAATGCCTCGACAAGCCGCTCCAGCAAAGCCAAGTGGAAATTTTAGAGCATCGCGTCAATGCTTTGCGCTCGGGAAATAACTTCAAAGTAGTCTATACCGTAGTGCAGGCTGGCGAAGTGACGAATTTAGAAATCACTACCTTTCGCCCAAGCAGAGATGTCTATGAGTTATCGATCCGTGGGCGCGGTCCAGCAATGAAAATTATCGCTGCTGAGTTGCATACCATAGCATCGCAGACGGCAAAATGACGTTTGAACCAGTTGTGCTCATCGCCTGCATGAATTAATTTTGCAGAACAGACGCAGTTTCTGCTTTCATGAATGGGCAGTTTCGAGTGTAATCCTGTTCCATTCATGAGTAATCCTTTCCGAGAAGATTTAGTTTCCCGAACTCGTCCTGAGGCTTGTACGTTGGTGATATTTGGCGCGACGGGTGATTTGACGCACCGCAAACTGATCCCAGCATTGTACAATCTGGTGGTCGATGGTGAATTGCCGCCGGGCGTGAAAATTGTAGGCTTTGCACGGCGTGAGAAGACCGACAAAGAATTTCGTGATGGTCTGGAAGAAATCAATCGCAAGGTCTCACGCAATGGTCATGACGATTCCATTTGGGCCACCTTTGCGCCCAATATTTTCTATCATCAAAGCGAATTCAACGATGCCGATGGCTATGCTCGGCTAGCGGAAATGTTAGATGCGATCGATCGAGATCGCGGAGGGAAGGGCAATCGTTTGTTTTACATCGCTAGTGCACCTGAATTTTTCGATCCAATTTTGATTCATCTCAAGCAAGCGGGGCTCAGCGAATCGAAAGAAGGATGTTGGTCACGAGTGATTGTAGAAAAACCATTTGGCACCGATTTGGCAACAGCGCAACATTTGAATCAGGTGGTGAATGAGACATTTCACGAAAAAGACACCTATCGGATCGATCATTACCTTGGTAAAGAAACAGCACAAAATTTGATGGTGCTGCGCTTTGCGAATGCTATATTTGAACCCCTTTGGAACAGTCGCTACATTGAACAAATTCAAATCACATGCGCCGAAAATTTAGGTATGGAAGGTGGGCGAGGAGGCTACTATGACGGTGCTGGCGCTTTGCGCGATATGGTGCAAAATCATCTGCTGCAACTGCTAAGTTTGGTGGCGATGGAGCCACCGACAGATCTCAGTGCCGATGGCGTGCGGGATGAAAAAGTGAAAGTGATTCGCTCGATGCGTAAATGGGACACTCCCGAAAAAGTCGCTGCTAATGTAGTGCGTGCTCAATACATCAAAGGCAGCGTTAACGGAAAATCTGTGCCTGGCTACCGCGAAGAGGATCGCGTGGACCCAGAATCCATGACCGAATCATATGTAGCACTTCGCATCATGATCGATACTTGGCGCTGGAGTGGGGTGCCTTTTTACATTCGAGTAGGCAAACAGTTGCCGAAGAAAGCAACGGAGATTTCTGTGCATTTTAAATCTCCTCCTGGCGTCTTATTCAACACTCTTTCCGATGGTGCCTGCGGAGGAAATGTACTAGCCATTCGCATTCAACCAGATGAGGGGATCTCATTACGAATGATTTCCAAAATACCAGGAACTAGCTTACGCCTGGAGCCAGTGAAAATGGATTTTCAATATAGCACCAGTTTTGGCAAAGCGAGCCCAGAAGCCTATGAGCGGTTATTGTTAGATGCGATGGCGGGAGATGCCACGCTTTTTGCACGTCGTGATGAAGTGGAAGAGGCATGGAAATTTATCGATCACATTGAGCATGCATGGCATGAAGTCGGTGGGACAGTGCCGATGGCTGAATACGTAGCTGGCACATGGGGTCCGAAAGAAGCTGATGATTTACTTCACGAGGATCAAAATAATTGGCGCAGACTCTAACAACTAATTTTTGCATGAGTACCCTTTCCATGGATCCTGAGCTTGGCCAAGAAGTGGCGGTGAATCAAATTGATCAATCACTGCGAAAACTCTGGGCACAAGACGAAGCGCGCACGAATGCCTGCCTGATCAATTTTGCGATCTATTCTGAATCTCCCGGATCATTACAGAAAAATTCTAAAATCGTTAGAGAATTAACCCAAGAGCATGCGTGCCGGGCGATTTTGATTGAAATGGATCGTAGCGCTAAAGAGGCATCGATCCATGCATGGATTACCGCGCATTGTCATTTGAGCGAAGGGAAAAAATCTGTCTGTTGCGAGCAAATATCTTTCGCTCTAACAGGCGTTTCACGAGGTCGTTTGCGTAACACTGTTTTCGCGCATCTCAGTAGTGATCTGCCGCTGATACTTTGGTGGCAAGGTGAGCTTTCTCCTATTTTTGAAGAACGTCTATACTCGGTAGTTGATCGATTTGTGTTCGATAGCTCCGAGTGGATAGCATCCAGCAATTCGTTCGTGATGATCCGCCAAGCAATCGAAAATTCTACCCGCTCATTCATCGTGCAGGATTTGGCATGGACACGCAGCTACCATTTCCGTCTCGCCGTTGCGGCATTGTTTGATGACCCGCTTGCAGAACAATCACTTAAATCGATCAATCGCGTAGAAATCACCCACCATCAACAACATCACACCGCAGCGTTGCAACTTCTTGCTTGGCTTGCTGTGCAGGCTGGTTGGCGGCGCGGCATAGAATTAAATCTTTCACTCGCTCAGACCAATGGCAATAAACAAGGGTTTTCGTTTGAGCACAAAACTGGTGAAGTAATTGATGTGGCATTGACCGCCAACCCGGAAGGAGCCTCGATTGCGATGTTAACAATTTATTCTGATGGAATGAAGTTGTGTGTGGAGCGCTGCAATCTTTCTTCTCATCTTCATTTACGATTGGAAATCAATGGTCACGTGACGGATTCTCTAACACCCGCAGGATCTGACGATTGCACGCAGTTGATTAGCGATCAATTGGCTCGGGGCGGAAAAAATTCACTCTATCTGAAAATCCTGCCCATGTTTTATGACTTGTTAGAATAATCGATGACGGCATGATTTATGATGAAAATCGATATTCTCACACTGTTTCCCGAAATTGCCCTAGCACCGTTGAGTGAGAGTATTATCAAACGTGCGCAAGCGGCGGGCATCGTCGAGATCCAAGCTCATCAATTGCGTGATTGGGCAACGGACAAACATCGTAAGACCGATGATACCCTCTGCGGTGGAGGGCAGGGGATGTTGTTAAAGCCGGAACCACTTTTTGCGGCGATTGAGCAATTACGCGAGCCTGATACCTTAGTCATATTGATGACGCCACAGGGTAAAGTTTTCACGCAGGAAATCGCACGTAATTTATCTTTAGCGAAAAATTTGCTCATCGTTTGCGGCCACTATGAGGGTGTTGATCAGCGAGTGGTGGATCATCTTATCGATTTAGAATTATCAATCGGTGATTATGTGCTAACCAATGGTGCGATAGCAGCTGCTGTAGTGAGTGATGCCATCATTCGCTTGTTGCCCGGTGCATTGGGGAATGATCAATCGAGCATTGAAGAATCTTTTACGGACAAAAATTTATTAGAAGCACCTGCCTACACCAAGCCAGCTGAGTTTCGCGGAATGAAAGTTCCAGATGTGTTACTATCCGGCCATCATAAAAATATTGTGGCTTGGCAGCAGCAACAGGCGTTAGAACGCACCCGTAAGAATCGGCCTGATTTGTTGGCTTGATAATCGTATCTACTGCTTTATTGCCCGGCATTCTATATAACTCTAGAGGAGATTTACCCTTGCCGTATGTTGATAAGCAGTTCATGCTCCGCGCGTGGCCGACGAATTGGAAATGGATGGAATCGAGAGCCTCAGTGAGGCGATCACGGCACGGGACGAGTCTGCGATTTTGGCGCGGGCAGAAGATCTGCATTATGCTGATTTGGCGAATCTTTATGAAAATCTCGATGAAGAAGATCGTGATTTTTTCCTTAAAACGATTGGCCCCGAATTGGCCACTGATTTGATTGGAGAATTGCCATCTTCGCTTATTGAAGAAGCATTACAACATTTCAAACCCGCTCAACTACGCATCATTTTAGGCAATCTGTCCGACGACGACCGAGTCGATATTTTTCAAATTGTTTCACCTGAAAATCAGAGACGTTACTTTTCTTTGTTAGGTCCGCATGATGAGCAATTAACCAGAAACCTGCTTAAATACGAAGAAGACACCGCAGGTGGGCGGATGACCACTGCAATTGGTCGCATCACGGCAGATATGACCGTGAAGCAGGCAGTTACTGTGTTGCGGCGTGATCAAGATTCTGCTGAAACATTATCGCGTATTTTTGTTGTCGATGAAGAAGGTCGTCTCGTCGGTAAAGTTCGCTTGCGAGATTTGGCGTTTCATCCTTGGCAGACACCGATTCACGACATCATGGAAGATGCCGATGAACGGGTATTGGCGACAATTGACCAAGAAGCGGCCGCGCGTATTTTATCAAAATACGATTTGATCGTGTTGCCAGTAGTTGATGAATTTGATCATTTGTTAGGTGTCATCACCTACGATGACGCGATGGAAATTTTGCAAGAGGAGTCCACGGAGGATATCGAGAAATTAGCAGCTATCGGTGGCGCACAATCAGAGTTAAGCTATCTCAATACCTCTGTGCATAGTCACTTTCGCAGGCGAGTGCCATGGTTGGTCGCCTTAGCGTTCGTCTCGATTTGCTCTGGCTATGTCATGTTTCGTTTTAGTGGTGTTCTCGGCCAAGCATATATTCTCAGTTTATTTTTACCGATGGTAGTTGCTGCGGGTGGAAATGCAGGCGGTCAAGCTGCTACGATGGTGATTCGTGCGATGTCACTTGGGGAAGTTAGTCCCGGGACTGCGCTGCGGATCGCTAGCAAAGAAATACAAACGGGTCTATTATTGGGTTTGTCATTGGCGCTATGCATGGGCGGATTTATCTATTTTATTTTACCGTTTATACAGCATCAGCAGGAGATCAGCACGACACGACTTGCTTGTGCGGTGAGTATTTCACTATTCTTGCAGGTGTTTTCTTCGACATTGTTAGGTGCGATATTGCCCTTGGGAGCGCGCGCCATCAGTCTTGACCCTGCTGTCGTTTCCGCACCTTCACTCGCATCTACGGTCGATGTGACCGGAATGTTGATTTACTTTTCGGCGGCTTCTTATATTATTTCCTTTTAATGAGTTGATACTATGCGTGATTTAAAAGATGGGATTAGAGCACATGTGCGGATTGACTGGAATGGTCATGTGCACAAGAGATTCCGCGGATCTAATGCCGATGAACGCTACGCTACAGAAGTGGCGGTGCTAAAAGTGTTAGAGCAACGAGCTTGCCCGTATACACCAAGATTATTGGAAGAACATCCAGAGGAATTGTATTTTGTGAGTAGCAATTGTGGTAGCCCCGTTCCTGATTTATCAGTTACGAAAGCGAAAGAGTTATTTGCTGAGTTGGAACGTGATTACGGTATACGGCATGGTGATGCGGAAGCTCGCAATGTAACGTATTCGCCTCAGCTGGGACGTTTTTGCATCATCGATTTTGAGATAGCAGAAATTTTACCATGGTCAGCACCATCAATGCCCTAGGTTATTGTCGGTTGATGTAATCGATGATGTTTCCTGCGCCTTTGCCGTTCTTAGCAGAGGCGGTGAAAATCTTAGCTTTATAGTTGCTCCACTGGGCCATTTCCGCCTCAAAAGCAGCGATGTTTGCCTGCACTTTTATAGGCTTTTCTTTATCAATTTTATTGAAAATTAACGCAAATGGTAATGAACGCTGCATCAACCAATGGACGAATTCTAGATCGATGCGCTGCGGGGTAATACTGCCATCGATGATCACAAAAACGCATGTTAGCCCTTCACGATAGGCGATGTAATTCGCAATCACATCATGGAAAAAATCACGTTGTTCTTTTTGCACTTTGGCGTATCCATAGCCTGGCAAATCAACCAAGCGCCATTTGCGGTTGATAATAAAAAAATTGATCAGCTTGGTGTGGCCCGGTGTTGCGGATACTTTTGCTAAATCTTTTTTGCCCGTGAGCATATTGATAAACGATGATTTGCCGACGTTAGATCGACCAATAAAAGCGAACTCTGGCATCAGCGCTTCTGGGCAATCATCGAGTTCTGGTGCGCTTGTTTCAAAAACAGCAGTTTGAATTTTCATGTATAATTTGTTTGATTGCGTTGGCAATCATTTGATGGCTGTCATCCAAGTAGTCCAGCGTGTCTTGAATGCAGGCGATGTAGCGCCAAGTTTGCCAGCAGAGACTTCAGCGGCCGCGGTTTCTCCGCTGAGGTATTGAAACGCCACCGCTGCTTCATAACGCATGGCTTTGTTTTGTTCCGACGCATTGCGGCGGATCGCTGCGACGGAGAGAGAGATGACATCTGTGGGGCGTAGTTCGTGCCAGTTTAAGGAAGATTCTGACTCACCACTGAGAAGTGTCACAGTGCCGTTTTCTGCACTCAATGCTCGGGTGAAACTGCGCTTGCCATCACGGCTTTGAATCGGTGCATCGATCGCGGCTTTGTTTAAATCGTTTTCCAGATCAGCAATGAATAGCCCCGCAGCTTCATACATGCTTAGCAGCGCTGTGCGTTTTGCTAACTGCGGGACATCGCTCGTTTTGACTTTTTTGATAATCTCAGCAGCATCGAGAAATTGGCAAGTTGCGTTGAGCTTGGGAAGTTGAGCTAATGCTTCATCGAGAGTGATGGATTTTGCATTTGTGGCATCAGGGTTTTCCAATCGTCTAGCTTCACGTTCAAGTAGCATTTGCCATTCACGCACTTGAAATTTGGCTCGTCCACGAGTATCGAGACTGCTGAGAACGCCGTTCAAAGCTTCTGAACGTTCTTTGCACTGTGCGATGGTCGTTGGTAATTTATCTAGATTGTTTGACTGAAGTTTTGCCCAATCAGAAATGTAGTCAGCGGCAAATTTTTGATAAATGACTAACAATTCGTTTCCTCCTTTTTGCGGGGCATTTTTTACCTTATTGAACAGGGGAATGGCTTCGGCCATTTTTCCTTGCTCCCAGTTCTTACAGGCAGACGCCATGCAGGTCATCAAATACAGGAGATCCTCGTCTCCTTTGTTACTTATGGCACCATCTTTTAACGGTGGATAATTTTGTAATTCACCAATCCATGGCAATAGCCTTTTGCTCATATTATCTGGAGCATTACCAGTGCCTAGGTGAGTGGAGAGCAGGTCGCCATCTTCCATGGCAACACTTGTTTTTCCATCAAGAAATGATGCCATCAATGCTTCAAACGCGCACCATGTCTTGGTGGGTTCTTGGCATTTTCCATTGGCTCTTAGCTGCAAAAACGCGGATCGAGCTTGTTCAAAATCTTTATTTTGCAATTGCTTACGCGCTTCTAAGTAAAGGTTTCCAATCGCTACGCCGCTGGTATCTGTAGCGATGGGATTGAGTTCAATCGGAGTCTCAATAATTACAGGATCCGGTTTTGTGCTCAAAATGAATGTCTTTAATGCCCACAAAGCCACTCCTATGACGAGGATGACAGCAGTCCAAACGATGGCCGTCTCGGCTGTTTTTTTCTTCGCCACTTGACGACGATTCGCAGCAGTCGCAGCGGTAACTGCCGCCGGAACAGGTATGCCTTTTTTGATGTTTTTTTCACGAACCTGAACAGTGACTAATGCCGCTTGTAGCAGTTCGATCATTTCATCATAGGATGAAAAACGCTGCGATGGATTGTAGGCCATGGCGCACTCAATGACCGCAGCAGTATCCATGCTCAGATGTGGGCATGCAATGCTTAGCGGAATGACGTGCTTTTTAGCTTCGCGGAGCTGTGTAGTCACCATCGATTCTTCAGTGCACGGCGGTTTACCTGCGAGTGCATGATAAAAAGTGGAACCAAAGGCATACATATCCGCTCGATAGTCTTCTTCAAGACCATCGACCGTTTCTGGGGGCACGTAGAACGGCGTTGCCCACATTTCATCTGGCTTCGCTACACCTGCTTTCGTCATTAAAGCGAGTCCAAAGTCCACGATTTTAGCAGATCCGCCAGAGTCTAACAATATATTTCCTGGCTTGATATCTCGGTGTAAAAGACCAGCAGAGTGCGCGGCTTTTAAACCATCCGCCACTTGAATCGCGAGCTGCAACGCTTCCTTTTCAGGGATTTTGCCACGCTCTTTGATTTGATGTTCTAAATGTCCGCCCGCTACCAACTCCATGGCGATGTAAAGACGTCCAAATGCTTTTCCTGTTTTGAAAACGCGCACTACATGCGGGTGCGTGAATGAGGCAGTGATGCGTGCTTCTTCTTCAAAGGCAGCAATGCGTTTTTCATCAGCGGAGTAATCTTCGCTTAAAATTTTTATAGCAACTTCACGGTCGAGTGTATTATCATGACCGACGAAGACCATGCTCATGCCTCCAATTGCATGACGGCGGAGGAGTGTGTAAGGGCCAAATTCTCTTTTAACGCGAGTATGTTTTTTGCAAGAAGGACATTCTACATTGCTGAATGGCGCAACTTTATCGACGTCCATTGCTGTTCCACAAGCGTGGCAATAGGCAATGGTATCATCAGTTTCTGACATGCGGAAAACACTAGCTAATTTTCATGAGATGGGAAGTATTTTTGCTATCAGATGTTGAATTTAAGAAAATATGTTTATTAATTACTTGATTGTTTCATTACTTTCTGAAAATAATGAATTCACCATGACTGATGATATTACGCAACTTGAAGAGCAACTCGCAAAGCAAGCTGCTGAAAAATCCAGAAGAAATCGAAAAATAGTATTCAATTTAGTGATTGCTGCGTTTTGTTGTTCTTTCTTTTATCGCTTACTTGTTATCAGTCGAACGGAGCAGACGGCATTGATGTTTATTGGCCTTCCGACAGTCATTGCCTTGGTCATGTGTCGCATGCCGGCATCGAAAACCATTACGGGTTCGATTATGAAGGGTATTACTTTTTTCCTTTTGATTTTGGCGATTTTATTGATTGAGGGTTTTATTTGTATCTTGATGGCGGCACCGTTTTTTTACTCCATTGGATTTATCATCGGGATTTTTGCTGATAAAGCACGGGCTAAGAATCACATGCCTCACATGTATTGCTCGGTGATCGTAGTGCTGGGTTTGATGAGCTTGGAGGGAATTAATGAAACCCTTTCTTTTTCTCGTGATGAAGTCATCGTGGTAGAGACGCTCGTACCAATGAGTCATCAGCAAGCAACAAGTGCACTAGCTCGTGGTCCGAGTTTTCGTAATGAGCAGTTACCGCTTTATTTAAAAATGGGATTTCCGCGGCCGCAATCAATATCGGGAAATGGACTTACAGTGGGCGATCAATGGAAAATTCTGTTTGCTGGTGGCGAGGGAAAACCTGGTGAATTGGTCGCACAGGTAACTGAGGCGAGTGCTGATTTCTATCGTGTGGAAAAAATTAGTGATGCGAGCCATATCTCTCATTGGCTCGAATGGCAGTCTGCTGAATGGCATTTAAGCCGAATTGATGAGCAGCATACGCGT
Source organism: Akkermansiaceae bacterium (assembly GCA_903878115.1). GTDB lineage: Bacteria > Verrucomicrobiota > Verrucomicrobiia > Verrucomicrobiales > Akkermansiaceae > UBA956. The sequence goes on along the minus strand of CAIRGO010000253.1, from coordinate 11,609 downwards.
GTTGTGTTAACAATGCGCTACCGTAGATTGTTAGATCCTGCTTGGTATTTTGGGCCTGCTGAACGATATGGGGTGCGCTTGGCAGGTGAATTTTTTCTAACGCAAACGTTTCATTCAGGCGAAAAATGACACGCGCTCAGATCATAGAAATTGGCGGGTTATACTTGCCGATTTTTTTCTCAGCACTGTTGATTTGGTGGCGTCCGTTAGATGTTAGAAAGCGTGTGGCTGTAGTTTTTTCAATCATGTGGAATCTTTCTTTGCTGCCAATTGTTGATGTGTTTTGTCAGCGATGCGAGTTTTGGGAGTTTCATTCATCGCATATTATTGCGTGGAAAATGCCATTATCGTTGTATCTCGGTTGGAGTGTTATTTGGGGGGTGCTAATGCCATTGATCTTCGATTTTTTTTGTGTTAGACTTCCCGTTTATGCGGCAATCACGCTAGTTCTACTGATTGCTTTTTTTGCGGATTTATTGATCATGCCGCAATTAGGGCCGTTGCTTGATGTGAACTCTGGTTGGTTGCTCGGTGAGGGGGTATTGTTAGGGATTTGTTTGCTACCAGGATTGATTCTTTATCAAATCACTCGCTGCAAAAAATACCCACTTATGCGTGGCTTGATGATTGCCATTTCCTTTGTGACAATGATCTTGATCGTACTGCCTTTTTCTACTCAGTCGATTGTGATCGTGCATCCGCAGTGGATGACCATAGGTCTTGTTTGCTCTATTGCGCTAGCATTAGTCCCAGCATTCTGTGCAGTTTGGGTATTTGCCAAGCGGGGTGGTGGCACTCCGCTTCCCTTTGATCCTCCCGAACAATTAGTGACTTCTGGCATCTATCGTTGGCTTGTTAATCCTATGCAGGTTTCTATGATCGTCGCGATGTTACTATGCTCTTGGCTTTACATGCATGTAGGATTAGCCATCGCGAGTGTGAGTGTTTGGCTTTATTCAATGAGCTTGGCGCGTTGGTCGGAGAGTGTTGATCTAACTGCGCGATACGGAGAGCAATGGGTCGCCTATCGAAAAAATACCCCGGCATGGTGGCCTCGATTGCGGCGGCGCAAATTGTGATGCACTACGGGAATTGTAAATATTGGATATACCACTCCCAGAGTTTCCAGCCACCGAAGATCCATGTGGCAGCTGCAAGAATGAGAAAGGGCCCAAATGGCAATGGTTTGCCAAGCCCGATGCGTGCCAAGAGAGCGATGGCTAGGGCATAAAATGATGAAAAGCATACGGTGAAGAGCACGCCACCGCCGCCAATAAATGCTCCGATCATTCCTAACAAATGTGGGTCGCCCATGCCCATCGCTTCACGCGGAATGATGGCCTTCGTTGCTTTTCCTGATAGTGATTCTATCTCGGTGAGTTGATGGATTTCGCCATTGGGTAGTGTGAAATCTAGTTCGCGAAGTTTTAACTGACCACTGCCGCATGCTTTTTCATCGAGGAATATTTCATCGCATTCTAACAACATTTCATCGGACTTACGGTAAAATATTTCCCACCATGGAATCTTCTCGTCGCCCAAGGAAAAATGCAGCGGTTCATCATCAGTCGTGGCGTCGATCAATTGCCAATCGGTCGGTTGATCTAACGAGATTTTCTTTTTGCCGAACATCATTTTTCCTAACAAAACGACCGACCACAGGCCAAAAAATCCAAGTGTCCAGCCTATGGCGGAATCAAGTAGTCCTTGCCACCATGCGCTCGGCTCTTCGTTAGGTGAAATCAAATGCAATAATTTCGGACGAAAGCATGAGGAGATGAGTCCCACGGCTGTGCCAATATAGGTTAGGGGAGCGGGGATAATTTGGTGCTCGGCATCGATGAAGGTAATCGCTACAAATATTGCCATCAGAATGAAAAGCGTGAGCGCCAATTCATGACCAAAGTGGCGCCAGCAAGCGGCAAAGAGTAGTGCGGTTAGAAGTTCGACAAACCAATAACGGATCGGAATTTTTGCGTGACAATCGGCACATTTTCCTCGCAGCAGGAGCCATGAAAGCAACGGAATATTTCGCCACCACGGGATGGGGTTTTTGCAGAGTGGGCAGAACGAACGTTTGGGATCATTCACCGATAGATTCAGCGGCATTCGATAAATGACGACATTGAGAAATGATCCCACGCAGGCCCCAAGCAGGATGACAGGAAGATACCACCAATAAGATGTTAGGTCTGGAAACATATCGAGTTGATTCAATAATAAAGCAGATCAATAAAAAAAGCGACCCCCACTATGAGTGAAGATCGCTGAAGGAAAAATGGTGAAAAAATATGTATTAAGACTCAGCGCTTTCTTCGGCTGGTGTCTCTGCTACGACTTTTGCAGCCTTTTTGGCAGGAGCTTTCTTCGCAGCTGCTTTTTTCGCAGGTGCTTTTTTAGCAGGTTTTTCAGCGGCTGATCCATCGGACGCCTTCTTCACAACGCTTGCTTTCTTGACGCTTCCGCCTAGTTTTGCTTGCTCACTTTTGCGACGCAGGTAGTCCTTGCGGCGACGACGTTTCATTACTTTTTTAATTTGCTGTCCCATAGCTGTGCGCTTTGCTACAGTTCTCTTCCCCCCGCATCAAGAACAATCTTCCTTTTTTTCAATTAAATTATATTATGGCAGGACTCATCATCGCCCCAAGGGCTCGCATTTTTCACGGACACGACTGGGTTTACGCCACAGAAGTAAAGAAAACCTTTGGCGATCCGATGCCAGGTGACGTGATTACACTTAAGGATTTTCGTGATCGCCCCATGGGTACAGCGATTTATAATCCACAATCCCAAATCATTGCGCGGCGATTTTCTCGCCGTCGCCAGGATCTAGATCTGGAGTTTTTCACTCGTCGTATCCAGCAGGCCGTTACATACCGCGAAAGTATGCCCTTCGATTCGACACTGTGCCGCATTGTCTGGTCTGAGTCCGATGGGATTCCTGGATTGATCGTCGATCGTTATGGTGATCATTTGGTCATGCAAACACTCACCCTAGCGATGGATCAACGCAAGGATATCATCAAACAAGCATTGATTGATGTGCTCGCTCCGTCTTCCATCGTCTTGCGAAATGATGCCCCGATCCGGCGCGCAGAAGGTATGGAATTAGAGGTGATTCTTTTTCACGGAGAAAATCCTGGTGTATTCTCAGTCACAGCAAATGGGATCATTTTCGAGATTGATTTGCTCGATGGTCAAAAAACAGGCCTATACCTCGATCAATTGCAAGCTCATGGCGAACTCGCTCGTTTTGCTGCTGGCAAACGTGTGCTCGATTGCTTCACCAATCAAGGTGGCTTTGCCTTGGCCTGTGCGAAAGCCGGTGCCAGTCATGTCACTGCTGTGGATATCTCAGCCAGCGCATGCGATAGCACCCGCGCCAATGCGGCTCGCAATGAACTCTCTATCGATGTGATCGAAGCGAACGTGTTTGATTTTCTTAAAGAAGCTGAGCCTAACTATGATCTTATTGTTCTTGATCCGCCATCTTTCACTCGTAATAAAAAAACGCTCACGGATGCGATGCGTGGCTACAAAGAAATTCATCTGCGTTCGCTGAAATTGTTAGAAAAAGGTGGCATTCTTTCGACTTATTGCTGTTCACACCATGCAACACGTGGTATGTTTTTGGAGAACATTGCCGAAGCCGCGCATGACGCGAAAAAATCATTGCGTCTTATTGCGACGCACACCCAGCGCTATGATCACCCTGTCATGTTACATCTTCCTGAAACTGAATACCTCAAGGGCTTCACCTTTGAAGTAGTTGGCACACGATAAAAACTTCATGATCTACCCGGAAAAGATTGCGACACAAGAACTAAGGATGCTCGCCCTGGGCATTCTTGCAGATGAGCTTGTCGAAAAATTTATCACCGGATCCGGATCAGGTGGGCAAAAGATCAATAAAACTTCTTCCTGCGTCTATCTGAAGCATGTTCCCACAGGGATCGAGATCAAATGCCAACGTGAGCGATCGCGCGAATTAAATCGTTATTTAGCACGCAAGGAATTGTGTGATCGAATCGATGAAATCAAAAATGGCATTTTATCAAAACGCCAGCAAGCCATCGAAAAAATTCGGCGCCAAAAACGTCAAAAATCACGCAAACAAAAACAACGCATGGTTGCTGATAAACGCATGCAATCGCAAAAGAAAAACGAGCGGCGTCAATCCGCTGATGAATAATTTCCCCAATATGAAACAACAATTGATCTTGCTAATACTTCTTTATTTTTCAAGTGCTCACGCAGCAGAAAGGCCAAATGTATTAATCATCCTTGCCGATGACTTGGGATATTCCGATCTTTCTTGTTACGGTAGTGAGATCCCCACTCCGAATATTGACAAAATCGCCGCAGCAGGTGTGAAGTTTTCAAAGTGTTACAATTCCGCACGATGCTGCCCTACGCGTGCTTCACTAATGACGGGGTTGTATCCACACGAAACTGGAATTGGATCGTTTACCTCGGCAAAGCCTGCGCCAGGGAAAGGTCCCGCTTACACGGGGCACTTGTTGGATAATAACATGACCATCGCAGAATTGTTAAGAAATCAGGGCTACTCTACCTGGATGGTCGGCAAGTGGCACATGGAAAAACCTGGTCCGATAGAGCGTGGATTTGAAAACTACTATGGTTATCGCAAATTTGATTCACATTCTGAGAATCAATGGCAGGCATCGAATTATATCCGACTTCCAATAGGAACTACAGCCGAACTTTCCCCCGAAAAATTCTATGCCACTGATGTGTTTACTGATTACACGTTAGAGTTTATCAAGCAATCGCGCGCCAAGAAAAAACCATGGTTTGGTTACCTTGCGCACTCTTCGCCGCACTTTCCCGTTCAGGCACCAGCGGCAAGCATCGAGCCTTTTATGTCAATCTATCGCAAGGGTTGGGATGAACTCCGCATTGCCCGCTTTGAACGCATGAAAAAAATGGGCTTATTGCCAGCCTCCACAGTCTTGCCTCCCCTGTCACAGGTTCCCGTGGATTCGCCTGCAATAGCGAATGGATACGCCGGCCAGCCAAATCCTGCATGGAATAGTCTGCCTGCTGATCGGCGCGAAGATTTAGCCCGACGCATGGCGATTTTTGCAGCAATGGTGCAACACATTGATCGCGGTGTTGGCCGAATCCTCGATGATCTCGAAAAAAATGGAGAATTATCTAATACCTTGATCATTTTCACTAGCGACAATGGAGCTTGTTACGAATGGGGGCCGTTCGGTTTTGACGATGTATCGCGTGCTGGTATTACAAAATTGCATACGGGAGAAAAATTAGCGTCCATGGGGCAAGATGGCACATACCATTCTTATGGCTCAGGTTGGGCGAATCTTTGTAATACGCCACTCAATATGTATAAGCATTTTTGCCATGAAGGTGGTGTGAGCTCGCCGCTTGTCATGCAGTGGCCTGCCGCGATCAAAGCTCGTGAAGGATATATCAATACACCTGCCCACGTGATGGATTTTTTGCCGACTGTCGCTGCCGCGACGGGTGTCAACTATCCGTTAGAGCGCGAGGGAATCGAGCTTTTGCCACTTTCGGGACTGTCATTGATGCCCGCCATGAAAGGCGATACCATGCCCGAGCGTGCGATTGCTTCCGAGCATCTTTACGCCCGTGGTTTGCGTAAAGGAGAATGGAAAATTGTTTGGGGAAAAAAACAGCCCGAAGTAATCGCTTGGGAGCTTTATCATCTGAGCGAGGACCCATGTGAGCAAAATGACCTCGCAAGCAAACAGCCTGAAAAGTTAAAAGAGCTCGTTGAACTCTGGGATGGATGGGCAAAAAAAGTTGGCGTTCATGTGCCGAAGATAAAATAAAAAATATCACTGCAATCGATTCAAGGAAAAGCCGTCTATTTTTACCGCGCAATCCACGATGGGATCATGTGAGTCCATCGGAACCAGTATTTTCCTCGATTGCTTTGCGCGGATGAAGTGCAAGCAGCGCTTAAAAGTCGCTGGTGCCAAGTTGAACTATTAATCATAATTATGCTAGCAATGCGAATAGCAGGTGCTTAGAATTTGCTCCATTGGTTGACCCGATCAGATACCGCATTATCTATGAAAAAATTCCTATCTTTGTTGTTAGTTACTTTGTTCGTCCAATCACTGAACGCCGCAGACAAGCCTAACATTATATTTATTCTCAGTGATGACCTCGCGCAGGGAGACCTTGGTTGTTATGGTCAGAAACTCATTCAAACGCCTTGCATCGATGAAATGGCAAAGGAAGGAACGCGTTTTACTCAGGGGTATTGCGGCACTTCGGTCTGCGCCCCAAGTCGCACATCGCTCATGACCGGACTGCATAGTGGGCATGCTCCTGTGCGCGGAAACTGGGAAATTGCGAAAGGAGAAGGGCAATATCCACTGCCAAAGGAAACCGTCACCGTTGCAGAAATTCTCAAAACGGCTGGTTATGCTACCGCCACCACTGGTAAGTGGGGCATGGGCATGTTTGAAACCACTGGTAGCCCGCTGAAGCAGGGCATGGATCATTTTTTCGGCTACAACTGCCAACGTCATGCTCATTCGTATTTTCCTACCTATCTTTACAATGATGACAAGCGCATCGAGCTTAGTGAAAATGCTAACAAGACTAAAAAAACTTACGCGCAAAATTTGATCCAAGCAGATACATTGCAGTGGGTTCGCCAACATGCCGAGAAGCCCTTTTTTCTATTCTATGCCTGTACATTACCGCATGGAAATCACGAAATTGATAAGCTTGGAATCTACAATGACAAACCATGGACGGATGAACAAAAAGCCTACGCGGCTCAAGTAACAAGATTAGATCACGATTGTGGCGAGCTATTTGCTCTGCTGAAAGAATTGAAAATTGATGAAAAAACCATCGTCATCATTACTGGCGATAACGGATCTTCATTTTCCGAACAATCTGGTATAGGCAAGCTATTTGATCAAGCCTCGAACGGTTTGCGCGGCTTCAAACGTGGGCTTTATGAAGGTGCTTTACGCCAAGCTGCGATCGCCCGTTGGCCAGGAAAAATTCCAGCAGGTCGCGTCAGCGAGGGCGCATGGGCATTTTGGGATTTTCTCCCCACCGCAGCAGAACTGGCAGGTGTTAAAGTTCCCGAAAACTGTAAAACTGATGGGCTTTCGTTAGTCTCCTATTTCCAAGGCGGTCCAGCACCTAAAAGAGATTATTTTTACTGGGAGCTTCACGAAGGTAAACCGATACAGGCAGTGCGTTTTGGCTCGGAACTGGAATGGAAAGCTGTGAAAAATGGGCCTAAAGCAAAAGTAGAACTTTATAATTTAAAAAATGATGTAGGTGAAAAAAATGACATCGCTGCTGAGCAACCACAGATGGTAGAGAAAGCGGTTGAGTTAATGAAATCCGCTCATGCAGATGATCCAAATTGGCCACTCACTGGCCCCGCCCCAGCGCGATCCAAAAAGTAAGTGTCAGCTAGTTCTTCTACCAACTCACCTTGCATTGTTGGATTTTTCCGGCGCGGTCTTCGTAGTTCACATAGCCATGTTCTTTTCCGAATTCATGGACCAGTTTGGTCACCTTTACATCAAACGCGCAGTATTCGGCAATTTTCATCATGGGTTCTGCTTTGCCGGTTTTTTTGTATTCTTGCCACCATTTGAGAGCATCGAGCCCGTCGGCGGTTTTTCCGGTGCCGAGTGAGGCGGAGGCGATCGAGTCTAATTTCAAACGATGGCCTAACACTTTTTCGACTTCCACTAGCATGTCGAGATTGATCGTTTGTTCTAATACATCGAAGACAGCATATGGTTGTAGCACACCGTAATCGAAGCTGATGTGATTGTAGCCAACAACGAGATCCGCACGAGTAAGCTCATTGATCAGTTCTTGCATTTCACTTTCTGGATAGATCCGATACTGTTCGGTAGCCGTGGAGTAGGTGACAGCAAGTGAGACACCCATTTTATGTTTTTGAGAGAATCCTCCAACATCGCTAAAGCTGCGTTGTGATTCTAGGTCAAAGTAAACGATGTTAGGCATGCCCGCGCATCCTAGCGAAGCGCGGGTCATGTGCAAGAGGGAAACGGCAAGGGGATCGCAATTATTATTTTTTCAATAATGCTTGCAGTTCCCATGTTGCCTTATTCCTCGGCGTGGCAGGACCGTTGTAACCTAGCATGCGATAGCGGTCTAAGGTGAGTTTTTTGGCTGCGAGTTCCGCGTCGATGGCGGCTTTAGCGGTGGCAACATTTTCTTTGGTGTCATCTCCTTGCCATGTGTAACTGAGCACTTCTGCTTTCGCGATATCGCGTACTTCTACGGTGCTACTGGCTGCACCTGCTGTGCCTACTTTATCGCTTTGGTAGAGAAATGCCATTGATGCCATTTCCAGATTTTTTTCTTGTGCTTCCATTCCCATCTCCACGGGTGAGGTCATCGGAATATCGTTCTTTTTGATGTGGGAAAATAACGTCCAGAAAGCGATGCCTTGTCCTGGTTTTTTAGTGAAGGCGGCACGATAAGCCGGATAGGTTTTCAGGCTGACTTGGTTGTAAGGTCCTGGTTGTGGCCAACCTTCAGGCAGTGGCGCTTCGCTGACATATGCTGGTGCAGCGGTTGGCTTATCATCGGCTTGTGTGGCGCAGGAATTGAATGCGAAGAGCAGCGGTAGAACGATCCATTTATTTTTCATCACGCGCAATCAACCATAGAATTTTCATACTGCAAATTTTTTCACAAAGGAAGCTATTTGAATGATCATGCTCTCTGTGTCAGTATTCAGACAGGAAATGGATGAAGATCGTACAATAGCAACAACTGCGTTACAATGTGATTTTTTCCAACGTATGGGAAAGGGGCATCAATTGCTGCGTATGCTAGATGCCTTGCAGGGAATTCACTATTTCATTAAAGATGATCAATGCAGACATATTGCAGTGAGTCAAAAATTCGCGGAGCGTTTGGGCTTGCGCGATGCGGCGGAAATGATTGGTCTTACAAATTTTGATTTCTATCCAAAAGTGATCGCTGAGCAATTCGCAATCGATGATCAATGGATTCTCAAGCATGGTGAGGCGCGGTTGCAAATTGTGGAAATGCTTCCTGCGGCTTGTGGTGGCTTCGATTGGATCACGACGAATAAATTACCGATTTTTGATGAACATGGAAATGTGATTGGGATTATGGGCACCCTGCAGTCGCACAGCAATTTGTTTCACCCGTGGGCGGAAGGATCAAGTTTGGGAAAGGCAGTAGAATACATTCAGCAGAATTATCGAAGCGCGATCAATCTCATGCAGCTCACCAAAGCGGCGGGATGGTCACAGCGGCATTTGAATCGTAAATTTCACGAAGTTTTCGGCATGTCGGCTCAGGATTTCTGGGTCAATACGCGCATTCATCGAGCCGCGGATGAATTAACTGGTTCCACAAAAAATGTGGCGGAAATTGCTCTGAATTACGGATTTTGTGATCAAAGTGCTTTTTCGCGACAGTTCCGAAGTAAAATGGGAATGTCGCCGTTGGAGTTTCGCAAACGCCATGGGGGAATGGGGCGAGGCGGTCATCAGTCGAGCAATAATACTTCGCCGTTCGCCGATCGCAGTCGTAATGATTTGGCGGAAAGTTCGTGAAATGCTTTGATCGAGCGCACGGTTTTACTTTTCACACGCATTAAGACCGAGTGAGTTCGGGCGACGCTGCCATTAACTTCTACGCCGCGCAGCAGCGGGCTATCAGAAATGCCCGTGGCGCAGAAAATGATGCGATCACCTTTTGCGAGATCACTAAATAGGTAGACGCGATCAAGGTTGTGGCCGAAACCACAATCGATCAGCGATTGTTTTTCTTCGGCATCGCGCGGCCAGATTTTGGCCTGCAAGCCGCCGCCTAGACATCTCATTCCTGCAACAGAGAGCAATCTTCTGGTGATCCTCCGTGTTGACATGATTTCTTCCTTGCTATTTTCACCTTCCACGGTATTTATGATTTCGTGAAAGTTCTGATGATCATCGCCAATCTCAGTCTAGTGATTACTGCCAGAGCAGTGATTGTAGCGGGTGCGAATGGAGGTTCAAGTAATTCCAATAATACCACGGGAGCTCAGTTGAATGCCGCTCTTGGTTCTGCTTTTCCTTACTATGATAATGTCGTGCAGTATTCTGATTCATCTGGCACCTATCTTGGATACAATGCTTCTACTAGAGACGTATGGGTGCTGAGCGCGGCCCATGTAACTGATAATAACTCAGCAATTACGATTGCTGGGCAAAGTTATCCCTTTCAGCAACGCTACACGATAGCTGGGTTAGATTTAGAATTGAACCGCTACAGGCGGGGTGATCTCGCTGTGCCAAATCTTATGGCGGTACCCTTGGCTACGATGATCCCCACGATCAATACGTCATTACTGATGACGGGATACGGTAGAAATCGAGTCGAGACAGCTACTGTGGGTATAAATACTCCCGACTCCGTTGATGTTTCTGTGGCAAATGACAACTCGATTCGTGGCTACAATTGGAGCGCTACTTCGATCAAGCGTTGGGGGTTTAATCGAGTTTCGGCGAGTCCATTTACCGGAATGATCACTGATAGCATAGCTGGCTATGGGACGATGCTGTTTACGGACTTTGATCAACCAGGTATCAATCAATGGATCAGTTCCAATGAAGCTGGCGTGGCGGTGGGCGATTCAGGAGGAGGTATGTTTTACCTAGAAGGTGGACAGTGGAAACTATTGGCGATGAATAATCTTCTCTACAATCTTGTCGGGCAGGATTCTTCTACCACAGCTTTTGGAGACTATGCAGCTCATCTAAACTTGAGTAGCTATTCGACGGATATTTTTGGCATCACGGGTAGTTTGATTCCTGAGCCGTCAGCGGCGATGTTCGTTTGTTTGAGCGCGTTAGGACTCATCTTACGGCGGTCTAGGGACAAGAATGTGGATTATTCTCTAAGGTATTGAAAAGTGCGGTGTCTGATTTATCGATATGAAAAATATACTGATCATTTTTTCCATAGCAAGCGGATTAGTTTCTACGCTGCTCGCACAGCATCAGCCGCTTGATGCGTTTCCGAAAGCCGCAGAAGATCAATCGAGGTTTGTGATTCGCGTGCCTGAGGCGGACGATGAATTTGCTTTCAAAGTAGAATTAATCATCGGCAAAACAGTGCCTACCGATGGGGTGAATCGTCATTTTTTTGCCGGTAAGGTTGAAGAAAAAGACCTAAAAGGTTGGGGATACAGCTATTTTGAAATGAAAGAACTAGGTCCGATGGCTGGAACTCTCATGAAACCATTACCGGGTGGCAAACAAGTGGATACTTTTGTGGCGGTCAATTCGCAACTGCCGTTGCAACGTTACAATTCACGCATGCCGATTGTCGTCTATGTTCCCAAGGGGGCAGAGGTGAGATATCGCATTTGGAAAGCTGGCAAGGAAACGAATGCGGCACAAGAATAGTGGTTGCTGTCAGGTCTGATTTGTTTTTTCAGTGCGTCTTGACTTTTGCTACATGAGTGTTCATGATTTTGCTAGGACAAATGTCACAGGCACTTTCTAAAACACTTACATTTCGTATCTCATGTTGGCTCATGGGCTTAGTGGCGTTTGCGCAAT
>CAIRGO010000252.1 GCA_903878115.1 Akkermansiaceae bacterium | reverse complement strand
TGAACTGTAGCACGGCCTAATTCTATCCACTTATTGTCATTTTTAAGTAAAACGGAAGAGTCGCAAGGTCTGCCATATAATGTCTGTTCTTTAATCCTATTTTCAAGAAATTGGGAAGAAGTTCCGCGCCAAATTCGATTCGAAAAACGAACAATCCCTTCAGGATCTTCAGTATCTGTTTCGGAAACAATATTATAGCTATCATAAACAGTATAGCCAGATTTTCCATGTGGGTCAATTACCCATGCCGGATTTGGTTGAAATTCATCAGCTAAGGTGTGGGAAAATAATATAGATAGTACCGTTATAGTATGTCTGATTTTCATATAAAAAATTTATTGTTCTTTTAAAATGACTTGAGATTGAAAATTTATTGTATCTCTCTGTGCACGTGTTGCATGAACATAAGCATCGATATGCCATGCTCCAAGAGCAGCAGTGACCCTATCAACGCATTGCCGATTTGCACCTAAAGATTGTAAAACATTCCCTCTATTAGTGTAAGATACGTTCGCAGCTTCAACCAAAACCACGCTAGAGTTATCCGGGATGACTAGCCCTCTGGTAGTATTTCCGTACCTAGTGATTGCGCAAGACTGACCATCAATTAATGGGCGATTAGCGATTCCCAGTGGGGCAGGAACCGAAGCCATATTAATATTGAAAAACTTAGTCCGAGAATCAGTGCCGGCTGGTCGTGGATTAGGCGTGGTTCTGGGCATCGGCGTAGCTTGGATAACAATGTGGTTTAAAGTGGAGCCATAACCTTCGATCGCAACATCCCTCAAAAAAGCAGCTCTTGCCGCTACATTTGAATTTATAAAATAATAATGATTTAGCCCTCTCACGTAGTAGGTGTCGGTATTCACGGCATTTCCAGTAAAATCATTTTCATCGGAAGTGGAATATGCTGTAATATGATATTGATTGCGGTAAAGTGCCGGACGCATTTTGTGTTCCATCTTAGCATTGTTTGCAGTGATGTTTCTTACTGCACTTTGCTCCGCTCCATTACCAAGAGATTTAAGGACAGATTTAAATGCGCCAGCACCAGACGGAGGCTTAAACATGTCCTGTAGGCTTGCACTACTAGAGAGGTTGGCAGTAACATTTTGTAACCCTACATAATTAATATCGCTGGCAATTCGAATCCGATTTGCGGCATCGTTCTGTGCTTTCTCACCAGTTTCTATATAATCAAAAACGTCATCATTTAGCAGTGCTATGAAAGTTTGCGAGACAACTTCAATAGATTCAAATGATAAATTAACATCGTCTTTACAAACTGATTTGCCATCCGTAACTACTATGCTAATCTTATTCTTTGTAAGCGAACCACGCACACATTCTAAATATAGTAGAACACTACTTGTTTCAGAAAGTGTAGACCATAGAAAATCATCTGGTGGTACATAATTTCCACCCAATACAATTGATGATTTATTGCGTGCAGCGCTTGCTGGTAGAGTCCACAGCCTACAAAGGCCATCAGCTAAGAAATAACGTGGTGGCGTACCGTTCATTATGACTGCGGTTGGATCGCTTGAGATATACGAAAACCTTATTCTGGCGGTTACTGGATTTATAGGCGTTTTCAGTAAAATTTTCACAGGTATGAACTCTACGTCAGTTAAAATGTCATCATCCGGCGACAATGTTGCGTTGAAACCGTCAGCCCAACCAGGCACACGTTGGTTTTGAGGATGTCGCTGATTATTGGCTACACAAACTTTTCCAGTTCTGCCTGGTTTTTCCGAGACTTCGATTTTATCTTCTGCTTCCATGTTGTTTTCGTAGCCTAAAGGCTCGAAGCTATTATCATTTAAAGAATCAATATCAAGATCGACTTCATATACTGCGGTTTCGCCAGGGTCTTTGGCAGGAGCTTTACCTGAGCAAGTGAGTTCTGCTACGAATTTTATGTCAGCAGGGCTGTTGCTGTTTTCTACTCCTTCGATGTATAGAATCACGGAAAATGAAGGAGTGTTGGCTGGAACATTCCACGACAGTGTCGTATGATTGCTTTGAGGGTAGCGGGCGTTTTTCTCTTTGTCTGACCAGTAGATGGTGTTCGTAAAACCGCTAACGGGGCAGGTGATAGCAGCGACATTTCCGCTAACTGTGAGCGTCAACACTCCCGCCGTGTCTCCAGTTTTCGCCGTTACGGTTACTTCTTTGAGGTCTTTTTCGCCTGCTGAGGGGACGTGATCTCTGTCCCATTTTTCGTAGTTTGGATCAGTGATGGCTTGATCATCATTGACGTTGCGCTCTAAGAAAGAAGGAACAGCGAGAACTACACCGAATTTCTTGGATGCCAGATTGTTTGCCTGAGATATCTGGGTACTAGTTTTTGTTTCTGCGGCGGTGAGTGGCAGGTAAATGATGGGGGCTAGGGCTGTTACAGTGACCAAGGTCATCAGGCTTTTCGCAGTATGGCGCAGGAGTTGATTCATAGCAAGTGGGAACTGAGTTGGGATGTGAAATTTTGACATAGAGATGAAATGGGAGTGATGGCTTGATCGTTCGATCAATCAACGAGGAAGGCGGTCATGGAGTGGCAGAGTTGCGGTGGATCCGAGCTGGTTTCTACTAAGATGTCGGCGATGCCGTTGCTGCTGAAATCTGAGGCGTGGAGGACGAGGTCACGGCTGCCATCGGGGAAGGTGCTGCCTTGGTAGTTGAGGCGCAGGCGGATTTCTATATTGTCGGGGAGATTCTCGCCGACGATGGTGAAGCGGATGACTTTAGAACCATCTGGGCGGAGTAATACTGTCTGGGCATCGGCTGACTCTCCAGCGCGGGCAAGGGAGAAAGAGCTGATTTTTCCGACGGCAATGATCTGTCGGGTGGAGGGAATGCGAGCAATGACGCGCGTTTCTCCCGCATAGAATGCGTTTGCTAGGAAGGAGCGGGTGGGCGCGGCAGGCGATGCGGTGGTTTCACGCCAGTAGAGGGTGGCATCTGCTTCGATGTCCATGTCGTTGACTCCTGCGATGTTCCAAGTATTGCGGTTGTAAGTTTCTAACACAAATGCAGGGCCGAAGTTGGCACTGTGAACCGTCAGCGTTAAGGTGGCGGTCTGTGGTGCTCCATCAACCGGTGTCCACACGGCGGTGATGGTGTGGGTGCCTGGTTGATCAAATGTAAGTATCACGGGGCTAGCGGAGGATTGATTGTTCTGAGCCTCAGTGGGGAGGGTGAGTGTGGAAGAAGTGAGAGTGAATGTTCCACTCGGTGTGGCGGCGGGATCATGGGCGGTGATGCGCAGAGAATCGCCTTGGCGGATTTTTAAAGAAGATTGCGCGAGGATATTGGTGGCTGTCCAGGTGATGGGCTGTGTCTGCGGCTGGGCACCATTGAGGAATGAGTAATTCAATTGAGTGTCCTGTGTGGGGCTGAGTGGGATGTTGGCGAAAAATCCATCGTCGATGCTGAGTTCAGGAGGTAGCGGGGTGGCAGTATTTCCTGGTAGATTGTAACTGAGTGATAACGCACTGAGGTTATTCGTAACGCCTTCGATATAGGCGGGGGAAGTGAGGCTGGAAGTGGGTAGAGTGATGAGGCGGTTTTGTGCTTGGAATTGAGCCTCTGCCCAATCGGCGATGTTGTTAGAGTTAGCGTCGGTGCCGCCGAGGCGGTAGAGGGTGAGGGAATTGAAACGTAGTGCTACATCAGCGCGATTGTTGTGGCTCTGAATGCGCAGTGTGTGGGTGCCAGTGGTAAGGAAGGGGGTGATTTGTTTCACAGTCGAGACTTGGTTCGATTTGCAAATCATCTTTTGACGGTCGATAAGGTTGCCATTGAGATAGAACGAGAGCGGAATATCGATTGTTAAACCTGAGGCATCGCCGAGAAGACGTATTTCATAAATGCCTGCTTGCCCTGGGGCGATGGTAATAGTCCAATCAATCCAACCACGGCGTTCGTAGGAGGAAATGGAACCATTGGCGTTAGTTTTCCATGGGAAACTGGTAGCGACTGGACTGCTGAGAGGTAGAGTGCTGTGCAGGGTGGTGGCGATGACATTCGCGACAAGAGGATTCGTATGATAGTAATTGAGCTCGGCGGAATCGCTGAGAGTGTCGCCATCGGTGTCGGCAGATTTTGGATTCGTGCCGAGCTGGAATTCTAACAAATTGTTCAGGCCATCGGCATCGAAGTCGCCGTATTGCCCTTGTTTCGCATCGGTGAAACCATTATCAGTGATGCTTAATCCCTTGGCAATTTCCCATGAGTCGGGTAGGGAGTCAGCATCGGCATCGGTCGCGAGGGGAACGTCACCTTGGAATGCGCTAGTGGGAATGATTGCACGGGCTTGACCGGGGATTTCCCATGCGACAGTGATGTGATTGGTGGCGATGGATTCGTTTTTATGCAGAACCTCGATGTAGTAGGCTTGGCCAGCCGTGAGCTGCACACTGCGGCTGCGCTGAGTGGGTGCTAGGTCAAAGTCTCGGTAGGATTTGGAAAAAGTCTCGTGAGCGTGGGCTAGTAGTTGTTTTCCGAAACGATTGGTGAGCGGGGTGGCAGAGCTAGGGTCGAGAACGCTGCCATCAGCGAACCAAAGTTCTGCATCATCATCGCCTGCGATCCACAAGCGATAACTGCCAGTGGTGGGGGCAATAAGAAAACCACGATAACGCGCGCCGTAGTTTTTTCCTTCGATTTTGTTAGGCGAAGTTTCATCTATGTTAGGCACGTGCGCAGTGGTAGTAGGATGAGAAAGAAAGCGAGAGCGTGCAGCGGTGAGGTGAGCAGTGCTTTGGCCTTGAATTTCACTCCACGTATCCCGCGTAATTCCATTGGGGCGAAATTCTAACGTGAGAGGCGAGGAACCTAGCAAATATTCATCGTTATTCGTAATGCCATCTGCATCAGGATCGCCATATTCACTGCGACCGGTAAATGTGGTCACATTTACCAGACCCGTGAGCGTCTCCCAATCATCGGGTAGATTATTGTTATTCAGATCATTAG
>CAIRGO010000251.1 GCA_903878115.1 Akkermansiaceae bacterium | reverse complement strand
CTCTCGATGGACTTCGACATCCACACGCGCTACGCCGATATGCTGCGCTTTAACTCGTTCCGTCGCGCACGCCGTGTCCGTCGTGAGCTTGGCAATGGCTTCATCTTCGCAACCCATGGCGCGAAGCCCTGCAAGGACTTTGACATCGGCAAGGCATCCGACCGCACGCGCTGGACGAAGGAGCATGGAACGACCATTCTCGATTTCGGTGCTGGTCACCTAACGGAAACATTTCTGCTGCGCCAGTCCGGCATCGATTGCACGCCATTCGAGCCGTATCGCCTCGGCCCAGGGGGCATCAACAAAGCGGAGAGCTTGGAGTTGACCCGCGAGTTCCTCGCGCAAGTAGCAGCAGGAAAAGAGTGGACGAGCATCTTCATCGCGAGCGTGCTCAATTCCGTGCCGTTCCGCGAAGACCGCGAACACATCGCCTGCCTGTGCGCTGCCTTGTGCAGACCTTTCACCAAGGTCTATGCCTGTGCTTCTTCCGCCGGGGAATCCGGTTGGCGACAAGTGAATGGCAAGGCCTTCATGAACGAAAGCAATGCCGGGAATATCGCGTTCCGTCTCGACTACGAACCGGGCATTCGCATCGGCGATTTTCAGGACAAACCTAAGGTGCAGAAGTATCACACGGTCGCTGAGTTCAAGGATCTCTTCGGCCAGTTCTTCCGCTCGGTGAAGGTGGAGGAATTTTCCAACAACATCAATGCGGCCTGCGCCTCTGCTCGTCCCGTCGATCCCGCACGCCTCCGCGCGGCCATCGAGTTTGAGTTCGATCTGCCCTATCCCGATGGCACACGCATGGATTTAGTGAAATGCGCCATGGACTCCTTTAGCAAATTCCTTCAGATTACCCTATGATCATACTACTGGATCTCAACTACACTTTGGTCGCCAACAATGCAGCACGCGGCACCACTCCTGAGCGCATGGAGAAACGGCTCGCTGGGGAAGAATACCGGCAATGGTTGGTGGAACTTGTGCGGCCTCACACAGTTGTGCTCATCACCGCCCGACCCGTCACCTGGATGATCAAGACACTGGAGCGGATCGAAGAGCAAACCGGGTGGCGTCCGCAGGATGCGTGTTTCGCTCCCCAAGGGTGGTGGAATCCTCCGGCGATCAAAGAGCATTTGCTCAAGAAAGATGTGTTCCCAATTCACGGAGAAAATGCCCGCTACGTCGCCATTGAAAGCAATCCCCGGACCCGGGACATGTATGCCAAGTTCTCAATTCCCTCATTCTGGGTGACAAGCGAAGGCACTTGCCTGACCGAGGGAACGCGCATCGTCAAGAGGCTGCCGCGTTGACATCCGACACGTCGGCATGAGCGATACGCAACGAGACGAGGTGATGCCGCGCGGTGCCTGGCAGTTCGATCAGGAAGTCACCGCAGTGTTTGACGACATGCTGCAGCGCAGCATCCCCCAATACAACGCTATGCGATTGGTGACCTTCGAGGTTGGCCGGCGCTTCGTGCAACCGGGGACTGCCATCATCGATATGGGATGCTCCCGTGGTCAGGCACTACTGCCCTTCGTCTCCCAATTCGGCGAAGCCAACGACTACATCGGCCTCGAAATCAGCGAGCCCATGATCGAGGCCGCGCGCCAGAACTTTGCTTACCATCCCCATGGCAATCGCGTCACCATCCAGTCTGCCGACTTGCGCCGTGATTTCCCCGGTGTGACCTCCAGCGTGGTTCTCGCTGTGCTCACCTTGCAATTCACGCCTATCGAATACCGCCAGCAGATCGTGCGTCGAGTGTATGAGTCCTTGGCTCCGGGAGGAGCTTTCATCCTCGTGGAGAAAGTGCTAGGTGCCACGGCCAAGATCGATGACGCATTCGTCGAGCTCTTCCTCAATATCAAACGCGAGAACGGCTATTCCGATAGCCAGATCGACCGCAAGCGGATGTCGCTCGAAGGCGTGCTGGTGCCGGTAACTGCACACTGGAACGAGGAGTTGTTGCGTCAGGAAGGATTTACGTCAGTCGATTGCTTCTGGCGGCATCTAAACTTTGCGGGATGGGTGGCGGTGAAGTCATGAATCTCTATCCGATCCAGATGAACCGAAAAATCGGCTCAGGCTTCAAAAGCCGCTGCCATGATTTCCTGCTCGCTGCGAGCGATCCCAAGATCGCTTGCCTGTTTTTTCCAGGTTCCCACGACACCCTTGACCTCTCGCAGAATGACTTCCGCCGCCGCATGATTGAGCCGGAACAAGGAAGCGACCTCCATGGCCAGATCAAAACTCAAGGCATTGTCAGTTTCCGAAATGTTGAGACTCAGTCCGGTTCCGGTGGGTTCGGGATTCAGATCATAAGCAGGAGAAAGAAGCCATCCGCCATCCGTGAGCAGGAAGCCGTGATTGCGAAGATGATCGTCGGTGTTTCGAACCGCGATGGAGAAAACGATTCGTCGCCACAGTTCCGCAAGATCACTGACGGTTGCGGCTCCCTGGCGGCAGAGAAACTCGACGATCTCCAAGTAGCTTGCCCCGGCATGATGATTGTCTCCATCGGTGTGCCCGAGCAGGGTCATCGCCGAGGCGAAATGGACTCGTTGCGTCCCGTTGCTCCCCCGCACCCGGTCGAAGCGGCGGGTCATAAAGGTCCGATGGCCGCTTCCGAATTGTTGAAGGTCGGCTTCCGCGACACGAAGGCCCGCTTTGACTGCGAGTTGGTGGGTGAGCATCTCCCACGCGGCCATGTCCCGAGCATCGGAGCGTCCGGGGAACTTCGCGATCCAAAGATCGCCATTGGGATCCCTGACCCCGGCTTTCGGTCTAGCGCCACCGATCGAAGAACCCGGCGCGATCAAGAGGTTGAGCCATTCGAGATAATGAGGGTCGTCGTTTGCGGAAGCGTCCTGGATCTTCCAGCTTGCCTGTTCCAATTCCCGCAAGGATGTCCACGGAGGTGTCCGCATCGAGGATTCGTTGTTGAGCCAGGCATCACCCGTTTCGCGCTCCTTAAATCTCAAGGCACCGGAGCGCTGCTCATCATGCACCCCGAGCAGGTAATCGGTTTCCTGCAAGCGATGGACGGGACGATTGGCCTCGCGTGCGAGGGCCGCCTCTCGTCGTTGCATGAGGAGCCTTCCCCATCGGTCCGGGGACGAATCCAGAAACAGACCAAAGTTCGGTCGTTCTCCGGAGTTCAGATACTGCGGTCCACCAAAGAGTCGCAGATCAGGATCGATCTGCCGTGCGGCACCACTTGCCAGCCATTCGCCCTCGTAGGAGAAGGAAAAAATCTCCTTGCCCCGAGTCAGAGAGGAACGCAGGTGCCCCATCAGAATCGGCGAACCGAGTTCTTGCCAGTCAGCCCATACTTCAATTTCCCTGCTCATGGCTTGAGTTTTCTTTTCGGTGCGCGCCGACGGGTTTCCGTGAGACGAGCGTCTTCCAGTTTGCGGCCCAGCACATCGTCGCTACCCACCGCAGAGAGATCTTGCTCCAATCCCAGCACGGCCAACACTTGCACGAGCTTGCCCAGCGAAATACCGGCGGATCCATTTTCCATCAGATG
>CAIRGO010000250.1 GCA_903878115.1 Akkermansiaceae bacterium | reverse complement strand
TGGCTGCCTGACGAAGCGCACCGTTACTGAAGGAGGTCACAAGGTCTCGGAAGACTACGTGATAAAACGCCCGTTGAAGGATGCTGTGGAGAACTCCCGTTGACCATGGCTTTTCGGCTATGGCTTTTCGGCCAGGTGCGGCATCTCCATATTTTTTCTTCAGTTGCGATCTGTAGCCAGCCTGATATACGTGAAGATATTTTCTGTATGATCTTTGGCTTTGCAGCGGAATGAAGTCCGCGCTCCTTGGTGGTGATTTTATTTTAATTACTATGTTTGTAGTAATTTTAGATGCTTATGGCAAAAAAACATTTTTTACCGTAAATGGTGCGCGGTACTGGTCTCGAACCAGTGACCCCCACCGTGTCGAGGTGGTGCTCTACCACTGAGCTAACCGCGCTGGTTATTCGTAGCGGGCGAAAAAATACACAGTTGTTTGCACTGATGGCAATTCTTTTTTTCGATTCGGCGCATTTTCCGCTTCGCATCGCGATCGTAATCCAGAAACCAGCATTGCGAGAGCAAAGGGAAATTTTGCAGGCCTCTTGCCGAAAAGGCGTTGCGCAAAGGGTCTGGATGGGATAACAAGACGTGTGATTGCGAATGTATTAGCAGAACGGTACGCCTCGGAAGGCATGCAGGCGATTTGGTCGGCGGAGGGAAGAATTCTTCTGGAGCGTGAGTTTTGGATTGCAGTGATGAAAGCGCAGCAGGGGCTTGGTTTGCATATCCCTGATGAGGCCATCGCTGCGTATGAGCGGGTAAAACATGACATCAATGTCGCATCGATCATGCAACGCGAGCGCACCACGCGACATGACGTGAAGGCGCGCATCGAGGAATTCAACGACCTCGCTGGGCACGAACAGGTGCATAAGGGCATGACCTCGCGCGACCTCACAGAAAACGTCGAACAACTACAAGTATTCAAATCATTGCTGCTTCTGCGCGATAAGTGCATCACGACATTGCATCGTTTTCGTAAGCATGCGGAGAGCAACAAAGAAATTATTCTCACGGCACGCACGCACAATGTAGCGGCGCAACCGACGACTTTGGGCAAACGCATTGCGATGTTTGGCGAGGAATTTTTCCAAAGTTATCTGCAACTGGAATCGACGATCGAGCAATACCGTGTGCGAGGCCTCAAAGGAGCAGTGGGCACACAGATGGATCAACTCTCATTGTTCGATGGCGATGCGCAAAAAGTAGCGGCATTAGAGCAATTGATCACCTCGCATCTAGGCATGTCCGGCGTGTGGATCAATGTGGGACAAGTCTATCCACGCTCGTTAGATTTTCGCGTGGTTTCTTGCCTCACCGATCTGGCTTCGGGGCCGTCATCGTTTTGCAAGACACTGCGCTTGATGGCAGGCCATGAAACCGCGAGTGAAGGATTCGCTCCAGGACAAACTGGATCCAGCGCGATGCCGCATAAGATGAATTCGCGATCCTGCGAACGGGTAAATGGATTTCACGTGATCCTCAAGGGCTATCTCGCGATGGCAGCTGGACTTGCTGGCGATCAGTGGAATGAAGGTGATGTTTCCTGCTCGGTGGTGCGTAGGATCATGTTGCCCGATTCCTTTTTTGCGTTAGATGGATTGTTTGAAACTTTCCTCACTGTTCTCGATCAAATGGAAAATTATCCAGAAATGATCGCTGCCGAGACGCAACACTACATGCCATTCCTGATGACCACCACGGTAATGATGGAATCGGTAAAAGCAGGTGTAGGTCGTGAAACCGCGCATAAAGCCATCAAAGAGCACGCCGTGGCAACGGTAAAAGAATTGCGAACAGGAGTGATCGACCACAATAATTTGATCGAGCGACTCGCCGCCGATGAGCGCATTGGACTCAGCAAAGCGACGCTCGATGAGATCATGGAAAAAGGCAAACGCGAGACCGGTGCGGCCGATCAACAAGTGGAAACATTTTCCGCGATGATCAAAGCGTTAGAAGCGAAATACCCGAACGCAGTGAACTACGCGCCAGGAGCGATTTTATAAATCATGTCACTCGCACCAGCCATCGTTTTATTGAGCGGCGGGATGGATTCCGTCACCGCGCTGTATCATGCTCATTCGACTGGTGCAGTCAGCGTGGCGGTGAGTTTTGATTACGGATCCAAGCACAATGAGCGGGAAATTTCCTATGCGGCGTGGCATTGTGAGGCTTTATCGATTCGCCATGAAGTGATTCACTTGGATTTTTTCACGCGGATTTTCCAAAGTAGTTTATTGCAAGGCGGCGATGCAATTCCCGATGGTCACTACGCGGAGGAAAACATGAAGCAAACTGTAGTACCCTTTCGCAATGGCATCATGCTCGCCATCGCAGCCGGCATTGCCGAAAACGAAGGCGCTGGGCGCTTGGTCATCGCTGCTCATGCCGGCGATCATACCATTTATCCCGATTGTCGGGAGTGCTTCATGCAAGGCATGGCGCAAGCAGTTCGCGAAGGTACCTACGCTCAAGTGAGCATTGATCGTCCATTCATCTCAATGGATAAAGCTAAGATCGCCACTCGCGGAACAGCGTTAGGTATTGACTATCGAAAAACGTGGTCTTGCTACAAAGGCGGTGAGATTCATTGTGGCACTTGCGGCACCTGTGTAGAGCGACGCGAGGCATTTTTGTTAGCCAATCTTACTGACCCGACAGACTATCTGGAAACCCCGCTGCTACCCGCTGCCCCATGCTAATTTCAGAAATTTTCCACTCGATTCAAGGAGAAGGATCACTAGCTGGCGTCCCCAGTGTGTTCATCCGCACTTCCGGTTGCAATCTTCGCTGCGTGTGGTGTGATACCCCTTATGCCTCATGGAATCCCACTGGTGATGAGGTGACAGTGGCACAAGTAGTGGGAAAAGCATTAGCCTATCCTGCGCAGCATATTGTCCTCACTGGTGGTGAGCCGATGGTAGCCAAAGAAATCCACACGCTCGCCGCTTTACTTCGTGCGGCAGGCAAGCACATCACCATCGAGACCGCGGGCACCATATTGCCTAACGAAATCGCCTGTGATCTCGCCTCGCTCAGCCCCAAGCTCGCCCACTCCACGCCAAGCGAAGAGTTCGCTGGTGCTTGGTCTGCAAGACACGAAAAATCACGTTGGCAGCCCGATGTGATACGCGCTTGGATCAACCACTGTGATTACCAACTCAAATTTGTGGTTAGTGGAGAAAATGATGTGATTGAATTGATCGATCTATTAGATAAAAATCATCTCGATGTGCCAGCGCATAAAGTATTATTGATGCCACAGGGCATCGATACCACCACCCTGCATGCTGCGGCATTTCAGGTTGCAGAGCTTTGTAAAACGTATGGATTTCGCTACACTCCACGATTGCACATTGACCTCTATGGCAACACCATGGGCACATAAAATGTCTTACCTGTTACAAAATGAACCACCCACTCACCACTCTACCAAGCAGCGACCCCTCACAGATTCTTCGCTACCGTGATCGCCAATACGCCGCTGAATTGATTACTGCCGCACTGATGCACGCAGATTTTTTCACTTGGCTGCATCAGCACACGTCGGTTACCAGCGAGGAAATATGCGCCCATTTTGGCTTTGCCCCGCGTCCGGTGGATGTATTGCTCACGCTTTGTCGCGCCAACAATTTACTCACTACAGACGACGATCACCGCCATCATCTCACCGCTCAGAGCGTCGAATATTTTGTCAGCGACTCTCCCTGGTTCATGGGGCCTTACTACCAACCGATCAAAGACACGCCGATTGTGTTAGGATTTCTCAGCGTATTACGTAGCGGAAAACCAGCCAACTGGCAGGCGAAAGATGATGCGCACGATTGGCATGCATCGATGCTGGATCCTGAGTTTGCCAGAAATTTCACCGCGTTGATGAATTGCCGTGGCCGAGTGTTTGGACAATTTTTAGCTAAAGCATTAGCGCCACATATCGGCGCGCGACGTCATCTGCTCGATGTCGGCGGAGGCTCAGGGATTTATGCATCCGCTCTGGTCGCGGCGTATCCTGAGCTTAGCGCTTCCGTATTAGAACAGTCGCCCGTTGATTCCATCTGTCGGCAAGAAATTGCCAACTACGGACTAGAAGATAAAATCACCGTGATCGCCGCTGATATGTTTGCGCAAGATTGGCCGACAGTAGACATGATTTTATTTTCTAACGTGCTGCATGACTGGGATTTTCCCGAGGTGAAAATATTATTACAAAAAGCCACTGAAGTCCTAACGCATGGAGGTCTATTGATCATCCATGATGCGTTCATCAATGATGATAAATGTGGCCCGCTGGCAGTGGCCGAGTATTCTTCCTTACTGATGAATATCACCCAAGGAAAATGTTATTCTCCCCAAGAATACGCCGCCATGCTAACGGATCTTGGCTATGAAATCGGACAATACCAAGACACTATCGGCGATCGCGGATTCATGACTGCCGTGAAGATCTAAGACAATCGCGTAAGTTTACTAGCATATTTAGATTTTGACTTAGCGCAGAAACTCTATACATTTTTTCTTTGTGAACTTGCATTCACAATCAAATAACAACAATAAATAGTAACTATATGAAATTCACAACTATCATCACCGCCATCGCTCTGCCGATCCTCGCCGTATCATGCAAAAAAGCAGAAACAGCGACCGATGCCGCCGCAGAAGCAACCAAAGAAGCTGCTGCTACCGCCACTGATGCAGTAAAAGATACAGCAGCCACTGCAGCTGATGCCACAGCAAAAGATGCAGAAGACGCCGCTGCTGCTGCTGCTAAAGCTACGGAAGAAGCCGCTGCCGCTGCCGCAAAAGCCGCAGAAGATGCCGCTGCTGCTGCCGCGAAAGCCGCTGCTGACGCTGCCGCTCCTGCAGCTCCAGGACAATAATTCTTTTCCTAACCGAAAATATTCCGCCGCATTCATCATTGATGGATGCGGCTTTTTCTTGCTCTTCAAGTAAGGCTGAGCAATGCTACCGCCATGACCGCACAGCAAAAAGTGGATGCGCTAATGATGCTCAAGGGAAAGCAGCGGATCACTGCGCTCACCGCCTACGATTATCCGATGGCACGATTACTGGATGAAGCGGAAATTGATATTCTACTGGTCGGAGATTCTCTCGGCATGGTGGTACTTGGCTTTCCTGATACCACTCATGTCACCATGGAGCACATGCTGCACCACATCGCAGCTGTCGCTCGCACGCAACCACGAGCATTGATCTTAGGTGATCTGCCGATTCACTCGTATAATTCACCATCTGAGGCTGCCAAATCGGCACTGCGACTGCGTGAAGCTGGGGCAGAGGCGGTGAAGCTGGAAGGCGGGATCAACGAAGCAGAAAAAATTAAAGCCATCATAGACGCTGGTATTCCCGTGATTGGCCATATCGGAATGCTGCCGCAGCATGTTCTGGAAGAAAGAGGCTATCGCAAAAAGGGAAAAAATGAAAGCTCCGCACAATCGTTGATCGACGATGCACAAGCACTAGAAAAAGCGGGAGTTTGCGCGATTGTACTAGAGTCCATTATCGCTGATGTCGCCATGCGCATTACCTCCGCCATCGGAGTTCCTACCATTGGCATTGGCTGTGGTGATGCCACCTGCGATGGCGAAGTGGCAGTAATAACCGATTTGTTAGGGAGTTATCCATGGTTCGTACCGCCCTTTGCCAAGCCTGAAGCTCAGCTAGCGCCGCAAATTATCGCTGCAGCACGCGCTTTTCGCGCTCGGATTCAGCACTCGCTCACTCAGTGATCTTGAAGCGCAGGAAGTACAAACTACTATTACCCTCGTAGATCACGCCCAGATGTTGATCATCGACGGCAGTAATGCAAGAATAACCAAAACCAGGGCGCACATCATAAAGAAGATGTTCCTTCTCTGGCCACGTCATACCTTGATCAAGAGATCGTTTTAATGTCATCGAGTGTCGGCCATTGGTAGCATTCGGATTGGAAAACCATAACTCGCTGCCCTGCTTTCGCTGCCATGCAAACAAGCTTGCCATGCATACAGGTTCGCGAAGTGCCTTGCGATCTGTAGGATGAAGTTGCCACGTTTTCCCAAGATCCGAGGTTACAGCGATGGTCCGCGCTCCTCCTCGATTGTCGCGGCAATTGATCATCACTGAACCATCATCGAGCTGCACTACTTGTGCCTCAGTAGTATCACTTTTTACGCCCACACCCGTATGCCACTGCTTACCATGATCATCGGACCAGACGATGGTGGACCATGGTTTCCCATCGGCTGCTCGGAACTGTGCTGGAAAGACCAGTGTGCCGTTTTTGAGTGCGA
>CAIRGO010000249.1 GCA_903878115.1 Akkermansiaceae bacterium | reverse complement strand
AGTAGCTCGTCGAGGAGTTCGTTAGTTATTGTTGGTTTCATTTGGATGTGCTGGTTCTGGTGATGATACACATCAGCAGAAAGCACTTACACAAAAATTATGACACCCCCTTTATTGTGCGTATTGTCTTGCTCTTTTGTGTTTCATTATGCTTCGCAGTCTCTTTTACAGATTCCCTTACGATATCATCTGTAATTCTTTTTTCTTTTTCCAGTTTTCTGCGGTAAAAAAGTTTCGCTTTGCTTTTTTCGTTTGGACGCGCAATTAAATCGTCAATCTTATGACTCAGATCAATGAATGATTCACGAAGTTTTGTCAGCATGCATTTACTGTATTCCGTTTCTCGTTAGGTGTCAAGTATGTAGAAACCGCCTGCCCCTCTCGAGACAGACGGCAAACGATAAAACGAAAATTTCACTCACTGCATTTTATACGATTGTTTCATAATGAGCGGAGAATAATTTCAACGATGAAAAAAACGATCTGCACGGCAAGCGCAAGTGTAAAACAAATGTTTGATTGCATGATTTAGATTGATTGGTTTTCGATTGGTTTTTCGTTGGAAACGGTCGGCATTTCTGAACATGTAGTCGGCTCGCTTGTGTCTCTGAGAAGCCAGCGGTAACTGGTCGCCTTTCCTCGCATTACGATTTTGCCGCCTTCCTTTTCTATTGCCTTGTTCTGTGTTCCCTTTTCCGTCACCTGTATGATTCCTAGTCCTGCGAACTGCCTGAGAATGCGCGAAGCGATTTGTCGATCTATGCCGATGCGCTCTTCCATCTGGGCGAAGGAAAGAAAGAATCGCCCGTCATTGTCTGCCAGTTCTCGGCATACACGAAATGCGTTCGTATGGTTCTGACTGACCTCGGCAAGATTGGCGTAATGATTCCGCTCGGCTGTGTTCAGTGAGTCCAGCCATGTTTGCCGTATTCCTTCCAAGTGGCTACGCATTTCGTTTTCGTGCGTTTCTCTGGTATCGTTGAAAATATCTTGATTCAAGTCATAGTAGAACATCACCAGAGCGGCAGTGGTTTCCTCGGACGTAGCACGAAAGATAAAGGTAGTCATCGCCATAAGCTGAGAATTGCGTTCTCCTTGTTGTGGCGTGAATTTCCTATCAATGTATCGGCGATATAATTTCGCCAGTCTTGGATTGTTGTTCAGTTCATTCTGAGCAAGAGCGGCGTTTTTTATTTCATCAGTAAGAAAGTGTATCTTACAAAGCAATCAATATTCTTGCCAAGCTGATGAATTCGTTGAGGATAAACCTCAGCGTTTATGGAATCAATAAGAGCGGAAAAAGTAGTCAAGGCGTTTGGTGAAACTCGGGCACTGAATGGAGTGAGTTTGGAAATTCATCCAGGGGAGCTGTTTTTTCTGTTAGGTGCTTCGGGCTGTGGAAAATCAACACTATTACGCTGTATTGCAGGTTTGGAAACTCCGAATGAAGGGAAGATTTTTTTTGGAGATCGTGATGTGACTGACTTAGCTCCGCATAAACGCGAAGCGGCGATGGTGTTTCAAAGTTACGCGCTGTGGCCGCATTTGACAGTGGCAAAAAATATTTCTTTCGGTCTTGAGGAACGTAAAGTGCCTAAGGATGAAATCAAACGACGTGTCGATGAGGCGCTGGAGATGGTGAAAATGAAAGGCTATGGAGAACGATCCATTGATGCCATGTCGGGCGGACAACAACAACGCGTTGCACTGGCGCGGGCCTTGGTGGTCAGACCGAAATGTCTTTTGTTAGATGAGCCATTATCCAACCTTGATGCGCAGTTGCGTGTAGAAATGCGACGCGAAATAAGACGTATTGTAAAAGAATACGGGCTAACTGCGGTGTATGTGACTCATGACCAAGAAGAGGCTCTGGCGATGGCTGATCGCATGGCGATCTTAGCAGGCGGGGTGATCGAGCAACTAGGCGCGCCGGAAGATATCTATCGCAATCCGCGAAGTGCTTACGTTGCGGGATTTATCGGCGAGACGAATTTGTTAGATGGTCAGTTCGATCACGGGTTTGTTGATTCGATCGCCAAATGGGGTTCGATCGGTATCGAAGGTCGAGTGACTGATGAATCGTGGCAACCATTAGCGGGTGATAAGGTGAAAATTTCCATTCGTCCTGAAGCCCTGCGCATTTGCGATGATGGATCGATCGTGGGTAATGTAATAGAAAAAGTTTATTTGGGTCAACGCATCCAGTATTGGGTAGAAACAGTTTCTGGGCGTTTACAAGTTGTAGAGCTCAACCCACAACGACTCTATGCGTTGGGCGATGCAGTAAAACTAACAGTGAACCGCGAGGACGTAATTTTCCTCGCCAAATAATAATCCTAGAGTTGTGAAAAATTTCCTTATCATCGCTGGTTTGTTGTTAGCCATCATCGCGCTACCCATGGTCTTGCGGCGCGAGACTGCCACCGCGAACCCGCACGACGCCAATGATCGCTTGGTGATTATTTCGCCGCACAATGAATCTATCCGCGATGAGTATGGCGAGGCATTCGCGTCTTGGTGGAAGAAACAGAGTGGTCGTAGTGTGTATGTCGATTGGCGTACGCCAGGCGGAACAGCTGAGATCAGAAAAGTGTTAGATTCTGGATTCGAAGCTGCGAAAGATCGTGGCGCGGAGGGAATTGGCATTGATCTTTTTTTTGGTGGAGGTGATTACGAATTCAAAACGCAGGATAAAGTCGGTAGGCTCGCAAAGTTGGAGGTGTTCGAGAACCACCCCGATTGGTTTAGTGAAAAAGCTGTGATGCAATATTTTTCTGGAGAGCAATATTATAACAACGAGCACACTTGGGTTGCTGCTTGTTTATCACAGTTTGGCATTTGTTACAATGAGGATGGACTGAAGCGACTGGGCTTATCAGTGCCGAGTAAGTGGGATGATTTGGGTGATGCCCGTTATGCTGGTTACTTAGCACTCGCTGATCCGAGCAAGAGCGGCACGGTGGCAAGAGCGTTTGAATTGTTGATGCAACAGCAAATGCAGGATGCCATGGCGGTGCCGGGAGTGGATCAAAAAATCGCCGCAGCGCAAGGGTGGCAGAATGGCTTACAATTGATCCAACGATTGTCTGCGAATGCGCGCTATTTTACCGATAGCGCTTCTAAGATTCCGCAAGATGTGGGCCAGGGGGATTCTGTGGCTGGCATGTGTGTGGATTTTTATGGTCGATCTTTCAGTGATGAATTGAAACGTGCGGATGGAACTTCTCGTCTGCAATGGGTGCCGCCAGTAGGAGGTTCTTCACTAAGTGGTGATCCGATCGCTGTATTTCGCGGCGCTCCGAATCCACGTGTGGCGCAGGCATTTGTGGAATTTGTCATGAGTGAAGCTGGTCAAGTATTGTGGGATGCGAAAGCAGGAACTCCACTCGGTCCCAAGGAGCGTGCCTTGCGGCGGATGCCAGTGCGGCGTGATGTTTATACCGCAAAAAATCTAGCGAATTTTGTCGATGGGGGAGGGATTCCTTATGATACGACAGGTGCGTTTGTTTATCGTCCTGAACTAACAGGAAAAGCATTTCGCACCTTGCGGAGTATCGTTCGCATCATGGGGATTGATTCGCACGAGGAAATGAAACGCGCGTGGAAAGCCATACGAGAGGCAAACTTTCCCCCAGAAGCCATGTCAGTATTTTTTGATGTTTCGGTATTGGATTATGAAAAAGTAGGCCAAGGCGATCCATTGTTAGAATCGAAAGATGCTCTAGTGGTTGCGACGCGGGCTGCGGAGTTAGGTGCTATTTTTCGCGCCAATTATCAGCGCGCTGAGGAGATCGCGCATCAAGTAAAAGGAAGGAATAATCAGCCATGAAAAAAGGATACGCGATAGGAGTCATGGCATCTGTAATGGTGTTGTTTGCGATATTTTTTGTCTATCCCGCATGGACGATTGTGAGTGAGGCGTTTTGGAAGAAAGGTGGAGGATTCACCCTTTCCTATGTATTCGCGGTTTTTCATGATCCGGTGTATCTTGAGGGTCTATGGAACGCATTTCTGTTAGGGATCACGAGCACGATGGTGACATTGATGATTGCTTTTCCGCTAGCGCTGTTAGGCCATAAATATGATTTTGCGGGGAAAAAAATATTGGGCGTACTTGTCCTTGTGCCGCTGATTTTGCCACCATTTGTGGGTGCTGTAGGAGTGAAAGAAATGCTCGGTGTAGATGGCGCTTGGAATGCACTATTGATTGATCTCGGTTGGATGGATGCGGCGCATCCGTATGATTGGTTAGCCAATGGTCGATTTTTAGGGATTGTATTGATGAATGCACTGCATCTCTATCCGATTCTCTACATGAACATTGCGGCGGCATTGGCAAATCTCGATCCTGCGA
Source organism: Akkermansiaceae bacterium (assembly GCA_903878115.1). GTDB lineage: Bacteria > Verrucomicrobiota > Verrucomicrobiia > Verrucomicrobiales > Akkermansiaceae > UBA956. The sequence continues at coordinate 27,572 of CAIRGO010000249.1, read as the reverse complement.
TGGAGCAAGCAGCGGAAAATTTGGGTTGTCCACCGTGGCGCAGATTTTGGAAAATTACTTTTCCGCTAGCCATGCCCGGAGTATTTGCTGGTTCATCGATTGTATTTATATGGGCCTTCACGGAACTCGGTGTACCGCTGGTGTTTGATTACGCTAGAGTCGCTCCCGTGCAGGTTTATGATGGCATCAAGGATCTAGGAGGCAATCCATTGCCCTATGCGATTGTTGCTATCATGCTGGCGATTTCTGCGGTGGTGTTTGCTGTATCGAAATTGGTGATTGGACGATCGCCCCTTGGCACAGCACCGCGTCCGAAAGGTCGAAGTAATGATGTCCCACTGAAGGGTATTCGTTCCTACATGGTGGCTGGTGTATTTCTACTGTTGTTCCTTGTGGCATCGATTCCTCATGTGGGAGTGATTTTTCTCTCCTGCTCAAATGATTGGTATCAAACGGTATTACCTAACACCTTGACCATGCGCCATTTCGATGAAGCGTTAGGTAATTCGTTGGTGGTGCCATCGATCAAAAATTCGCTCTATTATGCTTCGGTCGCTACCGTAATCGATTTGATTCTGGGGCTCGCCATTGCGTGGGTAGTAGTGCGCAGTAAAATCCGCGGTCGTGGTCTGCTTGACGGTTTAGTCATGCTTCCGCTTGCCGTGCCAGGCTTAGTCATGGCGTTTGGTTATCTTGCGCTGTCGCAGCCCGGCAAGCCATTTGCTTTTCTCGTTGGTGCCGATGGCAATCCAGCGTTGCTGTTAATTGTAGCATATGCGTTTCGTCGTCTTCCGTATATTGTCCGTTCGGCGGTAGCAGGATTGCAGCAAAGTAATCCAGTGCTTGAAGAAGCAGCACGTTCATTGGGATCAACACCAGCGCGCTCACTAAGAAAAATTGCCATTCCTTTGATTGGTGCCAACCTTGCAGCAGGAGCCATTTTGGCATTTGCTTTTGCGATGTTAGAAGTGAGCGATAGTTTGATTTTAGCTCAACAAACCGAGCACTACCCGATTACAAAGGCAATCTACACACTTCTCAGCACGCTAGGAAATGGCGAGCAGTTGGCCGCCGCACTTGGTCTGTGGGCGATGGTGTTTTTATCAGTCGCGATTATGGGTGCAGCCATTATTGGTGGTAAACGTGGTGGGCTATTTAAAGTATAATGAAATTTATTTTCTTAGTCCCCATCATTACTCTTGGCTTAATAATGATGAGTCATGGAGAAAAAATCATTCCAACATATAACGAGGTTCTCGTTCCTTATGCCGGAGTTCATCAAAAAGGAGTAGATCCATCTGCGCTGAAGGGAAAAATTTTCTGTGGCTATCAAGGTTGGTTCACGACCCAAGGAGATGGATCACCTAAATCTTGGATACATTGGACGAGTAATGGTAAAAGACCAAATTATGACAATATTCGTGTTGATGCATGGCCGGATTTGACAGAAATTTCCGAGCAAAATCGCTATGGCACTGATCTGAAATTTCCTGATGGCAGCAGCGCTTACGTCTTTAGTTCGTTAGATCAAGCGACGGTAAATACGCATTATTCATGGATGCGTAATTATGGAATTGATGGGGCATTTGTGCAACGATTTGCCACTGGACTGAATGATGAAAAAATTAAGCAAATTCGGACTGTCGTTCTCAGTCGTTGTCGTGAGGCTGCGAATCAAAATGGACGCAGTTATTCTGTGATGTATGATTTATCAGGTCTGAAAAAAGGCGCGATGAATATTGTCAAAAACGATTGGCGAGAGCTCACTGAAAAAATGACCATTACCAAAGATCAATCATATCAGCGTCATCAAGGAAAACCTTTAGTGACGATCTGGGGCGTGGGATTTTCAGGGGATCGTTTATACACGCTCGATGAGTGCCGAGACTTGATTGATTATTTTCATCAGCATGGTTGCGCCGTGATGCTAGGTGTTCCGATGCGCTGGAGAGATCTCAATGGCGATGCTGTGAATGATCCTAAACTTCTTGAAGTCATTGCCATGGCTGAAATCGTTAGTCCTTGGACAGTGGGGAGATATGCTGATGATAAAGGGATCGACCGCTATCAAAAAAATTATTTGCTTGGTGATGTGAAATGGTGCCAAGAAAAAAAATCGAGTTATCTTCCTGTCGTATTTCCAGGATTCAGTTGGCGCAATATGAATCGAGATAGTAAAACAAAATTCGATGCGATTCCTCGTCACGCTGGGCAATTTCTCTGGTCGCAATGTTTAGCCGCGAAACGCAGTGGTGTCGAAATGCTCTACATCGCGATGTTTGATGAGGTTGATGAAGGAACTGCGATTTTCAAATGCAATCAACGTCCACCGGATCGCGACGACGTGCGTTTTTTGCATGAACCAACATTACCTACGGACCATTATTTAAAAGTATCAGGAGCCGCAGGAATGCTGCTTCGCGATGAAATCTCCGCCAGCCCTACAATCATCGATGCGCTAATCAATCGGCAAAATCGAATGACTAAACGATGACTGATTTCGCAAGATTGCTGAGTCGCAGTTAGCGGCAAGGGTGAAGACTTCGCGGGTGTTGTCTAGGGTTCACGATTGTAATAGTAACTTTGCCAGAGATTTATGGCCTCACAGTGTTCCACGTTGCACTGGGTTGCGTCGGTCATTTGCTTGTAATTCGCGCAGCGCGATCACGGAAAAAGATTTTGTATCGCCACGATGAATGCTGCTGGGCTACGTGGTATTTCCGCTCTTAGAAGCTGCAGCGTATCCTGAGCGTCCCAGTAGCAATTGAGAATCGTAGTCCCTTTCTCTGGCACGCCCGCAGCGGCTATGGCCGCCGCGACAGTGGGTGCTTCACGCAAATCTTTTGATTTCGGAGCCAAAATGAAGATGGTCTTTTCCTTCCACGGTGACCTTAAAAAATTCGAGATCTCCCACTCGACTCCCGGAGTGCTGTCAGCAACTAACAAAACATAATCTGCTCGATTCGCAATTTCTGCTACCTTCGCTTTCCAACAATCGTGCGTACAATACACTCGCGCGGCGCCAAATGGTAAATGTTTCTCACCGGGATTACCTAGTGCCAAAGCAGGCCCATAACGACTGAACAATTCTATCAAAAAATGATCAAGTCTCCGACCGCGGATCGCGGGGAAAAAAAACGTGCGTAGAATGCGACGGATGAATCCTATTTCAGGAAGATGAACTTGGTCGTCTTGAAACGAACGCAGAAAATGATCGGCGGGCGGTGATCGCGCTCGACTTGATCTGCATAGGAAGCGCGGGAAAACTAGCGCGCAGTTCTCCGAAGCAGGCTCTGCATGAGACCAGCAATTAGCAATAAAATAAGCAGTGCTAGCAACTGCATGGTGACTTCGCCAATACCATGCGTTCTAAGAAATAACGGCATGAGGCAGACAACTAAAAAGACTAGCATCGCGAACAAGCTACCGACGTGCCACAGTGTTAGAGACGTGGTATATGTTAGCACATCAGCGATCAGAGCGCGTATTGTTGAGCGCTTCAATCCAGGCCAGACGCTGAACATTTCTCGATAGAGTTCAGGGAGAGAAAGTATCTTTGGACAGGGTCGAGCGATTAGTTTTTCCGTGGGTGAAAGTCGAACCAGCTGATACCAAGCCCAGAGAAATGGTAATGAGTGCGCGAAGATAAAGCCAAAGACAATCGCGTAACTCAGGGCTTCGTGTATTTGCAAGACATAAGGAATGATTGCATACGCGGCAGGTCCGGCGACGAGTGCAAGAAAGAGAGACGCCAGCAGTGGACGCATCGATAAACTGCTGTAAGTAATTCCTAGGAATGAAGTGAGATAGAGACCTATCGATCCAGCTAACCACAGAAAAAATGTTGCACTGCTAGGCGGTTCACTAGCAAATTCCTGCAATATCACCCATACAGAAAGTGGCGCTCCGAATGTGCAAACAGCGCGGGCGATTTCGCGTAAAAAATGCACGGCACGATAGGCATGAGCAGCTCGTGTGAGATTCATTTCTTCCCATTTTGTTGTCGTATTGGTCGTTACTTCTATCATTGATTCGTTGGAAAATTCAGCAGGAGAGATTTCCAAAATCACATCATTCCACAGTAACAGATTTTGCCAAATTGCGGGGTTGATCAATTTCGCAGCCGCGTAATCTCGCGATGTGATAGGCGAACAACTGTAATGCGACTGCAGTCGGGACAGTAGCGACTAATGGATGACAAGCAGGAATTTCTATCACATCGTCCATCGCCGCCGCCGCTTCGTGATCGCCACTGGTGATGATGCCTAAAATCCTAGCACCACGAGCTCGGCATTCTTCCACATTGCCGAGGGTTTTATCTTTGCCGGGAATGTCATTGGCTAACGCAATCACGGGAGTTCCTTTTTGCAACAAGGCAATGGGTCCATGTTTCAATTCTGCAGCATGATAGCCTTCGGCATGAATGTAGGAAATTTCCTTCAGTTTAAGCGCACCCTCCAAAGCCACAGGATACATAGGACCACGACCTATGAAAAACGCATGTTCGTTTTGGTAGTAAAGTTCTGCAATCTGAGCGATGTGATGATCTTGCTCGATGACTTGTGCGACCAGTGCAGGAATGGCTTCTATGGCACGAGCGAAGTCCATACCTTCTTGACGTGAATAGCGCCTGGAGCGTCCCATTTTAAGCGCCATCATCAACAGCACCGCCACTTGACAAGTGAATGCTTTTGTCGATGCAACGGATATCTCAGGTCCAGCATGAAGATAAATGCCGCGACCTGTTTCACGAGCGATGGTGGAACCTACGACATTGCATAGCCCCATCACAAAGGCACCTTTTTGGTTAGCCTCGCGCACAGCGGCAAGAGTATCGGCCGTTTCTCCCGACTGGGAAATGGCGATGACCAAATCACTGCGACTTATGATGGGATTGCGATAGCGAAATTCAGCAGCTTGTTGCACTTCCGCGTGAATATCGGCAAGGTCTTCAAAAGCATATTCGCCTATGAGACCTGAGTGCAATGATGTGCCGCAGCCGATCAGCACGACGCGATTGATTTCTGCTAGGTCGCGCGGCGATGAGCCCATGCCTGAAAGAACCGATGAACCAAGATTGAAATCCAGTCGCCCACGGATCGCATTGCGCAAGGAATCTGGCTGTTCATGAATTTCCTTTAGCATGAAATGGGCAAATCCAGCTTTCTCGGCGGCACCCGTATCAAATTCTAACTCAGAGATTTCACGATTGACTGGAATGTTGTGCAGATCACGAATATCGATACCATCAGCCGTGATGATGGCGATATCATTATCATCGAGATAAATGACTCGTTGTGTGTGTGCGAGAATCGCAGAGGCGTCCGATGCGATGATGGTTTCGCCCTCGCCTATACCGATCACGATTGGGCTGCCACGACGGGCTACGATGATTTTATTCGGTTCGCTCGCTGCAATGACTGCGATACCAAACGTTCCTTCGATGAGGTGAAGAGCATCGCACACGGCTTGAAAAAGATCGCCTTTGTATCGATCGCCGATGAGATGAGATAGAACTTCGGTGTCTGTCTCGGAAAGAAAATGATGACCCTTGGCTTCCAGCTTACTTCGTAGGCTGCGATAGTTTTCGATGATGCCATTATGCACCAAAGCGATGTTTCCCGCTTGGTCAAGATGCGGATGAGCATTGACTTCTGTAGGCGGACCATGCGTAGCCCAACGAGTGTGGGCAATGCCTAACGAAATGTTAGCAAACCTTTCCTGAGGCCATTCATCGCGCGTTTTATTGCTCAGCGATTGCACCTTTCCTGGGGCCTTAGCAACGATGATTTTTCCCTCCTCGATGATCGCAAGACCCGCGGAATCGTAGCCACGATATTCGAGTCTTCGAAGTCCATTGATCAGGATGGGAGGAGCTGCTGCTTTGCCAATGTAACCTACGATACCGCACATGATTTTTTATGATGATTTGTTAGATTAGCGAATGTCTTTTTGCACGATTTCACCTGGGCGTGTGGAGCAGTTAGGAAAAATTTTTCTACCTGGGTAGATCGATGTATTGATCCCTGTGTGAACATGGTCACCAACGATGGTGCCGAATTTTCTGCGGCCAGTATCGATCAATTCATCACTGACTTGCGTGCGATGATTCTTGCCATCGTGGCGTAAGTTCGAGGTGATCGTTCCTGCACCAAAGTTCACTTTATGACCGATGATGGAGTCGCCTACATAAGACAAGTGACCGATCGAGGAATATGACAATATGATCGAGTTTTTAATTTCAACCGCTTGACCGATGTGGCAATGATCACCGATTGAAGTGGAACCACGAAGATAACAGTTGGGTCCAATTTTGCAATTTTCACCAATGACCACATTGCCTTCTATAAATACTCCTGGGAGAATACGTGATCCTTTGCCGAGATGGATATGACCTTCAATCACAGCAGAAGAATGGACGTCACCTTGGAGCGTTGATTCATTAAGTTTAGATACGTAGTCTTCGTTCGCTTTGAGTAGATCCCACGAGTGAACTAATAGAAATGAAATGCTGGCCTGATAGGTATTGGAGAGATCAGCTTCTGCCCCTGTCCAAGCTAGCGGATTTCCGATTGCATCGACCAGTGTTCTTTTTCCTGATTGCAAAAATGCTAGTGCTTCGCTGCGATTGATCCAAGCGTGAGGATGTCTGCACAAGCCTTCTGGCATGTCGTGTTGATCTAGTGGAATGTTCCCGATGGGAAATGTTGCCAATGAACGATTGATGAGTATAGGCATATTTTTAGGATCTATATTGTTAATGAGAAATTGATGCCGAGATCGATTGCAGTAACGCCGCGCTGAGCCTCTCACACCAGTGGCTAACGGTTTCTTGATCAGGATGCTCGACAAGAACCCGCGCTTTATTTTCTGTGCCTGAATAGCGAATCAAATGACGTCCGTGCTTGCCAAGTGCGCGATCGGCTTCCTTGAGTAATTGTTGAAAATCTGTTAGGCTTTCTAGGGCTGGCCTAGAGGGCACTTTGAAGCTTTCTAGTTGCTGTGGGTATTCATCCATGCATTCGGCGAGTGATTGCAATGATCTTCCTGATTCTTTCATCACGCGCAGCACTTGTAGCGCTGACAAAATTCCATCGCCGGTAGTCGCATGATCGGCGAAAATTAAGTGCCCTGAATTTTCACCACCAAAGGAATGATCATGAGCGCGAAGACATTCGATGACTTGTCGGTCACCTACACCTGTGGTCAGCACCGAGATGCCGGCTTTTTCCATGGCTCCATGAAGACCTAGATTGGTCATCACTGTCACGGCGATGCTATTGCCGCGCAGTTGACCGCGTTGTTTTAGTGAAAGTGCACACAGCGCGATGATGCGATCACCGCTAACCGTATTGCCATCGGCATCGGTAAAAATCGCACGGTCAGCATCGCCATCGAATGATACACCCAGATCTGCGCCATGTTTTTTCACTAACTCACCAGCAGCTTCAGGATAGAGAGCTCCGCAATCTGCGTTGATGTTGATACCATCTGGTTGGGTCGCCATTGTAATCACCTCGGCTCCAAGCTCTCGAAAAATGAGCGGAGCTACGTAATAGGCCGCGCCATTTCCGCAATCGATTACGATTTTTAGTCCGTGCAGAGAAATGTTATCAGCAGTGTTTTTTGCGAACTCGATGTAACGACCGCGTGCATCCTCGATCCTTGTCGCTTTGCCGATTTGTGCTGGTGGGGTAGGGGATTCTTGTTGTGTTTCACCAAGGATGAAATTTTCGATTTTTTCTTCCAGTTCATCAGATAGTTTGTAGCCATCGGCTCCGAAAATCTTCAGTCCATTATCTTCATATGGATTGTGAGAGGCTGTCAGCATGATCCCTGCTGCGCAACCCATGGATTTGGTAAGATGTGCCACCGCTGGGGTAGGTAGCGGCCCTACTAACAAAACGTCCATCCCCGTAGAAACCAAACCACTGGTGAGTGCCGTCTCTAACATATAGCCAGAAATGCGTGTGTCTTTGCCGATGATCACACGACGTCGATTAGGGTCAGAGCCGCGTAGAACTGCTGTGATGGCCTTGCCAGCTCGCAGTGCGATTTCAGGAGTGATGGGGAATTCGTTTGCCGTGCCACGGATGCCGTCTGTGCCAAATAATTTCATAAAGCTGGGGTTGAGAGCTTATCGTAGTACAGATTTTTCGACCTGTAAAGAATTATTTGTTCAAAAAAAAATGAACAATTTAAGACACGGTTCCTTGATTAAGAACGTGAATTTCCCCATGATTATAATTATTCCACGCAATACTCGTGATTAGGGAGTGATTGATGAAGGCTTTTGCATTAGCACAGGATTCGGTTAGGTCCTTACCCAATGCGATGTTTGCTGTGATGGCAGCTGAGAGAGTGCAACCAGTTCCGTGAGATGCTTTTGTGTTGATGCGCAGCGATGAATATTCATAAGTTGCTTCACCTTCCACCAAATAATCGAGACAAGATTCTTCGTTAAGATGTCCACCTTTTAATAATACGGACACTTGAAACCGTTGTGCCAGTTGATGCGCCGCATCATGGAATTCATTCGTGAAAATTTCTTTTCTGTCAAGCAAGACTGCCGCTTCGGGAAGATTCGGCGTAATGAGAGTGGCGAGGGGCAACAGTTTTTCTTTATACGCGATGATGGCATTTTCTTCAATCAGCGGATCGCCGGTGGAGGCGATCATGACGGGATCAATTACTAACGGAATGTTAGGATATTTTGCAAGTAATTCAGCCAAACGTTCGATGTGAGCTGCGGAATATAATATACCCGTCTTGATGGCGCCGATGGGAAATGTTTGCAAGAGAAGCTCCACTTGATCGATCACGACATCGACAGGGATTGGGTGAACATGACGAACGATCAGCGGTGTCTCCGATACCACGCAGGTAACAGCCGTGAGACCATAGACCTGGAAATGCTGAAACGTTTTGAGATCAGCTTGCAAACCAGCACCTGCAGAGCAATCCGAGCCAGCAATGGTGAGAGCGATAGGTGTCATGTGTGCAGTGTAGAGGAGTGTTGAGGCAACTGTATATCAAAAACAGCTGAGTAAAATGATTTGTATGTGCTGTATTATACATTTCGCGCTTGGAATTTTTCTTGCTGCGTGGCTTGCTGTGGCGGTGCCGATGGAATCATTAGAAACAGAAGAGGAATATACCCGCATTGAATCGATCTTTGTGCGGCATCGCAATGCTCTTTTTGTGAAGGCCTCTTTTACGGGCATGTTCACTGATTACTACTTGCATCTGATGAAGCACAAAATCCGCTATAGTCCTGAGCTGGATTTGATGCTGAAAGAATATCTGGCGATGCTCTCGCTTTATCTCGTGGCTCGACCATGGGCGGAAACAACTGGCTGGACGGCGAATCTACGGGCCCCCCGAGTCAATATTTTTGCCACAGGCGGATGCACGCAAGAGTCAATCACGGGACGAATTTTCACCGAGGATGTGCGTGAACCGGAACAGAATTATTTCTATTCACAAACGACCACTCAGCAGGCAGTAGAGCCTCGACTCTCGACGATGCATGTGGATACTCGTAATCCGTTGCGCTGGTTGGAACAATTTCATCATCAATCGGAACAACGACCTGCGCGGGCATTTCACCTCGGTGAAGATGATTATGCGATTATTTCAGCACAGCCCGCGTGTGATTTGGATTGGCTCTATGGATTGGATTTGCCTGCCGTGATGACCCTCGAATGCGATGAAGAAACGAAATTGTTAGAGTCACGTAGATTGCGTTTCCACTGCGGCTGCGATCTTTTAAAAATAATGCCGCTGCTATCTTCATGGAGGCATCGCATGGATGATCTGTTCGGTGAGCAAGCCTCGGTGAAAGTTCAGTGTCCACGTTGCGCTGCCGACTACGAGGTATCACGAGAAATGATCGTAGAGTTTTATGATCGCCAAACTTCTGAAATGTAAGTCATCATTTTGAAGATCTTTCATCATCGCCAATTCTCGGATCTCGCTTTGTTGTGTGAAAAAAAACAACGAGGAAGGCATCGCATTAGCGTAGTGATCCCGACCTTGAACGAAGAGGCCACGATCGGGTCCATCGTGGCGACGATTCGTGCCAGCTTGATGGATACATTTCCGTTAGTTGATGAAATCGTAGTGATGGATTCCGGATCAGGTGATGCAACTATCGAGCGCGCTAGACATGCGGGAGCAAAGGTGTTTTCAGCAAGTGCGGTGGCGCCGCTGCATGGTGATCATTCTGGGAAAGGAGAGAACTTATGGAAATCGCTGTTTGTAACGACGGGAGATATTACCGTTTTTATTGATGGTGACATTCAGCAATTCCACGAAGGATTTGTTGCCGGCTTACTTGGTCCTTTGCTGGATGATGCGGCCATTCAGTTTGTAAAAGCATTTTATCAACGTCCGCTTGACCAAGGAGCAAATCGTCAACCTCATGGTGGTGGGCGCGTTTCGGAGATTTTGATACGTCCCTTATTTTCTCTTTTTTATCCGGAACTTTGTGAATTCCTTCAACCTCTGTCGGGCGAGTATGCCGTGCGTCGGAAATTGTTAGATCAGTTGCCATTTCCTTGTGGCTATGGTGTAGAAACGGCGCATTTGATCGATGTTTATCGACTCCATAGAATGGAGGCCTTTGCTCAATGTGATTTGGATTGTCGGGTGCATAGGAATCGCAGTGTGCATGAACTGGGAGAAATGGCATTTTCGCTGTTAGGAACATTTTTAGACCGAGCCCAGCGCGACGGTATGTTGGTGATACCTGCCGAGCGCCGCACAGAGTATATTTCACATGTCATGACGGAACAAGGGTGGCGCTTGCAAAAAAAAGTTCTCGATCAGCTAGAACGCCCTGCTTACATTTCGCTCTCACCTACACCCACCGACCATGAAAGTTAAGATTCTCACACCCGATCACATTGATGAAACAATTCGACTGTTGTCGCATCTGAATGCTGCCGTTCCCGAGGAAATACTGAGACAACGTTATGAGGAGATTATTACGAATTATCCAAATTATTCTATGGTTGGTGCTTATGTTAATAGTAAATTAGTCGGACTTAGTGGCGTGTGGCACGGTATGAAAATTTGGTGTGGTCCGTATATGGAAGTTGATAATCTTGTTGTCCACCCCGATTACCGAGAACGCGGTGTGGGCAGTGCATTGTTAGAGTATATTGAAGCGATGGCCCGTGAAAAAAAATGCCACGTGATGACACTGGATAGCTACGCCACCAACCATCCCTCGCATCGTTTGTATATCAAGCAGGGCTATGAAATGTGGAGTTTCCACTTTGTGAAGCCGCTGCAAAACTTTGCGCATTGATTACTCCGTGGGGCCTGGGCCCATGTTCCAGTATCGGTGCATCTCCTCGGCACTCGGTGTTTTGAGTGGACGCACAACGCGGAAGCCTAGCCATGAGGCATTGGTGAAATACCAGATCGATTTTGGCACCTGCGGATCGATGATTTTCCAGTCAGTGGTGCTGGCAAGTCTGACCGCACTGCGTAACTTGTCAGGATCAGAATCCCAATGTCCACCGCGCACTACGGTAGGATAACGTTGCGGAGCTGGTGTCCATGGGTTGACAGCTCCGTCTTGTAATTTTTGATAAGTATCGACGTAGTATTGATCCAACACATGTTCTGCCACATTGCCATGCATGTCGAAGAAACCCCACGGGTTCGGTTTTTTGGTGCCGACTTTTTGATACTGGAACTCGGAATTGGCCGTGTACCATGCGTATTCGCCGAGTTTCGATGCATCATCGCCAAATGAATAGGCGGTGGTGGTTCCTGCACGACATGCATACTCCCATTCCGCCTCGGTGGGTAGTCGATAAAAATGTCCCGTTTGCGCGCTCAGCCATTCGCAAAATTTATTCGCTGCATGTTGTGTCACGCCAATCGCTGGAAACTCTTTGGAATAACCATCACCCATCGAAAAATGCATCGGGGTGTAGGGAGGAGTCGGTTGCGTGATGACATCGGTCAATTTATCGTTCTCTTTTACTTCGGGTGCATCAGAAGTGGTAATGTCAGCATCGCGATTGAGAGTTCCGTCTTTGTTACGATTTTTGCCATTTTCCATGAATGGGCGGTATAAGTTCCATGTCACTTCCAGTTTGCCCATCCAAAATGGTTCAATTTTTACTTTTTTCTGCGGGCCTTCATCAGCGGCACGTTTGACTTCTGTGTTGGGTGAGCCTAACAAAAACTCACCTTCTGCTACTGGCAGCATTTCAATCGTCGCATTCTCTGCCAATGGCAGTTGATCGACAAATGATTTCATCGTCGCTGCCGCGGGATCAGTATTTTTTTTGATCGCCTCACTGATACTTTTGGTTGTGGCGAAAAGCTCGGGGTGAGGGATTGCAGCGGCTTTTTCTTCTGCAGCAGCGTGAGAAAAAAACCATGGTAGCCCGATGAGGCCAACGGCAAATGAAAATCGTAGCATGCAACTATTGCGTTAGAGTAACTTGTAGCGTCCTGGCACTGGCACGGTCGCGGTAGGATGCTTGTCAGCAAACTGCAAGTTGTCAGGCGCGATGTCTTGCCCTGCTTTCCAGAGTTCATCCCATGTCACGCGCTGACCCGAGTGCGCTGCCTCTCTGCCGAGAATAGCGAGCATGGTGCTGTTCGCCATATATTCACCTTTGTTAAGAGGCTCTCCTTTTCTTACGGCGGCAAACCATTCATTGTGGCATACTTGATACATATTTGTCGAATCACCTCGATACGCCCAAGTGATTTTATCAGTAGGATCCTTCGTAAGCACTCGATCAGGTGCTTCCATGATGCCTTTTTCACAGATCACCCGATCCTTGACTTCACTAAAACAGCTCGCCATCTGGCGTTGATTGATTTGTGCGAAAACATTGCTCGGGTATTCAAAGGTTACTTCATAATGATCCCAGACATTGCCGTCATCGCTGCGCTGAGCACGACCGCCACCGCCGCGCGCGGCGATAGGGGCGACGTCGTTCATGGCCCAAGCAATTTTATCAACAGTGTGAATCGCTTGCTCTAGCAATGGACCACCAGACAACCATTCATGCGCCATCCAGTTGCGAATCTGCCACTCGACGTCACCATAAGCAGGATCGCGTTGATCCACGGAAGTGCTTGGTTTTGGAACTCCGCCCATATAAGTGCCATAAACTGAAATGACACGACCTAGCTCGCCCGCAGCCACTTTGCCATAACCCGCACGAGTATTAGGAGAGAATCTCCAGCAGAATCCGTGTTGAATGGTGATGTTTTTTTCTTTGGCGATGCGCGTGGATTCGAGAACAGATTTGATGCCAGCAACGTCAACAGCCATCGGTTTTTCTGCAAAAACATGCTTACTTGCTTCTACTGCTGCCCGCAAATGTTGAGGACGAAAGCCCGGAGGCGTAGCGAGAATGACCATGTCCACGCCGCTTTCCAAAACTTTTTGGTAGGCATCCAACCCAGAAAATTGGCGTTCAGTGGGAACTTCTACTTTGGCACCATAGCTTGTTAAATTTTTCAGAGCATTGGTAATTTGGCTTTGGAACGCATCACCGATTGCCCACAGTTTTACATTAGGATCGGCAGAAAGCGCTTGAGTGGCAGCACCGGTTCCACGTCCGCCGCAACCAATGAGACCAATTTTTAATACTTTGGTATCTCCTTGAGCTCGTAAAATGTTGGGGAATCCAGCAAAGGCAACTGTGACAGCTGCTGCGTTAATAAAATCGCGTCGTGTGGTGATATTTTTCATGATGTAAATCGGAGGTCATTACTACTCACGACGCGTGTGGCATCTTTCAAGAATAATACATCTCGCTCCTCGAGAAAGATAAAACGTGAATGAAAGGAAAAGCAACCAATAATCGTATGAGGCGCATGTCCATTTCTCAACCGCGACGCAGTTTTCTTCAGCAGACGGCATTTACCGCTCTGGCGCTATCGACAAATCGAATCAAGGCAGATACGCCCGCGCCTTCTCGCTTGAAACTTTCCTTGAAATACAACATGGTGAACTTTGGCATGAGCTTGGAAAAAAGTTTCGCTCTGCTCAAGGAAATGGGTTTCGACGGTGTAGAGCTTGATTCTCCGGGCGGACAAAACAAAACCGAGGCGCTCGCGGCCTCCAAAACTACTGGTTTACCGATTCATGGCGTTGTCGATTCGATTCATTGGCAAACGCGCCTTTCTGATCCTGACGAAGCGGTGCAGCAAAAAGCATTAGACGGCCTGCTGGTGGCGATTCGAGAATCGCATGCTGTGGGTGGCACTAGTGTATTACTTGTGCCCGGAGTGGCAGATGCGAAAACGAACGCTGAACAAGTCTGGCAGCGCTCGATCCCGCTCATTCGCAAGGCACTGCCGCTTGCTGAAGAATTGAAAATTCACATATTGATTGAAAACGTATGGAATCAATTTCTCTATGATCCCCAAGGAGGCAACGCGCAAGATGCTAAGCTGTTATGTGATTATATCGATGAAATTAATTCGCCGCTGGTTGGATCATATTTTGATATCGGTAATCACCAAAAATTTGGCAAACCAGCTGAATGGATTCGTCAATTAGGCAAACGCATCATCAAAATGGACATGAAAGATTGGGGCGTAAAAAACGGTTTTTGCAAAATCGGCGAAGGTGACATTGCTTGGCCTGATGTGCGGACTGCGATTGCTGAAATCAAGTTTTCTGGATGGGTCACTGCGGAAGTGAAAGGTGGCAATCCTGATGTGTGCAAAGATATCGTCGCTCGGATGAGAAAATACTTGTTAGACCAGTAACAGATAATTGCACATTCGCACGTTGACTTCCGTGAAATATAGTCTTACCTGAGGTCGTATTTTTTAGTAACTTTTCCGATGAAGCGTTTATTATTTTTTTTACTGATGACGAGCCGATTGTTGGCTCAAGATGGTGGGCAGCTTTACACGCTCTATTGCTCGGCATGTCACGGTGCCGATGGCAAAGGTGCAACAGGTGGCCAATTTCCGCCATTAGCTAACTCTGCTTGGCCGGTCGGAAATGCAGAGCGTTCGATCAAAATTGTGTTGTTAGGATTGAACGGTCCTGTCGAAGTAAATGGTAAAACTTACAATTTAGAAATGCCACCACAAGGCGCAGCGATCACGGATGAGAACATTGCTGCGATTCTTACTCATGTGCGCAGTTCTTGGGGTAACAAAGCTTCTGCTGTTTCCGTGGATCAAGTGAAAAAAGTGCGCGCCAGTCTGGGCAAACGTGCGGAGCACTGGACGGCGGACGAGTTGTTAAAATTGCATCCGCTAGAAAACGTCAAGCCGCCGATAGAAAAACTCATTTCGCATTATTATAAAGGCAGTTTCCAAAAGATGCCGGATTTTTCGAAATTGACGGCTGCAGCGGTGGAAGAAGAGCCCAGCGGATTGATCGACTACAGCGATTATGCGAATACTGATAACTTCGCAATGAGTTGGGACGGCGAGATTTTCACACCGGCAGGTGAGCATGAATGGATTTTAGATTCCGATGATGGTTCGCGATTATTGATTGATGGAAATATGATCGCAGAAATTCCCACGATAGGACCGATTGGAAGAACCGTTCGCAAAAAAGTGAAACTCACACAAGGCATGCACAAAATAAGGCTGGAGTATTTTGAATTCTCCGGTCAAGAAGGTTTGAGCGTGGGTGTGAAAATTGCTGGTAAGCCGAAAGTAAAATGGCTGAGCAAGGAGACTGCAGGCAAGCCCGGAAAATCATGGCCAGAAATCATGTTGAAGCCATCGGCTGACCGAGCTGTCATCTATCGGAATTTTATCCAAGGAACCACCGCGCGCGGTATCGGTGTTGGTTTCCCGGGCGGTGTCAATATGGCATTTAGCGGTGATCATCTCACTGCAGAATTAATTTGGTCCGGCGACTTCATCGACGCCGGTCATCACTGGACCGATCGCGGCGTTGGCAACGAGGCTCCTGCCTCTGATCAGGTGCTCAAAGCAAGTAACTTATCAGCCTACGCGTTTACATCGGAGGCTGCCTCGGCCTGGCCGGCAACTTCACAAGTCGCCACGCGATTTCGTGGTTATCAGCTCGACGATCATGGCAATCCAAATTTTGCCATAGAAGTATCAGGTCTGCGTGTGTTGGATCAGTATCGCGCTGAAACAAGCCCCGCACCCACCTTAGTACGACGCGTTCGATTGACGGAAAAACCAAGTGCACCCGTGTCTTTACTGCTACTAAATGGCACCAATGTAACGCAAGTCTCCGCCCAAGAGTGCCAAGTAGGGGATGTCACGATTAAAGTCGAAGGGGCTGCGATTCGCTATGCAAATAATACCGCGATTCTTGATCTGAAAGAAGGCGAAGTGATCGTGCGCTACACTTGGAAATAATCTAACATTTTTTTATGATGATACGTTCTATTCTAACAATTTTATTGATTGCCCCGCTAGTCGCTGCTCCTCAGCAGTCGGATTATTATCAACGCCAAGAAATCCCATTACCACCCGGCGAGGTGATGGAAATTGGTTCGATTGCGATGCTCCCTGGTCAAAAAATCGCGGTCGCGACTCGCCGTGGCGATGTCTGGATTTGTGATGGTGCCTATGCTGATGATCTAACAAAAGTTACTTGGAAAAAATTTGCGCAAGGTCTTCATGAGCCGTTTGGAATGTTCTGGAAAGATGGCTGGTTGTGGATGACGCAACGTCCTGAAGTAAGTCGTATCAAAGACACAGATGGTGATGGACTCGCAGATACCTATGAGACAATTTGTGATAAATGGGGAATTAATGGCGACTATCACGAATATGCCTTTGGCACTGATCCAGATAAAGAAGGAAACATATGGGTGACTTTATGCCTTACTGGCTCTGCTGGCGCTGGTTCCGATTGGCGCGGCTGGTGCATGCGGGTGACACCGGATGGCAAAATGATTCCTACCTGCTCTGGGATTCGTTCTCCAGGAGGTATTGGTTTTAATGCCGAAGGCGATGCATTTTACTGCGATAATCAAGGTTTATGGAATGGCTCATCATCCCTCAAATGGCTGAAACCAGGGTCATTTCAAGGCAATCCAACGGGCAATAAATTTCACAAATTGGCGAATCTTCCTGCGCCGCCAGACGTAACGAGTGGTTCGCGGGTTCTCGCGGAACGGAAAAAGTTTCCCGAATTTATTCCTCCCGCAGTGGTCTTGCCTCATGGCAAAATGGGTCAATCACCGACCGCCGTTGCCGCTGATACCACTGATGGGAAATTCGGTCCGTGGAAAAATCAGCTATATATCGGCGAGCAATGTCATTCTCAAGTGCAGCGGGTTTGTCTGGAAAAAGTCAACGGCATCTATCAAGGAGCGGTGTTCCATTTTCTCGAAGGTTTTGAGGCTGGCTTGATCCCATTACGCATTGACCCTAGTGGTATCATTTTCACTGGTGGATCAAATCGTGGATGGGCCTCGCGCGGCTCTAAACCTTTCACCTTTGAACGCGTAAAGTGGACGGGAAAAACGCCATTCGAAATGTTAACAATGTCGGCAACGGTTGACGGCTTTGAGGTTACTTTCACTGAGCCGGTGGACGCTGCTGCTGCGGCTAATGTAGCGAACTACAGCATGGATGCTTGGACGTATATTTTGCAATCCAGCTACGGCAGTCCTGAAGTAGATAAAGCGACTCAAAAAATCACTGCCGCCGTCGTTTCAGCGGACAAAATGAAAGTGCGCTTGACTGTCGATGGTCGTGTTCAGGGTCATGTGCATCATCTGCAACTCAATAACATCAAGGCCGCCTCGGGCCAAGAAATGTGGCATCCTGAAGCGTATTATACCCTTAATGAAATCCCGACAAAGTGATATTTGTTAGGGCAGCATACGCATTATCTTTAATGGTAATGACTACTAGCGTTAGTCCGCTAATGGCGGCCGAGCAGCTGGTGGCGTATATAAGAATTTCCACCAACCAATATCAGAATTTCATAAAAAATTGGGACGATAAAAATCATCCGCTACTGGTTGCCTGCATTGATACGGCTGCTCATTATGATGCCGTTTTCCACCCCGCACCTGTGATTGGAGGCAAGAAGGCGTTTGCTCCTGATGCAACGCTTTATGAGAAAGAGCAAATTTTGATCATCGCGCGGGTGATGAAAAATCCTGAAAATATGGATAAAGTTTTTGTTGTAAAAGAAGTCAGCGCCAATCTTAATCAACTGACGATACGTTATCAATATGATGAGCCAAAAAATGACGCGACAAGTCAGGTGAAAAATTTTCTGGCGCTGCAAATCCCTAAAATTTCTTACGCCAAAGTTACGATCTACGAAAATGATAAAATGGTAGCAGTGCTCAAACCAAGTGAAAAACTATGGTCGATACCCGAGGTCAAAGCAGAACCGTAATTCTGTGGGATACACATGCTAACGCACCCATTTGTTTTTCCATTTAGGATATTCCTTTTCTAGCAAATTTGTCGCCCAGTTTCCATACCACGAATAGCCATTGCGGCGCTCATAGCCGATCTCTGCAAGTGTGGACTTTGGCACCCCATCACGGTCCACGAACATCGGTTTTTTGGTAGTCAGATCGTAAAAACGCGCCCAAAGCGCAGGAGCTTTCGGATCTTTGACTACGATTTTGTTTTTACCCGTTGGCGATTTTGCATCGGATGCATCTACTACTTTTATCCCCGTCAATTTTGCTGACTGTAACCAAGCAACGGCACCTTCCACGGCAGCGATGATTTCTGGTGAGGGGGCATCGATGCTCATAAGCATCCGTGTAACGCCCACAGATTCTGAACCGCTAAACGAAGCCAGTTCATAGGCGCGCGCTGGGCGTGGACTGAAATCGATCTCATCGTGTTGTGCGCACCAAACTGTTAGGTTTCCTTGGCTTTTTATCTGACATTTCAGGATGCAATCAATTCCTAACGAAAACGATTTTTTGCATTGTTGTCGATCCTGTTCAGGAACAAACGCATACGCAGGACTGCTGTAGATTTCTCTGGTGAATTCTAACAAACGAACCATTGATCCGTCATTAAACGTGATATGCCGATGATATTGTTTACTCAATGGATAATACTGAGGCCAGCCACCGTTAGGGTATTGTGCCTTGAGAATATACGCTAGGCCACGGGCAAAAGCTTTTTGGTATAGTGGATCTTTGGTGGCGTTGTAGCATTGACCAAGAAATCTCATTTCATCGGTGGTTGCACCATTATCAAATGTTGGATGCAACTCTTCTTTTTTACCTTTGTAGAGAGTATGCGTTGTATCAGTGTTTTTCGGCCATCCGCCTAGTTCTGCTTGATAGGAAAGTATGTTTGCAGCAATAGTTTTTGCATCCGCAGAAGAAAACCATTCAGTCGGTTTTTTCAGATAATCACCCGCTCCATCACTTGCTCCTGTAGCAGGGGACAGAAAAATGATGCACAACATGGCAATCCATTGAAATTGCTTAGTAAATCTCTTTTTCATACATTGTTCAACGATGCGCGGCTTCGTGATTTAGTAACCATTTTTTGTTAGTAATGCCACCGCTGTAACCAGCTATTGCTCCGTTAGCCGCGATGACGCGATGACAGGGAATGATGATGCAAATAGGATTCTTACCGTTCGCCGTGCCTACTGCGCGCGTCGCGCGATGGTTGCCAATCGCTGCTGCGATTGATGCGTAACTGGCGGTTGTTCCATAAGTGATTTTTGTAAGTTGCTGCCATACCGCGTGTTGAAAAGCGGTGCCTTCCGTGAAGCTATCTAACGAAAAAATCTTTCGCTTCCCAGAAAAATATTCGTCCAACTGTTTTCTCACTTGCGAAAAGGGACTTGCGTTCTTTTGCCAATCTGAATCGATCGGCGGACAATGTTTTTCTCCTTCCATCCATAAACCAGTGAGCTGACCTGAGTTCATGGTCAAAACTAATTCTCCGAGCGGAGAACTGTGTAGAGCGTAATGTATCATTCTGCCAAATGATTTTTCCAACGTTCAATTTGCTGTTTCACAATCAATGGGTTAGGGCAGCCAGGGTTGGTGCGAGCCAGTAGAGCACGCTGGAGTTGAAAAATTTCAGCGGTATCGCTGCCATAGTGTTCACTGATTTTACTTAGTTCAAGTTGATCTAACGGAATCGATGTGGCGATGGATTCAGCCACGGCTTTCCCTACAAGCTCGTGTGCATGGCGAAATGGCACGCCCTTTTTCACCAAGTAATCGGCAAGGTCGGTGGCTAACAACATCGGGTCAGCAGCGGCGGCGGCGCAACGATCGAGACGCATAGTCATCGCGGAAATCATTTCAGTGTTTACTGCTAGACTTAGATGCAAGGTATCAATCGAATCAAACAATGGCTCTTTGTCTTCTTGAAGATCGCGGTTGTAAGTGAGTGGTAGTCCTTTTACGGTAGTGAGTAACGCGACGAGATTTCCTAATAAACGTCCAGTTTTACCGCGTGTTAGTTCGCAGACATCAGGATTTTTTTTCTGAGGCATCAATGATGAACCCGTAGTGTGAGCATCTGCGAGAGCCGCAAATCCAAATTCAGCACTGCACCATAAAATCAGATCTTCACTTAAGCGAGAGAGATGGACCCCACAAAGTGAGATCACAAAAAGAATTTCTGCGATGTAATCACGATCCGCGATGGCATCCATGGAGTTTGTCGTCACCGAATCAAAACCTAATTCGTTGGCGATGGCGAGACGGTCTAAATTGATCGTAGATCCCGCCAATGCACCAGAACCAAGCGGGGAGACATTCACCCGTTTTCTGCAATCGCTCAGTCTGGCAACATCGCGCTCTAACATTTCTACGTAAGCGAGAAAATGATGTCCAGCAGTCACTGGTTGTCCTCGTTGCAAGTGTGTATATCCGGGCATGACCGCATCTGCATATAGATCGGCGCGGTCAAGCAGTGCCCGCTGCAAACCACGGATCGCAGTGGACAGTGAATCGATTTGTGAACGCACATAGAGCCGCGTATCGGTGGCGACTTGATCATTGCGCGAGCGAGCCGTGTGCAGCTTAGCACCAGCCGCGCCGATGCGTTTTGTGAGCTCGGACTCGATGTTCATGTGGATGTCTTCGAGCGATGTTTTGAATTCAAAACGCCCTTCTTCGATATCGCTGCGTATGGCAAGCAAGCCGGATTCAATCGCAGAAAATTCTCCCTCGGTGAGTAGTCCCGCATGTTTCTGGGCACGCGCGTGGGCGATTGACCCCGCGATATCGTGAGGGAACAAACGCCAATCATAAGAAACGGATTCACCAAATTGCTGAACCAAACTTGATGTATCTTGAGTAAAACGACCTTTCCACATAGCCGCGACAGCATATAGCAGAGATCAGCAAGGGGAAAGGTTTTTATGAAAAAAGAGGCAACAGGCCACGACCCTAGCGCTGTTCTATGGATGATTAATAGAGACGATTTAGGGTGATTTTGTATCGACGGCATCGTGCATATTTGTTGAATTGTCTCTGCGCCAATGGAATGAGGGTGCATGAAGCGATGACGCCCGGGAGTTTTGAGAAAAAAAATGCTGCACGTTGGTTAGAAACCGACATGTTGATGTTGGCATCGGAGAAGAAAAATCAGCTCGTCGATCTGCGCGGTTTGCCAAGGCGATTCCGTGAGATGTGTGCGGATTTGTCATTGGCCCAGCATCGCATGTATGGGCAACGAGTCATTCATGATCTCAATGAACGGGTTATCCGTGGCTACAAAATTCTCTATCGGGGCAGACGTGCTGGTCTCGAGGCCGTAGTGCGTTTTTCTGCGGTGACTTTTCCGCAGTCGATTCGATCAGAGTGGCGTTTGTTCTGGGTGTGCAGTGGATTTTTTTGGCTGCCATTTTTAGCCATGCTCGTATCGGTCTACTGGGATGTAAGTTGGGTGCAAAGTGTCTTAGGGCAGGATGGTATGAGTTCGATGGAGCAAATGTATGGTGGATCAAGAGAAGAGCAAGTGACGCATTTGCGCTCAGAATATGGCTCCAACTTTATGATGTTTGCGCATTACATTCAAAATAATGTGGGCATCGATTTTCAAGTATTTGCTGGTGGAATTTTGGCATCAGTGGGAACGATATTTTTTCTTGTGTTCAATGGGGTATTTATTGGTGCCGCAGCGGGTTATGTGCAGTATGCGTGCAATCCGCAGTCGTTTTGGACATTTGTGGTTGGGCATTCTTCTTTTGAATTGTTAGGGATGATTGTCGTGGGCATGGCGGGAATGCGCATGGGCATGGGATTACTAAAGCCTGGACGTTTGCCACGAGTGCGGGCCTTGAAAGAATCCGCAGCGCGGGCGATGCCATTGCTTTATGGCGGGGCGGTGATGACGGCTTTTGCTGCGGTGATTGAAGGGTTTTGGTCAGCGCGTGAGATGCCTGATGGTGTGAAGTATGCGGTCGGAGGATTTTTTTGGCTGCTGCACATCGTATATTTTCTGTTAGCTGGTCGTGGTCGTAAGGAGGTAAGTGCGTGAAGTTAGAAGACGTGACCATGGAGATCCGTCCGCGCAGTGATTTTGAAGCAGTGGACTCTGGTTTCGCGATGGCGCGTCGGGATTTTTGGCGTTGCTGGTTACTGTGGTGGATGGCGATGTTGCCGATACTCGCGTTGATTCCGTTGATGAAAACAATGCCCATTTTGTGGGTGGTCATTTTTTTGTGGTGGAAACTCACGGCATCACGAATGGTGTTGTATCAGTTGAGCCGAAGGCTTTTTGGAGAAAACCCCACATGGAAGGGACTCTGGAGAGAACTGCCGCGCGCCTGGGTGAGGCGTTTTTTTTATCGGATGATCTTGACGCGTTTATCGCCTTGGAAGCCGATATCTTTAGTAGTGGAAGAGTTAGAAGGACTACGAGGTGCGAATTATAAATCGCGGATGTCCATGGTGATGCGGCGCGGTGAAGGCATGGTATTTTTGCTGACGCTGATCTCGGTGGTCGGTGTTGCTTTTTTGGCAATGGGTCTAATGCTGACTTCGATGATGGTTGTGCCTGAAGTGATTCGCGATTCGTGGGCAGAACTTTTCTCTTGGGAAGATGAACTGATCGTGCCTAATGGTTTTGCATGGGTCTGCGTGAGTAGTTTGGCAATGGCTGCACCATTGGTGGATATTTTTATGACAGGTGCGGGTTTTGGCTTGTACATTAATAGCCGCACCTGGGTGGAAGGATGGGATGTAGAATTAGCATTCAAGCGCTTAGCAAATCGACTTAGCAAAAATCTAACAGTTTTATTGTTAGGCTTTGGCTTGATGTTTGTTACAACGAAATCTGTTAGGGCCGAGGAAGCATCGCCGCGTGAGATGATTGAGGAAATCAAAAAGCACGATGATTTTATCATTCATAAAGAAAAATACAAAGAGCTAAAGCCTTCTTCAACTTCATCATCGATGCCGAGCGCACCGATCGGAGGCCTCGCGCAAATCATGGGCGTGATTGGCTATGTGCTGTTGGGAGCCCTCGGGGTAGGTATTTTATTTCTGATCGGTTGGTTGATCTATCGTGCACGTTCTTTAACAGGAAGTAGTTCAGGTGAAAAATTTGCAGCGCCGAAAGCACGTGTCGTCATGGGCTTAGAAGTGACTGCGGAATCATTGCCCGATGACATTCTCAGTGCTGCGCAACGACTGTGGCAGCAGGGTTCTCGATTGCAGGCGCTTGGTCTTTTGTATCGTGGTTCACTTTCTTGGTGGATCACACGTGCCGGAATCGAGATCGCAGAATCCGATACCGAAGGCGATTGCCTGCGCCGTGTGGAGCAGGTGAAACCTCAGCAACTAGGATATTTTTCACAACTGACGTCACTTTGGATGAAAGGTGCCTATGCGACGGAATTGCCTCAAGAGCAGCAATGGCAGGAGTTGTGTCAGCAGTGGCCTTTTATAGAAAGGAGGCAAGAATGATGCGTCGTATTTTATTATTGATGGCCGTTTCTTTTTTGATGACAGGTTGCAATGACTACATCGAAAAAGAGCGCGAGATCGGTTACAAAGGCAAAGCACGGGTGAATCCATTTCTTGCCTTTGAGCAGTTTGTTACGAAATATTCAGGCAAAGAAATTCTGGTGTCGAAAAATTTCGGGCAACTTGGTGATGAAGATAGCATCATCATACTTAGTGCTGATTTAATTACCAGTGAAGGTTATGTGCGTAAGCTCGATTCATGGATTTCCCAAGGAGGGCATGCGATTTTTCTGATCGATCATGCTGAGATGCGTGGCAATGAGTGGTCGATTTTTCGTGCCGATGGTGAGGTGTCAGAGGCTTTGTCCAAATGGTTCACTTCGCTCAATATCGAGGTTGTAGAAAATGATACGGCTAAAGAATTTGGGAAAGTAAAAATCGACAAAGATCGGTTTAACGTGAAGCTCAATTCAGGTCATGCGCTTCGACTTAATGGCAAAAAGGAACAAGCCATCGTGAGCCTCGAGCACGGTGATGGCACGTTGACCATTATCAATGATGCAAGTCTGTTGCGCAATCGCGCCATTGACGAGGCCGAACATATTGAAATCATCGCCATGCTGTTAGATTGGTCGCGCGAGGGGCGTTTGGTTTTCCTGCGTGGTGTTGGTATTTCGTTTTTTGGCATGATCTGGGAAAAAGGATGGATGATTGTGGTTTCGCTGATCGTCTTGCTGATGGTATGGTTGTTGCGACATATGCCACGTTTTGGACCAATAGAATCCGAGGCTAAGGAAGCTCAATTGCGCGCGTATGATCACCATTTGGAGATGATCGGGGACTTTCATTGGCGGCTGGATCGTGGTCTGGCATTGTTAGAGCCATTGAGGCGTGAGTTACAAGAATTATGCCATCATTGGCAGCTGAAATCCGGTAAAATAGACGAGGGATTGTTTGAAGTCTTGTCTTCTCGTTCCGGTATTCCTATCGAACGAGTCCAACGTGCCATGACGGAACATCGCCCCGCAGATACGATGGTATTTTCGCGGGCCGTAGCAGATTTACAACAAATGAGAAAAGCATTTTTATGACAGAAGAAGAAACACCATATCAGCCAATCGCTGCCGAACTAGAACCGCAGCCAATCCAAGCTCCCCGACAATCTTATGCGACGCAGGTTTTTTACGCGATTCGCCAAGAATTGAAAAAAGTATTCATTGGACAAGATGATGTCGCCGGCCAAGTGCTCGCGGCATTACTTGCTGGTGGTCACGTGCTGTTAGAAGGAAAACCTGGATTAGGCAAAACTCACTTGGTGTTGGCTCTGGCGAAAACATTTGGAGGTGCTTTTGGACGGATTCAGTTCACACCTGATTTGATGCCTTCCGATGTGACGGGATTTCGCCTTTATGACATGAAAAGCCAATCGTTCGAGCTGAGAAAAGGCCCTGTGTTTACCAACCTATTGTTAGCGGATGAAATCAATCGTGCTCCCGCCAAAACGCAGGCATCGTTGTTAGAAGTGATGCAGGAGCGTCAGGTGACGATCGACGGCGAAAGCCTTAAACTGGAAGCTCCGTTCATGACATTGGCCACGCAGAATCCGGTGGAGCACGAGGGCACGTATCCTTTGCCTGAAGCACAGTTGGATCGATTTTTGATGAAAATTCTCATCGATTATCCAGAGGTGAAAGATGAAGCGACCGTAGTAGCAATGGCCGCCTCAGTGGCGCAATCGGCATCGCTTGACACCTTACAGGTGATTTGTACTGCCAACGATATTATCCAGGCGCAAGCCGAAACTGCCGCCGTGCAGGCCGTGCCTGAAGTGATCGATTACGCTGTCGCTCTTGTGCGTGCCACACGGGAATCTCGTGCCATTTCGCTAGGTGCTGGCACTCGTGGCGCGATCAGTTTGGTGAAAGTCGGTAAAGCCGTCGCTATGATGCAGGGGAGAAGTTACGTCACCCCCGATGATATCAAAGCAGTGGCGCTTCCCGTGCTCCGTCACCGTGTGCAGCTCACGCCAGAAATTGCGATCAGTGGGCAGGAGGTGGATGAAATTTTGCGTGGTATTATCGATGGTGTGCCAGCACCACGGATCTGAGTTACGATGATTCCTTCCAGCAGATTTATTTATGCAGTGATCACTTGGGTGATCTGCTCTTTTGCGGCTGCACTGCCTGGAGTATGGATGAATTTGTGGGTGGTCGTTGGTACGTTGATCTTTCTCTGTAGTCTAATTGACCTGCTCTATTTATGGTTAGAAAAATGCTGCACGGTGACGCGCTCGTTGCCTGGAAAATTCGCGGTCGGTGAAAAGGGTGAGGTGAAGTTGGTCATTTCTCATAAGTCACGAAGAAATATTCCGTTAGAAGTTTATGACGGCATTCCCCAAGGTGCGGATG
The DNA here is from genome assembly GCA_903878115.1 of Akkermansiaceae bacterium. Lineage (GTDB taxonomy): Bacteria > Verrucomicrobiota > Verrucomicrobiia > Verrucomicrobiales > Akkermansiaceae > UBA956. The sequence continues at coordinate 1,291 of CAIRGO010000249.1, read as the reverse complement.
CTCCCGCGATGCCGTGGCAAGGAGTGATTCCTTCGGGAAAAAATGCGCAGGTTCGCTACGATGTCACAATTTATGAGCGAGGTATAGCTGAATTCACTGATGTTCATATTCGTGTATTGGGGCCTTTAGCGTTGTGGAAACGCAAACGTGTCGTCGCGCTGCCGGGCGAAGTAAAAATCTATCCGAATTATGCTCCCGTGCTGCGCCTCGCATTATTAGCAACACAGCATCGTCAGGAGCAAATGGGTATTGTTCGTCGTCCACGTGCGGGCTCTAGTAAGGATTTTCATCAACTGCGCGATTACCGCCAAGGCGATAGTTTATCACAAATCGATTGGAAATCTACGTCGCGTAGATTGCAATTGATCAGTCGTGATTATCAAGAGCAACGCAATCAATCGATTGTTTTTTTGTTAGATTGCGGACGACGAATGCGTGCGATCGACGGAGAATTGCCGCAGTTTGATCACTGCCTGAATGCCTTATTACTCGTGGCTTATGTGGCGCTGCGGCAAGGCGATCACATTGCCGTGCAGTCATTTGGTGGCGAGGATCGTTGGTTGCCACCGGTGAAAGGTTCTCATGCGATGGCAACGGTGTTGAATCATCTCTATGATGCTACTACTAGTTCTGCACCTAGTGATTTTGCGGAAGCGGCGGAGCGATTGATGACGCGCAATCGTCGTCGTGCCTTAGTCATCGTGCTCACCAACCTTCGCGGTGAAGATGGTCATGAAATTATCCCGGCGTTGAGGTCGATGCAATCGCGCCATCTAGTCATGTTAGCGAGCCTGCGCGAACGTGTGGTGCGGGATGCCGTAGAGCAGCCAGTAGTGCATTTTTCTGATGCTCTAAAACACGTGGCATCTAGGCAGTATATGGAAGAGCGCAGAGAAATCCTCGCCACCTTAGGCGCACATGGGATTCTTACGATGGATGTAACAGCCGATGAGCTAGCTGTTTCCTTAGCCAATCGTTACATCGACATCAAAGCGGCAGGAAAATTGTAAGAGTTTTTTTGGTATTTATGCTGTAAAATATGAGGTGGCCAACTGCATAGGGCAAATCGGCACTTCTCATTTGCCATTCTCATTTGTATTGTTGATAAGATCATTTGGTTTTCTCTTGGTATTTTTTGGTTTATGGTAAGACTTTTTTAGTTTTTATTGGGAATGATTCATTTTATTGGCAGCCCGATTTTATTATTGCTCGCCTGAATCATTATGTAATCAGACTGAATGATAGGATCTCGCGCGCTTAGTCGAAAGCGGTGAAATTTTTTTGAAAATTT
>CAIRGO010000248.1 GCA_903878115.1 Akkermansiaceae bacterium | reverse complement strand
GCCTATTGTCTTCGTTTCACAACATCCAACTTTTGGCCTCCTATGAAAAATTCTCCAGCCGTCCAGGAAATTGATTGCAGAATTCTTGCTACTCGTTCCTCTCGTGATGAGTTGAGATTCTTCCGCTACGGCGGCGGCATAACGGTTTCAGTTGAATGTATCCTGTCCTCTTTTTGCCCGTCGATTTGATGTTGGGAGCTCAGCACTACACTGGCATTGATGTGCAAGCATCACCGTTTCTGACATGATTCTCTTTTTTCTCCGCGGCTTGGATGATACCCCACAGCCTTCCGCTTTCGACATGATTTTGCCATGTCTTCGTCGCTCGAAAGGGAATCTACAGCCTTCCTCTTGTGCCCCGGAGTCGTGTTTGTGTGCAGTTCTTGCCCCGCATCAGTTGAAAATGTCTGAGGTATGATGACATGAAACAGCCCGAGAACAGCTTCGCTCCCAGCCTTGTCACCTTTTTGACGCCCATCTCCAAACGCTGGGTGGCTGTGCTAGGATCACTCGTTATCACTATTGTTTTAGTGGGATCCGGTACATCGGACTCTGAAAGAGAGCTGATTAAAGTCGCCCCAGTAGCGTTGACCACCAAATTCACTTCTTTGCTTGTTGGAGCATTATTCCCCGCTACTCCGGGACAAATGTATACATACCAGTCTCCAAGAATGTCGCATCTTTCAAGCCTTGCCTTTCTTCTATTTTCTAACGTTTCTTTCATAGAAAATCGGTAGGTCTTCTCTGCCTCCCTATCATCGGAGGAGGTCACCTATGTTCCAAAGCAGATTTCTCAAGCCACCGGATGCTGAGGATTCGAGATGTTTTACAGACACATATCATGAGCTTTGGAGTTCGCCTAAGCTGTGTCTTGCCATCGCTCGTGATAACATCTGGGTAACAAAATATGGGACATTAGAACAAGGCATAATATGAGTGAACAATCCGCTGTTGTAACCTGAGCATTACTCACGTGTGGCAGTCAACTTTTTCTCAATAGATTCCACAAGTTGAGCCCCAATATCGTGGATCATCTGCTCATGTTTGTGCGTGGGTACTAAGCCAGTGAACATAATCTTGACTTCGTCTCTGCTTTCTTTGCGCCCTCCAGAAGATGGGATGGCACGCCTCCTTGTGAATCGATCTCGAGGTGGCGTTATATCAATATCATTCTTTTCGTCAAGGCTGACGCCATCACGCTCGTTGTTAGTCTGTCCGTGATCCACTAGTTGTAGCCTAAAGATACTTTAGGCTCACTTCTCCACCAGCAGGTTTCTGAGCCCGCACCGGTGAACCATGGAGATGCCGCCCCCCTGACCGCGGACGGCATTATCCCTGCTTCCTTCCTCTTGCGCGGAGCGAGATTACTTTCATAAAAAATAAAAAAAATTACGCTTCCCTCCTTTGTCGGCTTTTCATGCCTCGGCGCCGTCGTTCGGTTTCACCCTCCCCGACGCGCCTTCCCCCATCTCTTCGTCATCCCCCTCGGCGTCTGACGATCCATCAATTTCTCCATCGCCTTTGCGATCAAGACCATCACATCATCTGGTTGATTGGCGTGTACGGGCCATTGCATCGGGTCCGATACTCCCTCTCCCGTCGCCCGGACGTCGTCGTCGTGTCAACTCTTTGGGACTGCCTCGGCCTCCAAGATATTTTTGAACAAATAGACTTAAATAATGTTATGCTATATAGACAACCCCAGCGACATTGCAAAAAACGCAGCGAAAAAACAAGTTTTGGTAAATCATTTTGGATATACCAAAACATGTTTTGTTTCGGTACTCCAAGGGGCCTCCCAAAACTTTCTACCGAAACTTGTTTTTTTCTCAGTCACGAACCAAAACTTCAACGGAAACTCGCATCGCCGATCAGAGACGAAAATAGCCAAAACCTACATACGTCAAAATAAAAAAAGAGGAAAAAAAGTTTCGGTAAGCTGTAAGCATCGGCCTAAGGGGAAATATGTAGAATACTCATAGATACATAGGGTAAATACCGATGATACCGAAAAAATGACTGGAACCACCGCGATACAACACTAAAGTGAGGCTGAGGGAAAAGAGGGCCGCCCCGCCATCTCCTTCTCCTACACAACTAGCGCGCCATCATCGTCCTCCTCCTCCCTCTATCCTCAGTTACAGTGTTAGTCTGTCCGTGATCCACTAGTTGTAGCCTAAAGATACTTTAGGCTCACTTCTCCACCAGCAGGTTTCTGAGCCTGCACAGGGGAACCATGGAGATGCCGTCCCCAACCGCGGACGGCATTATCCCTGCTTCCTTCCTCTTGCGCGG
>CAIRGO010000247.1 GCA_903878115.1 Akkermansiaceae bacterium | reverse complement strand
GCAACTTGGGCATGGGAAACTTCAAAACAGGTTAAGACCGCAGGTGCCTTCGACTTCATCGGGAAAACCTCCAGATACAGCTCAGTGGCCTCGCGCAGATTGCTTACGGACTCATCAAAGGTCTCGCCCTGCGTGGTGGTTCCGGTTTCGGGATTGAAGGCCACGTAGCCGCCTTCTTCGGCTTCGGTAATGACGGCACTGAAAATCATGGGGGGAATGTGAATCAGCATGGAGGATTTGTCGAGGTCCGGCTTTTCAGCCAGCCGCCGACCATCCGGCCGCATTCGTTGAGCCGGAGCGCGCGCCTTGGCCATTGTTCAACCAGTTCGTAAAACGTGCCGAGTCATACCAACTCACGTAGTTCACCGGCTTGTCGCCCATGCTGGTGCGGATGGTGTATTTCGATCCACTGGCCGCGCCACTGGTGTAGGTGATGCCGCCACGCACATCGCTGCCCATGCTGGCGTTGTAGATGCCATTGGCATTGGCACCCGTGGGGTCTGCGGCGTTGAGGAACGCTGTGTATTGGGCGTTGGTGACCTCGTATTTACCAATCTGGTAGGCGTAGGCCACCGCACCGTAGAGCGAGCCGGTAGAGTTATCCGCCGCGTTTCCGGCATGGCCGACGGTGACGTAGTCGATATTGATCACCGCAAAGGCTGGAGTGCCGAGGGAGATGCCAGCCAGAACGGCAAGCCTGAGGGGCGTGGTGGGAATCGGTAGTTTTATGGGGAGTAGCTCTGACTCCCCAGTTCATGGGGCTTGTGCGCGAATCCGCCAGACAATTTGACAGCCTTATCGACTCCCGAAGTCGTCACAACGATTCCTGGCATTGACAGAATTCTGTTCATGTGGAATTCATGTCGCATGCAAACTATCAATTATACCGACGCCCGAAATCAACTGGCGGGCCTGATGGAAACGGCTTCCCGCGACCGCGAGCCGATTACCATTACTCGTAACGGTGCCGGCAAGGTGGTCTTATTGGCCATCGAGGAATACGAGGCGATGGAAGCGACGCTTCACCTCTTTTCCACCCGCGCCAATGCGGATCAAATCCAACAAAGCCTGGCGGATTATGACGCGGGAAAAATTCAAGAAGGCAGTCTATGCGACTGACCTGGTTGCCCAACGGCTGGAAGGACTATCTTTACTGGCAGGAAAATGACAAAAAAATCCTCCTGCGGGTCAATGACGTCATCAAGGACACCCTGCGGAATCCGTATTCCGGAATCGGCAAACCAGAACCACTCAAAAACAATCTCAAAGGCTGGTGGTCGCGGCGCATCACCCAAGAGCACCGACTGATTTACAAAGTCGAAGCGGACAGCATCCTGATCATGCAGTGTCGTTTCCAGTACGACCGCTGAAGTCTGCGGCATTTGACCAAATTCCCCATTCCGCTTGCGCTCACGGTCCGGCGTCCTAGCATCCAGCGCTTTCCAAAGCTCTGTCGCTCACCGTTCCCATGAATCGTATTTTCGTCGAAAAAAAAGCCGGACACAACGCCGAGGCCCGCCACCTTCTGCGCGACCTCCACGAGTCGCTCGTCCTGCCCGGCCTGAAGGCCGCCCGCATCGTCCAACGCTATGACATCGATGGACTTACCGACGAGGAATTCAACTCCGCCGCG
>CAIRGO010000246.1 GCA_903878115.1 Akkermansiaceae bacterium | reverse complement strand
TGGAGTCCACGGCTCGATGGCAGAGCCGCCTAGGGCGCTGCGGATCAAACCGATCGGAACTCCCGTCTCCTGTAGCACTTTGCGGCCAAAATAATACCCGACCGCCGGGAAATTCTTGACCGACTCGGGTGTGCAGGGAGTCCATGGAATACAATTGAACACGGTGCGTGGAGTGGGCGCTGCCGTGCCACGCATTTGATACAGGCGGATCAGCGGGACATTCGCCTGTGCGAGGTCGTCCGGCCGGTTACAATTCCCAAGCACCCATTCCATGTTGGATTGGCCACTGCAAATCCAGATATCTCCCATGAGGATATCGTTCAGCGTGAGCTTGTTCTTGCCAGAGACGGTCATGACTGCGGGGGTTGTCGAAACCTTCATCGCGTCGAGCTTGACGCTCCAGTTGCCATCCTTGTCGGCCACCCCTGATTTCTCCTTGCCGGCAAAGGTGACGGTCACCTTTTCGCCGGCCTCTGCCGTGCCATAGACCGGCACCGGCATATCCCGCTGGAGGATCATGTGATCCGTGAAGACCCTGTTCAGAGTGACGTCGGCATGAGCTGACAGTGAAGCGAATGCTAAAACCGAAAATACTAACAATTTATTCATTCGATTTATAATGGTGATTTGCCTCATGATCGTCCGCACAGTTCTTCTAATTATTTTCCTGTTGCAAGATGTTTGCTGAAGAACTCGACGTGTTTGGGGAATGAGCGCGCCCAAAAGTCCTGAGTGTGGCCACCTGGAAACTCCTCATAGGTATGCACGATTTTCATATCAGTCATTTTCTTATCCAACGCACGGTTGACGTCCAGGAAGAAGTCAGCCGTCCCACAGTCGAAATAGATGGCCATCTTGGCTTTGGGCAAGGCATTGAGATTATTAACCACGACGTTGTCGTCCCAGTTCTTCTCATGCTCGGTTTTCTTGCCGAGCACGGCTGCGATATCCCAGTTATCCGGCCATGGCCGCAAGTCCACGCCGCCGCTGGTGCTGCCTGCCGCGATGAACATCTCGGGGTGGCGGAAGGCGGTGTAGAACGCCCCGTGCCCGCCCATGCTCATGCCGGTGATCGCCCGCCCTTCGCGCTTGGCAATGGTACGATAGCTGGCATCGACGAATGGAATCAATTCCTTGATCAGGAAACTCTGCCACTTGACCTCTGGATTCACCGGACTATCAAAATACCAGGTATTGAGGCTGCCCACTGCCACCATGATGACGTCAAACTTATCGCTCTGTTTGAGCAAATCGTCTTTGTAGAAATCATAAAAAAGGCGCTTCCCATCGCCACCGTGCCCGTCCAGGAAATAGATCACCGGATACCTGCGACCCGGACTGTCGGCATAAGAAGACGGCAGCATGATGGCCGCTTCAATATCCTTGTTCATGCAGGTGCTGTGAACCTTTACGACGCCAAGCCTGGCCAAGGCCGTGTCATCCGCTCGAACTGCTGTAAGCGGGAAAATCCCAAACAGCAAAGCGGACAGAAGGAGATGTTTTACAATAGACGTCATTCGTGGTGAGTAATTCATGGATGGGTGATTTGTTTACGTTTGCAGCAAGCGACTTAATTCATTATTTGCAAATTCACCCGCGCATCCCAGTAAGTCCGAGATTCCAGGTCCAGGAGCAGTTAAGCGCACTGAGATCCGTTGTCCTTAGGTCGGGTGCCTGCGCCTTCAGCGCGGAGGGCAAAACTACCAGCAGTGGCAGTGAAATCGACGTGAGCGAGGCTCGAATGGGGAATAAGTGAATCATTGGAATTTCTTCTTTTTTGGATTTTCTGTTAGTGTTCTATGTGAAGGGATGATCGAACAGCTGCCGCTTTCATCTTTTATTCAAGGGAGGTAATCGCGTTGAGTCTGACAGCCCAACCACTGATTCACAAAGAAGAAAACGGGCGACAAACGGGTGACAAGCACAGCGAAAAAATGCGGGGCCGCCGGTGCGTACCGACGACCCCGCTGGGATCCCGGAGAAAACCCCTTAACTCCGGAAAGTGGTGTGAAAAGGTTGGTGTGAAAAGGTTATTGGTTATTGGTTATTTGTTAAAAGGATGATTAACTTTCCAAATAACCTCTAACATCTTCAGTTAGGCGTTACCAGCAGGCGGACGAAGCTCTTGCCTCCAGGTGCGTTCGGGGGCAGGGTGTAGGTCAGATTGCCGCCGGAGGGAGTGGGCTGCGGATCGGCTGGCGTCCACGTGCCGAGGTCGGTCGAGGTTTGGACTACAAAGGTGCCTTGGTAGGTAGCGCTCATCGGCCAGGTCACCGTGTTGCTGGCGTCCGGGCCCGGATTGGTGGCTAGGCCAGTCACGCCCATGAAATAGGCAACGCCGTTTTGAACTCCGTCATTGTTTTTGTCTTGACTCGGGTCTTGACCAGGCGCGTTGGTGAGAGCCCAGTCGGCGAACGAACCTGGTGTTGGCCCGCCACCGGTCGTCACGCTGATATTGCTGATGTTGTCGAGCCATGGCCTGTCGCTCACATTGCTGAATCGAAGAGTGAGAGCGCCCGAGTTCGCAATGGTCTTCGTCAATGTGTAGCTCTGCCAGGTGCCCTCCGTCAGTCCGGTCGTGTCAAAGGTTTCGGTGTACGGGGTACCGTCGACCAGG
>CAIRGO010000245.1 GCA_903878115.1 Akkermansiaceae bacterium | reverse complement strand
GAAATTCGCAGATTGATCTTCAACGGCGAATATCGGAAAGCACACAAATTTTTCGCGCGAAATTTCATGGGGAGCCCGATTGAGCAACAGAAATATCAATCGTTCGGCGATGTGATTCTCGATTTCGGCGATGGCTCTATCGAAAATTATCACCGCGAACTCAATCTCGATAGCGCGATCGCAACGACGCGTTTTACCCGTGATGGAGTGGTCCACAGCCGCGAGGTTTTTGTTTCGCCGATCGATCAGGTGATTGTCATAAAAATCAGTGCTGACCAACCTAACAAGATTTCTTTTCGCGCGCAACTTCGAGGCATTCGTAACACCATGCACTCGAATTATGGCAATGATGTTTTCACCATGGATGAATGCGGCGACGATGGCTTGATCCTACGAGGCAAGTCCGCCGACTACTTAGGCATCGAAGGAAAAATGCGTTACGAAGCACAGCTAAAAGCAATCATCGATGATGGCAGCGTGCGCACAGATGACGATGGATTGATCGTGGAGGGAGCAAATCAGGTGATCCTCCATATAGCGGCGGCGACGAATTTTGAAAACTACCAAAGTGTCAATGCCGACCCGCACCAACGTGTGGAGGCGGTGCTGGCGGCGGTGAAAATGAAGCCATACGAAAAAATTCTGCACGATCATTTGCAGGCGCATCGCGCGTTGTTTCGTCGTGTAGCAGTGGACTTCGGCGAAAGTGCGGAATCGGTTAAGCCCACAGATCAACGCATGGCGCTCAGCGACAAATTGTTAGATCCAGCATTGCCAGCACTTGTTCTTCAATTTGGTCGTTATTTATTGATTTGTTCGTCGCGCCTCGGCACCCAGGCCGCAAATCTTCAGGGGATTTGGAATGGGGACATGAATCCCAAATGGGATTCGAAATACACTCTCAATATCAACGCGCAAATGAACTACTGGCCTGCAGAGCCAGCAAACCTTGCCGAATGCACTGAGCCACTGTTCTCCATGATTCGCGATCTAGCAGAAACCGGAGTGAAACTGGCAAAAACCAACTATGATTGCGGTGGGTGGGTGGCCCATCAAAATACCGACTTATGGCGGTCAGGAGCACCGATGGATGGACCAAACTGGGGTGCCTATACCGTAGGCGGGGCATGGGCCGGCACGCATCTTTGGGAGCATCAACTTTTTGAACCTAACAAAAAAACGCTTGCGAAACACTACCCGATGTTGCGTGGAAGTGCAGAATTTTTTCTCGATTACCTCGTTGCCGATCCTCGCACGGGGCATCTGGTGACCTGCCCGTCCACCTCACCAGAAAACTCGCCAGGCCGTGCCGACAATATACCGTTTTTTGACGATCAAGGAAGCTGGATGTCGCCAGGCACTACTTTATGCGCAGGCGCTACGATGGATTTACAGATTGTGCGCGATGTGTTTGATCAGCTCATCGCCGCTGCCAGCGAGCTTGGCATTGATCAAGAACTCAGCGAAAAATGCGCCATCGCTCGCGAAAAGCTAGCCCCCATGCAGATCGGACATCGTGGCAATCTTCAAGAATGGTTAGAGGACTGGCCTGAAACAGAAATCAGTCATCGCCACATTTCTCATCTTTACGGATTATACCCTGCCTGTCAGATTTCGTTAGAGAAAACACCGACTCTCGCAGAGGCGGCGATTGTGGTGTTAGATCAACGTGGATTGGTAGGGAATGGTTGGTCATCGGCATGGAAAGCAGCTTGCTGGGCACGTCTCGGCAGAGCAGACAAGGCGATGGAAAACTTTGATTACGCCATCGCGCACTATACCTGCCCGAATCTGTTTTCACTTTGTTCTGGCGAAGTGCAGGTAGATGGCAGTCTCGGGTTCACCGCCGCGATCATTGAAATGTTACTGCAATCACAGGACGGAGAAATCCGCTTGCTGCCGTGTTTGCCCGCAGATCGTTGGCCTAACGGATCGATCTGTGGACTGCGCGCTCGTGGCGGATTTGAGATAGATCTCACCTGGCGCGATGGGAAATTGACACAGGCAGCCATTTTATCAAAGAATGGCCTGCCATGTAACATTCGCACATCCATGGATCTCGTTGTCCGCAGCCAAGAAGGCAACATTCTCAGTCAATCAACAGCGGGCCTTCTTGCATTTTCCACAACTCCCTCTAGCACCTATCACATCCAGCCATTATGAATATTTATTCAAAAAAAATCGCCGTCATTGCGGCCTACGCGATGATCTATTTCCCTACGATTTCCATGTCTGCTCAGCTGACAGTGGATCGCGCTGAATGCGAACGATTGATTTGCCCCTTAGGCATCGATGTAGCGCAACCAGAACTCGGCTGGACGCTACTCTCCGATCAACGCGGAGCGCAACAAACTGCCTATCAAATCTTGGTCGCCAGTGATCCTGCACTGCTGACAGATGGCAAAGCTGACTTATGGGATAGCGGCAAGGTCAGTTCAAAAATCTCACTAGGAATCACCTACAAGGGTAAATCGCTGAGCTCTGGAAAGCGCGCCTTTTGGCAAGTTCGTGTCTGGGACGCAAAGGATCAACCATCAGCCTTCAGCGCGCCGCAATGGTGGGAAATGGGCAAACTTACCACCAATGATTGGCAAGCAAAATGGATTTCAGACGGCCGCCCACAACCTGAAAGCGACGAAGCTTTTTATGCCATCAGACCGGCACCATTATTACGGAAAAATTTCGCTCTCAAAGGACCCGTCAAACAAGCGCGGATCTACGTTGCGGGGCTTGGCTACCAAGAAGTGCATTTGAATGGCAACAAAGTCGGCGATCACCAACTCGATACCGCGTGGACATGTTATGACAAACGCATTAGCAATTCCACCTTCGATGTCACCAAACAATTGCAACAAGGCAACAACGCTATTGGCTTAATTCTTGGCAATGGTTGGTTCAATCCCCTGCCCTTGCGCTTCTGGGGGCAACGCAATTTTCGAACGAGTCTCGCAGTCGGTCGCCCGCAAGCGATCCTAGAATTGCTCATCGATTACGTCGATGGCAGCAGCGAAAAAATTCTAACAGATCAGAGTTGGAAAAGCTCCGATGGTCCCATTTTACGCAACAACATCTACCTCGGTGAAGTCTATGATGCGCGCAAAGAAATTACTGGCTGGGCTACTCCCGACTTTGATGCAGGAAAATGGAAGCTCGCTGTGGTCGAAACAAATCCGTTAGGAAAGATCGAAGCGCAATCGCTGCCGCCGATCCGCGTTACCGAAGAAATCCCCGCCAAGCTCAACACCACGGGAGACACAGGGCCATTCATCTATGACTTTGGAGTGAATTTCACGGGCGTTGTGCGCTATAAATTCAAAGCACCAGCCGGCACGCAATATGTCATCCGTTATGGGGAACTATTGCACAAAGACGGCACACTAAATCCGATGACCAGCGTGGCGGGACAGATCAAAGGACTGCGCAAGGACGGCTCAGGTCAAAGTGTCGGCGGACCAGGAGCTCCTGAGATCGCGTGGCAAGGTGATACCTACATCGCCAAGGGTGACGGCGAGGAAACTTACACGCCGCGCTTCACGTTTCATGGCTTTCGTTATGCAGAAATTAGCGCTCGGCCTATCGAAGTCACTGGTCTCCGACTCCACACTGATGTGCAGAGCGTGGGGACATTTTCCTGCTCTAACGAAAATCTCAATCGCATCCAAGAAATGTGCCGTCGCACGTTTGTCTCTAACATCATCGGCGTGCAATCAGATTGCCCACACCGCGAACGTCTCGCCTACGGCGGTGACATCGTAGCTACCAGTGAGGCCTTCTTGATGAACTACGATATGCATAGTTTTTACCGAAAAACCGTGCGCGACTGGGCAGATAGCGCACGACCTGATGGCATGTTCACCGACACTTCCCCTTTCGTGGGCATCAACTATTGCGGCATCGGCTGGGCGATGACACATCCGCTATTGCTCTCGCAGCTTTATCAGTATCATGGTGATCGCCGACTCATCGAAGAGCAGTACGAAGCCTCCAAACGTTGGCTATTATTGGTCGAGAAACAAAATCCGCTAGGCACCATCAAAGGTGGCCTTAGTGATCACGAGAGCTTGGTGCCTGCTCCCGTTCCGCCTCTGGTGACGCCACTGTATTTTCAATGCGCCACGATGGTCGCCGACATGGCAAAAGTGTTAGGCAAAGCCGATGATGAAACCTACTTACGCGAACTAGCCAAAAAAATTGCAACGGTCTATCAACAGCAATTTTTCGATCCCAAAACCGGCAAAGCAGGCCCCGGCAGCCAAGCGAGCCAAGCCTTTGCGCTGCAAACTGGTATCATGCCTGCTAGCACCCATCCGCAGCTTGTCGATTGGTTAGTCAAGGACATCCGTGATCAACACCAAGGCCACCTTTCTACGGGCATCTTTGGCACCAAGTTCATGCTAGAATCTCTCTCTGCAAACGGCCAGGCCGAGACAGCTTATGGCATCGTCAATCAACCAGACATGCCAGGTTGGCGGTGGATGATGGACAATGGTGCCACGACACTCTGGGAGCACTGGGCAGGCAGCGACAATACCTTTTCGCAAAATCACCCAATGTTTGGTAGCGTGAGTCAGTGGTTCTTCCAATGGCTTGGTGGCATCCGCCCTGCCGCCGATGCGGTAGGTTTCGATAAAATTCTAATCGCCCCTCAACCGTGCGGCGATTTGACATGGGCCACCTCCGAATACAAATCATGTCGTGGATTGATCAAGAGTTCGTGGAAAAAAGATAATTCTCTCTTCACGCTAAAAGTTACCATTCCCGTCGGCGCCACCGCCACCGTCTTTATCCCCGCGAAAGATGCCGCTAGTGTGAGCGAAGGTAGCAAGCCAGCCAGCACAGCAGAGGGTATAAAATTTCTCCGCATGGAACGCGGGGCCGCCGTGTTTGCCATCGGTTCTGGATCTTACGAATTTTCGAGTCGTTGAGCATCCCATCTTCAAATGGAGGATGGGCATCTCATTTTTTAACGACGGATTTTAGGGATTATCTGAATTGGTGTTGTGAAACCAATCACATAATAATTGATACTAGGGTGTCACACGATAAGGCAAATTTTCTAATTCTTCTCGTGGCGTAGTGGTGACGGATATTAGCCGTGGGTTTCAACCCTGATCTTTATACACATCTCACACGCCGTTTTCCCTTGGTATTTATGCAAAATGGAAATTTCTAAAAATAAAGCTCGTACAAATCATGCAATTGTTTAAATCTTT
>CAIRGO010000244.1 GCA_903878115.1 Akkermansiaceae bacterium | reverse complement strand
ATAAAAACCCAAGGCCTCTAAGAGCAAGGGGGTAAAAGGTACAACGACAACTAGGAAAGAACTGATATCACCAATCGACCCAATAGCTTGCTTAAAAAATCGATGCCCCATGGGCTCCATGATCGCATTCAACACATCAATCATCGGATCTCGCAAAGCATAGGCCAAGGCAAAACCGCACCATACTAAAAAAGCATCAAGAATTTGAAGTCTCTGCGTAATGAACGTTTGTTTCCGAGTGCTTGACATAATATGCAGGAATCGAAATAATAGTGATTCCGAAAAAATGCAATACTGATTCAATCAGATTGCAACATACGTGCCATCCGAAATGACTCAACGGCCCGTTCTGCTTGGGCAGACGGGCAATAGTGAGCCAATAAATGATCGGCTGCCTGTCCTATGATTCGATCAGGAGGTACATTCACACAGTCCACTAATCTCTTAGCAAGAGCCAAAACATCGCGAGGATCGATTGCGCTGCCTATACCAGCTATTGAATTCATATCCATCATTCCGCCATTGTAGATCGAATAAAGATGAGGTAACCCAGCAGCTAATGCCTCTAAGTTAACCAACGGCCAATTGTCATCAAGAGTAGGCATGACAAAAACATCCCCGGCGGAAAAATATTGAGCCAATTGATCTGGTTGGACAAATCCTTGAAAGTGAAAGGGAATATTAGGAAGTTTATCTGCTTCTGAAATCAACTCCGCAGACATTGCGCCAGAACCGACAAACAAAAAACTACACCTACCTTTAAGTTCCTCAGCTCGCAAACAAATTGCTTCCATGAGATGTTTGAGTCCCTTTCCCGACTCGAGCCGGCCCACATACAAAAAAACAACGCCGCGCAACCCAAGGGATGAGCGCAACGTATCCCGTTCAGCAAATGCCTTAGCAGCATTTTCCTGAAATTGTTCCGTAGCAATTCCGGTCATATCGGGCATAATACGAGAAATAGATGCACCACGGTCGACAAGAAATGTGTTTGTTTCTTTGCCGTTACTCCAGAAATAATCTGCCTGTGAAATCAGCAATTTTCGAAACAACTTTTTTATTCCTCCGACCCAACCTTCTGTGTGATTAGTCGCCTCGGATGCGAGAATCCATGTACGCGATAAGATTTTACAATATATCATGCACCAGAAACTACGAAGACCCAATTCATTACTCACAACTACATCCGGAGACAGCTTCCATAAGCATGGTATAAGCTTCTCTGCGAAATGTAATTGCCTATGCTCTCGATACCCAAGATCTTTACGCTTACGTGGTAAAACTATCGAGCACGAATTCAAAACAAGCAAATCAAACTTGAACTTAGTCTGATCCAAATCCCAGCTTCGATTAAATTCTTTCGTTGTGTCAGTGATGACAATTAATTCGCACAATGCAGCCATTACATTATAGAAACTCACACGATAAGGAGCCACCATATTGGTTACAAGAGCTACTCTGATATTGTTTCCCGCATCCATAGAACACATCCCCAATTACTGATTTATTATAAGCATAATAAAATGTTACTAGGCCACTTGGCTATACGTAATGTATAAATCTCAAAAAATACTTGAAAATACTAGAAATTTACGAGTTTATGCCTACGGCAAAAATTTGCCTGCGCTTCTTAATAAACGACAACAATCTACATGCCAAATGCTGAATTAACCCGTCACCTAAGAAAAACAATTTGTAAGTCCAAGCATGAGTCAAAACTTTACATTCCTGAGGTTGGTAACCGGCTTCAATCATTGTATTGCCAATCAACAGTGGTGTCCAGGTTTGCAAATGATGATTCGGATCTGATACAAACCATTCGCGGTTATTCTTCTCGCGCCAGTCATCCAAAGGTAATATCAAAATTAAACGACCACCTGGCTTCAACAAGAGCTTAAGTTTTCCCAACGTTTCCACGACATTGACCACGTGCTCAAAAACATGATTTGAAATAATCACATCATAGCGCTTATCAAAAGAAATTTCCGAGAGATCAGCATACACCGTCAGACCTTGAGATTTTGCAATATCGTTGGCGTATGAATTTACTTCGAGTCCTTCAATCGATGCGACACGATTCATTAGCGCCTTTGCAATGGAAGCATTACCACAGCCAAAATCAAGCACGTTATCTGATTTTAGAAGGTGTGGAGCAAACAATGAAGCCTGGAGCCGGTCACCTAAATGGTTCAGGCGGTCTTGCCCCCTGCCAATAGCATAATCTTTTCCTTTTTCCCCTTGGTAGTCTGAAGCAATCATGTGATGTATCTTTTTTTTGTTTATGCGTGTACGCGTACACTTGTGCTCTGTTGATATGGGTTTCTCTGCATAGGTACGACATGTGCAGACTGTAAGACGGCTCCTGCCCTCGCTAGGCCAAACATGTGAAAAGCAATCGCTAAATACACAGCGAGAAACAAATTAACGGGAAAAGTGCTCATGATTGCGCCATGGCTAAATCCAGAAAATGCCAAGCCGAACGCCATAGCGAAAAAAATCCTTCCCACGTCTCTCTCCGGGCAACGATTCAATCTGAAATTAGTAGTCAGAAATTTATACAACGCGTAAATCAATATACTGGCGACAATAAACAAGGGAACATAACCATACTTCAATAATATTTCCGCGATGATATCGTGCGCTTTTGTATTCTTCATACGACTTAGATCCGTACCAAACAAATTCCCAAATGGCGTCCAGATGTCCCCACGATTGGACACGACCCCTGCCATACTTTCCAATCGCCCATTGAACGTGCCGATTACCATTGTCTGTTCGACTGCTACATCTCCACCAAATTTCAAATACAAGTAAGCTTGCCATTTATTCAAAATCTTTTGATCGAAGATCCACTGGGCACTCAGATACAATGTAATCATACTCACTACGCCCACAACAATTGCCAGCAGAGTTGCTGTTCTACTCTTGACAACCCAATAAAATAGTATTGCCGACACAATCATAAACCATGCTGTTCTCGTATAGGTATAGTAAATCGCGACTACAAAAATAACGCTGAGAATTAAGCGCACTGGATGAAATGGAGCAAACAGAGAAAACTTTAATTTTTTGTAAAAATAAGGAAATTGGAGAAACGCAACAAGCAGAGCTAGTGAGCTAGAAAGAGCTGATGCGCTTGCCATTGTACCCATGTTACGCATCACTCTCTCGAATAATTGCCGATACTCAATGGTTAGTCCCGACTTGAGATAATCGATCTCGAATCCTGCCAACCCAAACCACCCCTGTTTGATGCACCAAATAGCAGGAATCAAATACAACCCAATGACGAAGTAGAAAAATTTCAACACTTCTTTGAGATTGGTAAAGTACCTAGGAAAAATGGGAATCAAGAAAAAATAAATACTTGAATTTACAGCGTTGTAAGTAGCGCGCATAATTCCTCCAACGCGCGCTGCATAGGCAGTTGCCACGACGGAAGCCATCACCATGATGGCAACAAGTAAAAATTGCTTCAAAAAAGCACGTCCATCATTACCGCGCCTGAATAGACAATCAGAAAGCTCTTTAATCACCATACCAGTAATCAAACACAGTGGTATAGACAGCACCATAGCAATATCATTCTCCCTGATACTGGGATACAAGATCGCGAAACGTTTGAACAGATCAATGAACGGACTGAGCAAAATGATCATAAAAAAAGACTTTCTTGTATCGACAAAGGGAAGCAGCAGCGCGAAGGGAATCATATACTGAAACAACATGCCGATCGAGTTACCTTGGCCTGTGAGAACAGACACTATCACAATCAAGCCTAAGATCAACGAGCAAAGGACGACCAATATTGTGACGAGTTTTTTAGAGCTGTTCATATTGTTATTGCCTTAAGATTCTAGGAAGGATGGATACACCATGTCAAGGATTTTACTACCCTCGCAAATTTGGTGCCCATACGACGACACTTATCAAGTGGGATTCATTTTCAACTGCGACAACCAGTGATCGATGGCAAGCGACGCGACTGTGTCAGACACCTCCCGCCTACTTGAATCAATCCTATTGAATTTCAATAGGGCTTCGGCAATTTCCCCTGGCTCATAAATTGCCCCATTCTCATCAGTCAGTAAAAAATGGCTGTATGAGACCTCAGAAGAGATCACGACCGGACAACCACAGGCAAGGCTATGAATCATGCCAATAGAGACTGAAGGCCAGATGCTTGCCTGAGCCAATT
>CAIRGO010000243.1 GCA_903878115.1 Akkermansiaceae bacterium | reverse complement strand
TATGAATGTCCCCGTTGACATCGGGCTTGGTTAGAGTGAGAATGTCGCCATTATTAAGAATATCTTTTTTGCTATCAGCAAAACGGCTGCCCCGAGCTTGCGTTTCATTCAGGCCGTAGGTGCGTATCGTTGTACCCATGGCTCCATCGAGAACGAGAATCCGTTCTTTCAGGGCGGTAGTGATTTCGGCTGTGGGATCAGGTTGCGGCATGCGGAAAGACTAGCCGAGAGAATGTTTCTTGGCAAGCATATATCAACGCATCATGATATGATGATCTGAAATTTTAACTTTACGTAGAAAGATTTTCCCGCGAAGGCTTGCGTTGCGGGGATAACAGAGTATTTTACGCGTGCCCATGGGAAAAACAGTAGAAAAATTGATACCAGTAGAACGCGATGAAAAAAAGCTTCGTCGTACCGCATGGATGTTAGTCGCCTTTGCGTTCTTTGGTGGAAGCGCGATTTTTTTCGCCTACAAAAAGTATGAGCATAAGAGTTTTCAAGATGATCGTCCCGCCTACGTGGGGCAGCTATTTCAAAATCTCAGGGTGATTCGTCAAGATGGTAGAGAAAGCGGACTTGATGATCTCAAGGGAAATGTCTGGATCATGGGGGCTGTAAGTGTGACTCAGCCTGAGACCTGTGCGCGCACGATGGCGGTGATGAAGTCACTTTCTGAAACATACAATGATCGCAATGATGTTATTCTCGTGTGCATGGTCATCGACCCGGGGCCTGCGGAAAATGTCGTCGCAGTATTGTCCGCTGAATCAACGAAACAAGGAGCTACATTGCCCAAATGGTGGTTTGCCACGGCAGACCCAGTGACCCTTCATAAATACATGAAGGATAAATTCAAACTCAATGATCTAGCTCATTTAGAAAATGGCGTATGGGTCTATGATACATCGCTTACGCTCATTGATCGAGATATGAAGGTCCGCCGCGCAGTCGTTCCACAGAAACGCGGTGGTCCACAGTTTGTGACTCCTTTTGATTTTGACCAATCCGCTGCTTGGGATGAAAAAGGAGTAAAGACTGGCTCGGAACGAACAAACGTAGATGAAATGAAATTTTTGTTAGAAAAAACCATCGGCCATTTATTATCGGAAACTACTCCAGCAAAATCATGAATAATACGGGAAAAATCGTAATGGTGTATGTTGCCACTGCCGTGGTGTCAGCTTTGATTTTGGGAGCTGCATTTTGGGTGCGCTCAGGATTGATCGAACGCGAAAAACCTGCTGCGGTGCAGACGGGTAAAAAGCAGGAGCCAGTGTTTTTTCCGATCGCAAATGATCTGGAAGCTACCAATCAAAACGGTGACAAAGTTAAATTGTCCGATCTCAAAGGTAAAGTCTGGGTGGTTGGTGAATTCTTTGCGGTGTGCCCTCATTGTGCCGTTCGTAATGGTCAAGATTTGCGCGCGATCATCGATACCTTTGGCGCAAATCCAGATTTTCATCTCGCATGCATTTCCATCGATCCTGAGACTGATGATGTCAATCGCCTGAAGGAATACGCTTCGGTTCTGAATGCAAAAACTAACAACTGGTGGTTTCTCACCACGGGCGATCAAGCCAAAGCGCATCAGTATATGGATGGCACCTTGAAGTTTTTTTCCGTGAGAGAAAGAACCGACCCGGCTGATATTGAGAGCAATGGACGCTTTGCTCATGATCTAGGCTTGGCTGTGGTCAATCGCAATTTTGAAGTAGTAGGAAAATGGCCGCTGGCGGAGGCGCACAAACAAGACCCAGAGCTTTATGAAAAATTAAAGAAGCAGATGTTTGATAAAATCCGTGAAGAGTTAGCAAAGTAATCGATGAATCAAGTAAGAAAAATTTCGGAGGCTGCAGAAAAAAAATGCAAGATCGCCATTTGGATCATTACCGCTGCGGTGTTGATTTTGGTGGGTATGATGAGACGTCCTGAGTTTCATATCACTTTGCCCGAGGGCGTGTCACTCGACTTTTTGCCGATGGTTCATGCCGTCATTAATTCGTTAGTGGCACTGTGTTTGATATTCGCCTTGGTGTCTATCAAGCAAGGGAATATCGCGCGCCACAAAGCATTCATGACATCGGCCATGTTGTTATCGCTGCTGTTTTTGCTTTGTTATGTAGCGTATCATTTCACAAGTGAAGAAACGCGATTTGGTGGCGTGGGGTCGATCAGGACGCTGTATTTTATCCTGTTGATCACTCATATTTTTTTCGCGGCTTTGAGCTTGCCATTCATTTTGTTAACCTATCTTGCTGGTTTGGCCGATCGACGCATTGTCCATAGGAAATTGGCAAAATTTACCTTTCCGATGTGGCTTTATGTCGCGATGACTGGTCCTGTTTGCTACATGATGTTGCGCCCCTACTATTAATCATTTTTTCATGAAAGTTCTTAGTTATAAAGAAGCTGGTTTTGATGCGTTCGCTAAAAAAATGCATCGTCGTGCCGTGCCGACAATCGAATTGCGTGACGCTGTAGCTGCGATTATCAGTGATGTGGAAGCAACGGGCGACGCGGCATTGATTGCTTATACGAAACGTTTTGATGGTGTTACTCTGAACGCGAAAAATCTTTTTGTCACCAAAGCGGAAATGGACGCAGCAGAGAAATCTGTTAGTCAAGCCACGCGTGATGCCATCAGTGCATCGTTACTAAATATCCATGAGTTCGCGAAAAGAAGCATGCGCTCAGATTGGAGTCGTCGGAATGCACAAGGAGCAGTTGTTGGCGAGCGATTTACGCCATTCGACCGTGTGGGTGTCTATGTTCCGGGTGGCAAAGCGCCACTTGTTTCCACGGCATTGATGACCGCGGGATTTGCCCAAGCTGCTGGGGTTCCTTCTATTCTTGCCGCAACTCCCGTGGGTGCTGACGGTATGGTCAATGCAGCTTTACTCTGTGCTTTGCGTGCTGCGGGTGTCACCGAAGTGCTCAAGATTGGCGGTGCGCAGGCGATTGCTGCGATGGCATTAGGTACCAAATCAGTGCAACCTGTAGATCGCATTTTTGGTCCTGGCAATCGTTTCGTCGTTGAGGCAAAGAGGCAGCTCGTCGGTGCAGTGTCGATCGATCTGCTGCCAGGTCCCAGCGAGTTGTTAGTCCTTGCCGATAAAACAGGAGATGCGGAATGCATCGCGGCGGATATCTTGGCGCAGGCAGAACATGGTGGCGACAGCTTGGTGGGTTTTCTCACTGATTCAAAGGCCTTGTTAGGTAAAGTCGTGAAAGCGATTCATCGCCAGTTGGCGAGTTTATCGCGCTCGAAAATTATCCATGAAGTATTACGCCAAGGGACATTTTTGTTGCATGTAAAAAACTTCGAGCAAGGCATGCAATTGATCAACGATTATGCGCCGGAACATCTTACCTTAATATGCGAAGACGAGGACTTCTGGCTCTCCAAGGTGCGCACGGCAGGTGCCATCTATGTGGGCAATCAATCACCTGTAGCTGTGGGCGATTTCCTCGCTGGTCCGAGCCATACCTTGCCTACTGGCGGAGCAGGGCGCTCGTTTTCTGGCTTGCGCGCTGATCAATTTCAACGCCGCACCAGCATCGTGAAAATGAATCAGTCAGCAGTGAAAAAATCGTTGCCGATCATTGAAGAGTTTGCGCGATTGGAAGGACTGGATGCACACGGCCGTTCTGTTTCGATCCGTCTCGACAGGTGATCGAATTTATGTTTCGGTTTCTTTGACGTGAGCGAGCCAGTTCTGCAAACAACGAAGACATTTCCCGCAAAACGATTTGCGAAAGGTGCTGTTTTCTGTCCTGCCTGCCGTGTGCGCATGGAAGAGGCATTGCCGCAGTGTACCTCGTGCGGATTTACCGGCGAACATACGTTGAAATTATTTCCCGGTGGGGCTCCCAGTTTTCAAACGATCATCGATACCGACTCTCACTGGTCGGAAAAAGAACTCGTAATTTTGCGCAAGGAGATCAAAAAAATGCGCCAGCATTTTCCGCAAATTTACTGGTCGATACTTTCGCTATCTCTGGCCGAAGAGGCGGCACTACCGCTATTCAATTTCTGGTTTTTTAATGTGAGTCCACTAGCTGAATCTGAGACGATTGAACAACGGCAATGGACGATTTTATTGACACTTGATCGCTCCAATCAACGGGCTGTTGTAACAGCTGGCTAGATCGTCGAGCCATTTATTGCCGATGATGAATGGGAAAAGTCATTGATCTCCATGAAGGTGAAATGGAAAGCTGGCGATGAAATCGGAGCAATTCGTGATTTTTTTGCCGAAACGAAAAATCAGTTAATCCATTCTCATGCCCGTGTGCAAGATATACTAACAAGAAGCGAAAGGGGAGAGTCATGATCAAATATTATTTCATCGCTCTGTTGTTTCTTTCGTCATTCGTCAGTGCTGTCGAGCAACAAGCGTCATTGATATTGCCACTGCCTCCGATGGGACAGGTCAGCGATGAAAAGAAGTGGTTCAATGCTGATGAACTGGCGCGATGGGAAAGTCAGTTGAGCAATCTTCGAAAACGCGAAAATGTGGATCTAAAGTTGGTGATCTTACCGTCGTTGATGGATACCCCAGCGGATCATGTGGTGCGTGAAATTGGAAAAAAATGGGGCAACTCTGAACTTCACGGCGTTGTTTTGCATGTACCAGGCGATAAAAATAGTCCTTACATTTGGTGGGGCGGTGCGGCTAGCGAAGACTTTGGCCAAGATCCACGCGTGCGGAAGGATATGATCAGTCGCATGGAGCGCCGCGTGCACTCGGAGATGAGCGAACCTGAGCGTGTCAGCAGTGCCGTGCAGGAGTTGAGCGATGCCATTCGCGTGCTGCGCTCACAATGGAAAAACATGAAGACAGTGCGGGAAAAATTCCGCGAGGGAAGTTATTCGAAATGGTCGCAAATGCGCCTAAGCAAAAGAACATTCATAGCCGCCGTGTTGCTGATCGGGCTTTTATCATGCATTGCTCTGATCATTTTCGTGCGAAAATGGAAACGCAAAAGGCAAAGCTATATCTTCCCTGTCACTTCTCCGCAGCGACGTTTTGGTTCGCGATTTGCCGGCGGCAGTGGCGCAGCGATTTCACTTTGCAAAAAACACTCGACCACATAACATGATAGCCATGAAATATAACTATCTATCATCTAAAGCATGTGCGATTATGATCGCTTCGGCGATGATTTCTCTCGTCACCAATTCATGTCAAAAGAAGCCAAGTGCTGCGGCTCCAGAAAAAAAACGGTGAAATCAGTCTCAGACGAAATTAATCAAGCTAGTATCGATAAGGCCAAAGGCGGTGATATTCCGATTCTGCCACTCACAGTGCAAGACTTCTGGCTTTATGATGTGAAAATCCAAATTCCTGCAGGCGTGCAGCATAAAGATTCACCCGCCGTGAATCAATCGTTCGAAAGAAAACGCAGCTACATCGGCAAAGTAAAACCGGGTGCTGATTACCCAGACACGGGATGTTTTGAGATCGAGGCGAAAGGAACTCCGGTAGAACGCGAATATGTGGATATAAATGATGAGCGAGTGATGATGCGCGGTTCAGGCTCCGTTGGCAGTGCCGAAATCAAGCCACTATGGTTAGATCCAGGAGTTTTGCTAGTCCGCGCTGGCTTGCTAGGCGGCGAAACATTGCCGCCCATCGAAATCAAAGATCCTGCATCAGGCGCGGTGGTGCGTCGCTTGATTCAAATCATCGGTAGGGAATCGATCGAAACGGCAGGGAAAAAATTCAATACCATCCGCATCCTCATGACCGGCACGGATGGTGGCATGGAGTTGCGCCGTACCATTTGGTTCGCCCCGCATTACGGCATCGTCAAAGAAGAAAAAAGCCGATTCATCAACGACCAGTTAGTCCTAAAAGAAACCTCAGAGTTAAAAGAATTCCGCGTGGCCTTGGCGAAGGATTGATATCTTACAGTTTTTAAACCACCAGAACAAGCAATTCACTGATTGACTTCTGCACTTTTGCGGTGATACCTTTCCCCTCCGACAGGGGATATTATGTTTATTGATCACATTCGAGTTTTCGCAAAAGCAGGTGACGGCGGTCATGGAGCAGTAAGTTTCCGTCGGGAAAAATATGTGCCGCGCGGCGGTCCTGATGGTGGCGATGGCGGTATGGGCGGTCATGTTATTTTAAAAGTTTCCCCGCATACGGATAATTTACGCCAGTTTCACTACGATCCGAAATTGATCGCTGAGTGCGGTGTGGCGGGTGCTGGTGTGAGAAAATCTGGACGGAGCGGCAAACCATTTATTGCCTTGGTTCCGCCGGGCACGGTGGTGTATCGTACTGGCGCGACAAATGTTAATGACGCTGTGGCTCTAGAGCGCAGCGAAGAGGGGATCGATATGGATCCGATTGCTGATCTAACAGAAGTGGGACAGGAATACATTCTTTGCCGTGGTGGCATTGGTGGTAAGGGCAACTGGAATTTCAAAACGCCGACGAATCGTACGCCTGTAGAGCACACATTGGGTGAAGATGGCGATGGGGGAGTATTTTATTTAGAACTGCGACGTATTGCCGATGTCGGTCTCGTGGGTTTCCCGAATGCGGGTAAATCGACCTTGATTGGCAAAATGTCTCACGCGAAACCAAAAGTGGCTTCGTATCCATTCACCACACTACAACCCGTAATTGGTGTGGCGGAATTTGCAGGACACAAGCGCTGCACGATCGCCGACATCCCTGGATTGATCGAGGGCGCCCATTTGAACAAAGGTCTGGGTCATGAGTTTTTACGCCACATCACACGGTGTCGCTTGTTGTTATTCGTTGTCGATATGGCAGGGACTGACGGTCGTGATCCGATCAGTGATTTGGAAATTCTGCGCTCAGAAGTGAGTGAGTATGATGAAGAACTGGCACGCTTTCCATGGTTAGTGGTCGCGAATAAAATGGATTCTGATGTGGCCGAAGAAAATTTAAAGGCTTTTCGTCAGCGGTTTTCGAAAGTGGAAATCGTTCCCATTTCTGCGGAATTAGAAATCGGTTTAGATGATCTGCGCGCCGTGTTGTTAGAGCGAGTTGCATTGGAGAAGAATTCGTTAGATTATTGAAAGTGCCACCGAGCATCGACCTTTTAAAATGGTGCATTCATCGACATAGGACTGATTCAAGAGTGATTTTTCTTAATGAAAATTTTCAGAAAAAAGCCTTTAGCGATGATCATTGGCATTATCGTTTTGTTGCTAATTTTGTTATCTAGCCAGCTACCTTCGATTGGTGCAGCGATGATACTTCATCCTTTTCGTAAGCCTATTTCTACGAGTCCTCCAGCGACATGTAGCAGCGAGGTTTTCTCCGGGGAAGGTGTGGACCTTTGTGGGTGGCGAGCGGCTGCACATGGCAAACGAAGAGGCTCAGTAATTTATCTTCATGGGGTTTCGGACAGCCGTGTCAGCGCTGCTGGGGTGATAGAAAATTTTCGCATGCGTGGTTTTGATGTCATCGCCTATGATAGTCGAGCTCACGGTGAATCTTCTGGGGACATATGCACTTATGGATTTCATGAAAAAGAAGATCTGCGGAGGGTGATGGATTCTCTAAAACCAGGCCCCATCATACTTATTGGAAGTTCGTTAGGAGCTGCTGTTGCGCTACAAACTGCGGCAGTGGATGATCGTGTTTCAGCAGTAGTTGCTGCAGAGACGTTTTCTGATTTACGAACTGTGGTGACAGAACGTGCACCATATTTTTTCTCATCTCATGCAGTTGCCAGTTCCATTTCGTTAGCGGAAAATAAGGGGCATTTCACCATCGACGACGTCAGTCCAGTAAAGGCCGCCGCTAAGATTCATGTGCCAACTTTACTCATCCATGGTGCTGATGACATCGAAACCAACCCTGATCACTCACGACGTGTATTTGCCGCATTGAACGAACCAAAAAAGTTAATTCTGGTAGCAGAAGCAGGGCACAATCAATCTCTGAAAGGAAATGTCTGGGAGGAAATCAATCGTTGGATTGATAGTGTTCTTATTTAACCCTCTAACATGGTTTCCGCAAACTTTGCGAAAATCTCACTTGGCAAAATATGCGCAGTCTTTTAGTTTCTGAGCGCACATGGCATCTCATTCCACAACGTATTTTAATATTTCTGGCTATCTTTTCGCTGATTTGACGGAGCTTAAGCATTGGCGTGCTCATTTGTTAGATCGGTGTAAGGTTCATCAATTGAAAGGCACGATCTTGCTCAGCACCGAGGGGATTAATTTATTCCTAGCCGGATTTCGCGATGATATTGATTTTCTGATCAGTGAAGTGCAAAAAATTCCGGGCTTGGAAAAATTCCGTGCCAAATTTAGTGAAAGTGATCATCAGCCATTCAATCGGATGTTGGTGCGCATTAAAAAAGAAATCATTTCGTTCGGAGTCGATGCCGTGAAGCCAGCACATTACACTTCGCGGCATCTGCCTGCGGCCACCCTCAAGCAGTGGTTGGATGAAGGGCGTCCGATCACACTGCTTGATACGCGTAATGATTATGAAGTGAAACTTGGAACGTTTCGCAATGCGTTACCGATCAAAATTGATCATTTTCGCCAATTTCCTGATGCCGTTCGGCAGTTGCCTGAGGAAATGAAAAAACAGCCGATCGTAACTTTTTGCACGGGTGGGATCCGGTGTGAAAAAGCCGCTCCGTTTATGGAGATGGAGGGCTTTGAAAATATCTACCAGCTCGATGGTGGGATATTGAAATATTTTGAAGAAGTCGGTGGTGATCATTATGATGGCGAGTGCTTTGTGTTTGATCAACGTGTGGGTGTAGATCCTAGTTTGCGCGAGACTCCATCTGCAGTTTGTTTTCGTTGCCAAGCACCATTGGATGAAGATGATCAGCTGGATTCGCGATTTATTGAGGGGGAATCTTGTCCTTATTGCTATAAAACCGATGAGCAGAAAATGCATGATACGCTCATCAAGCGTCATGCTCTATTGGCGAAAATCACCAACCCATTACCGGGGGCTGAGCCGTATCACAATCTGCGGCCATTTTCGATTAAAGAAAATTACGACGGTCAGACATTGCTGCAAGTGTTGACTGCTGTATTCCCGCAAGTGCCAGAAGAAGAATGGTGCCGTCGTCTTGACGGTGGTCGTTTCCGTTTGATGCGCGGCGGTATAGCTCATCGTGATCAAGTGGTTCGCGCGGGTCAGCGTTTTGAACAGACGATGGATATTACAGGAGAGCCTGATGTGAATGCAGATATCAAAATTCTTTTTGAGGACAGTGCTGTCGTTGTCATTCACAAACCAGCGCCACTGCCAATGCATGCGTGTGGACGTTTTCATCGAAACACGCTTCAATTTATCATCAATAAAGTGGTTCATCCCGCGCCCCGTCCGGTTCATCGGCTCGACGCGAATACTTCGGGGTTGGTCATTTTTGGGCGCACACGTCATTTCGCGGCGGCATTGCAACGACAACTTTTCCAAGATCGATGGGATAAAATTTACCTCGTCCGTGTTCAGGGTTCACCCACGTGGGATTCGTATGTTTGTGAACTGCCGATCACTTCAGAGCCCGCTGCTGCTGGGTCACGCGAGGTGGATGAGGAGAACGGCTTAGCATCTCGCACGGATTTCCGCGTGCTGTATCGCTACGATGATCATACTACTTTGTTAGAAGCCAAATTGCATACCGGGCGAACAAATCAGATCCGGGTGCATTTATGGCAGCTTGACTTGCCCGTTTGCGGCGATGCTACATATCTAGTTGGCAAAGTGTTAGGCGATCGTCAGACACTCGATGTCGATATGGATCCGCTTTGTCTTCACGCGTGGAAGGTGTCATTCGATCATCCGCTTGATGATCGGCGTTTGACCTTTGAGGCAGACAAACCAGAGTGGGCTGTGATTTCGTAGTTCTCACTGGGCGTAAGTGATTCATTATGAACGCTTTAGCGCAAGATTTCGCACCTAAAAAAACAACTTGCATCATACGTTTTTCGCTCTTAGGTTGTGACGCATTAATTTTTCATGAAGCTATCTCAATTACTAAGTTCACGTCACATTTTGCCTGACTTGCAGGCGGAAGATCGATTGGATGCGATAGATGAATTGTTAGGTCACTTGATTGAAGTAGGTGATTTGGATTCTCAATGGAAAGAGGAAATATGCGCCTCTCTTCATCTTCGCGAAGCCATGATCAGCACGGGGGTTGGCGCGGGTGTTGCGATTCCGCATGCTTTTTCGGATCATATTGATGAAGTGATAGGTGTGTTCGGGCGATCGCATAAAGGTGTTGATTTTGATTCACATGATCAGGAAAAGGTTCATTTTGTGGTGTTGTTTATCTCGCCAAAAAAATCCTACCAGAAACATCTATTAGCGTTAGCGGCCATCGCGCGACTGCTGACAAAGACCGACACGCGGCAAAAGCTCTTATTGGCGAATGACGCAGACGAACTATATTCCTTGTTTCGTCAAAAAACTCTCGTCTTGAAAGATTGATACCTCCGTTGGTTTCTGCACACACTCTTCACGAAATGAATGAATTGATTGTTGGCATCGACCTTGGCACTACGAACTCGGCGATCGGCGTGGTGGATTCTGGATTTCCCATGCTACTTGCTGACAAGGATGGCAAACGTATCATTCCAAGCGCGGTATGGTATGGAGCTGATGGAGCTGTTGAAGTCGGTCATAAAGCATTGCGGCGCAGGCACCTCAACGGCTTGTCGGTAATCACTAGCGTGAAGCGTTATATGGGACGTGACTTGTCGGAAGATGACCGCGCGATGCTGCTTCAGCGATCTCCTGAAGAAATTAGTGCAGAGATTTTGCGCGAGTTGAAACGGATTGCGGAGTCGCGGATGGGGCAGGAAATTCATAAAGCAGTGATTACCGTGCCAGCCTATTTTCACGATGGTCAGCGCCTTGCCACCAAGCGGGCAGGGGAACTAGCCGGGTTAGAAGTCGTGCGCATTTTGAATGAGCCTACCGCCGCAGCATTGGCATACGGTTTGGATAAACTTGCTGATTCATCACGTGTGGCGGTTTACGATTTTGGCGGAGGCACATTCGATCTATCGATATTGGAAATGCATGAAGGTGTATTTCAGGTGCTCGCTACCCACGGTGATACGCTGCTTGGCGGTGATGATCTCGATCGTGCCATTGCGGATAATATCTGGCGAATAGCAGGCATCGATGCTCAGTCTATTTCTCGCGAAAATCAATTGCGCTGGCTGGAGGAGGCGGAGCGCGTGAAATGCGTAATGTCAGATCGTGAACGGGAAATTTTTTCTCTGCCTTTCTATGATGGGCAGAGCAGTTTCTCTTATACTCTAGAGAGAAATGAGCTTGAGCAATGGATGCAACCGTTGATTGCGCGCACGATTCGCTGTTGTCGGATGGCTCTTAATGATGCTAATGCAGCGCTCTCATCGATCAATGCTCTGGTGCTAGTGGGGGGGAGTTCTCGCATCCCTGCGGTGCGTCGAGCTGTCGAAGATTGTTTTGGCCGCGCCCCTGATTTATCACAGCACCCTGATGAGGCGATTGCACTCGGAGCCACCATTCATGCAGGTGTTCTCAGTGGCGCCATGAAAAAAATGGTTTTGTTAGATGTCACGCCCTTAAGCTTGGGGATAGAAACTCTCGGAGGCCTTATGAATGTGATCATACCTCGCAATACGACCATTCCCTGCAAAGCGGGAGAAATGTTTACCAATGCAGTCACTGATCAACGCGCGATGTTGGTGAGAGTGCTGCAAGGTGAACGAGAGATGGCGCGCGATAATTGGGAATTAGGTTCAGTTGAAGTCGCATTTGAGCCAGCACCCAAAGGTCACGCACGCATTGGTGTGCAGTTTCGCCTCGATGAAAATGGCATCTTGGAAGTGTTAGCTCGCGATGTGAAGACCGGACAGGATCGTATTTTAGAAATCAAGCATGCCGCAGTAGATGTGAGTGATGAAGCGATCGAAAAAATGGTCGGTGAATCCGTAGAGCATGCCTTTAGCGATATGGCCGAGCGTGTTTGGACCGAGGCGCGGTTAAAGGCGGAAGAACTGATTCCAGCAGTAGATGCTGCCCTGGCGATCGGAGTAGATTTATGCAACGATGAAGAATTGGCAATGATCCAGCTGGCGCAGCAGCAGGTGAAAGATGCTCTGTCGTCTCAACAGGCGAACGTGTTAAAAGCAGCAGTGCAGAAGCTCGATCAAGCAACAGAATTTCTCGCCGCGAGGATTGTAGAAAAGGCGATGAATGATGCAATCACGCGACAGCTAGAAGGATAATTTTCATTTCATAAGCATACGCGAAAAAGTAAGAAATCCATATCGTCAAGAAAAATGAAATTTTTTCTGGTCATTGAGACGTTTTTTTAGTAAAAACACGCGTCACCCACAAAATTATGGCCACAGAACCACTATACCAACGCCCGATTAACGTCAGGGGAAATCAAATGGAGCTTAGTCATGACTCGTTTGCTGGTCAGTCAGCACTGTCAAACGATTTCGAGGGAAAGCTCGGCGACACACAAGTGCGCCTTGCCCAATTAGAGGCAGAGCGTGAGAAATTAGAGCGACAGGCCCGTGAATGCTCCGAGTTGAATGACAAGAAAAAAGTTTTCCTGTCTTCTCAAGTGGAGATGTCTGAAAAGCTCAGCAATGCTGTGACCTTGATTGATCGTGAACTTGTGGCGATTCGCACGGAATTGCAACACTTAGAAGAATGCCGCGATGCATTTGATGGCAATTTGAAAAAAATTGCCAAGTTTGATCCTGAGTCTTGGTCACAGGAAAACGTAAAAGCAAATCTCGATAAAGCGATTATGATCATGGACAATGCCGATGATCAATATGATCAAGCCGCAACCTATTTTGCGACGATGCGTTCTGGATCGATTTTTGGCAAAAGCGGCAAAAAAACGATCCATGCCGAAACGGGTGAATTTTTGACGCAGTTAAAAAATGGACTCGCGTTCAATTTGCCGATCATCACCTTAGGTTGTGTGGCATTGGTGATCTATTTATTGAAATAATATCTCATGCCAACAAATCAGCCAAATTCGCTGTCTGATACGGAGCAGAAGTTGAGAGAACTCGATGCTCAAATAAAGCAGTTGCAGGAAATGCCTGATCAAATAAGGCAGCAAGAGTTGGATCGTAATAATATTATACCGCCCTTTGATGTTGTAGAGGCTCGTATAAAGGAAAAAGAATTTGATGAGCGAATCAATAAGGGGCCGATCAGCAATCGTAAAAAAGAAATTCAGCGCAGTTTTTTTCTGCTCATTTTACTTATCGCTGCACTACTCTCCATAGCATGGTGGGTATTCCATTGGTTGAAGCAAAATGGGGTGCTTTAACTGATTACGGCAGCCATCCGCAGAGCTGGAACAGTTTCACCATGAGGTAGCCGACGATACCTGCGGCAGGCAATGTGAGCACCCAAGCCCACATGATGCGTTCCACAAGAGATAGCTTGAGTGCGTTGAATCTCTTGGCGCAACCTACACCCATAATGGCGGTGGTGATGCTGTGCGTGGTGGAGACTGTGTAGCCGAATTTTCCTGTAACAGCAAGCAATGTAGCTGCCGTCATTTCTGCGGCGAATCCGTGAACGGGATGAAGTTTTACCATCTTGTGGCCAAGCGTTTTGATGATCTTCCAACCACCCGCTGCGGTGCCTGCTGCCATGGTGAGTGCGCAGGTGAACTTAATCCATAGAGGCACATCGGGAGAAAGGTCTTTAACTTTTCCGGCGGCTACTACCAGAGGAGATTTTCCGGCTGTTAAAGCCGTAGCCATTTCTGAATCTAACGTTTTATTCCAGTCGGTGTATTTCGCCGCCACCATGGGGCCGACTACGGGTGTTTTAGGCAACCAGCGCGCGGCCTCGTAATCGAGCAGATTTTTATGAGTTTCCTTTGCACGTGCTGTGGCTTGTGCTGCTTCGGTTGGCATGTTCACTAACGCATATCCTTTGGCTGCAAGTGTGAAAAATGCCTCGCGGAATTCTCCGTTTGGTAGACTGCTGGCTTCATCCTTGAGCGTTGTCGCGGCAGTTACGATCTCTTCACTCGCTGCATCTTTTTTTTGTAACGTGATGATTGCTTGCTCTGAGGACTTGGATTTTTGCATGCGCAAGAATGAGCACCAATCGGGTAGTTGCTGAAAACTACCGGCTGCAGTGGCGGTAACTAAGGCAAGGGTGATCACTCCCATGGTTTTCTGCGCGTCTGCCAATCCGTGAGCAAAGCCCATGTAGGCGGCACTAACAATTTGAGCTTTACCGAAGAAGCGATTGACGAATCGTGGACGCGCATTTCGCAACAATGAATACAGTAGTCCCATTACCAGAAAACCACCCACAAAACCGATGATTGGCGATGAAATCATCGGGATCACAACTTTGTGCAATACTCCTTCCATGACGACTTTGCCTTCTTTCATTTTCTCGACCGACCAAAGAATGGCTTTTGGATTATTATGGGCACTCGCAAATGCTGCACCGCAGATGCCTCCTACAAGCGCATGGGTGGAGCTAGATGGCAAACCAAACCACCATGTAATGAGGTTCCACGTGATACCTCCCAGCAGGGCGCAGGCGATGACGAGAGGTGAGATGAAGGCAGAATCCACCAGTCCGGACGAGACGGTTTTTGCCACCGCATGACCTGCAATGGCTCCGATCAAATTGGTCACTGTAGCAAGTATAATCGCTTGGCGTGGAGTGAGCACCTTGGTGCCTACGACTGTAGCAATCGAGTTGGCAGTGTCATGAAAGCCATTGATATATTCAAAGGCAAGTGCCACAAAAATGACGAAAAAAATGATCCAGAGGCTCATGGTTTAGGGCTCAGGAGTTTTTCAATACGATTTGTGTGACTACGTTGCCAGCATCGCGACAGCGGTCGATCACTTTTTCTAACAAATCGTAAAGGTCGCGCATCGCCATTGCTTTGATCGGCTCAATGTTTCCGCTGTAGATTTCTTTTAAATAGGAAAGCACTAGCTGATCTGCCCGCCCTTCTAACTCTTGCAATTTGTCGTTTTCTGCTTTGATTAACTCTAGTTTTGGACTTGAGGAGAGCATGGCTACCATGCGGCAAATGACGGAAGCAGATTCTTTCGCGAGATTCATTTGTGCGGCGAAATCTGAACCCTTTACATGGTGGTGCATGATTTCAAAACGCTCGCCAAATTTTTCCACGGTTTTGGGAATGCGATAGAGTGCTCGAGACAATGATTCGATGTCCTCGCGATCTAATGTAGTGACGAATACGTTTACCAATTCCTCACTAATCGTCTCGGCTATTTTTTTCTCATTGCGCCGTGTGATAGCGAGTTCTGCTAAAGCGATTTGTCCATTACTCTGCGTGAGTAAGCGCTCAAGCTCCTCGATACTCTGAAATGCTGATTTTGCACTTGCATCGAGCAGTTCAAAGAATCGGTCCGATTTTCCAAATAGTTTTGCTAACGAGATCACGACGCAAATGTGACCTATTCACCGTTATGAGCAAGATATAATTGCGATCAAATTTGTCACTCGTCAGAAAGCGCCTTGAGAAAGGCCACCAGAGCAGCTTGATCATCCTTAGTGAGATTGAGTCCACCGTGGCCTAAATGCTTTGCGAGATTCGGGTCAAGGGTGGCACTTGCTTGGATGCCTGAGTTGTAATGGGCGATTACTTCTTCTAAGGTAGCGAATCTGCCATCGTGCATATAGGGCGCAGTGCGTGCGACATTGCGCAAGCTTGGTACCACGAATTTCCCTCTGTCTGTCACCGCGCTAGTGACACGCATGCGACCGAGGTCGATCATCATGTCTTCTAGGTCGAGACCATTATTTAGAAATTGATTGTTAGTGAAATGAGCTCCGCCATGGCAGTGAAAGCAATCTGCTCCCTTGACGCCACGACCCGGATCACTTTCGGTAAAAAATAATTCCATACCGCGTGCTTCCTGCTGCGAGAGCTGCGCCCCTTTGGTGATGGTATGATCCATTTTTGATTCGGCGGCAATGAGCGTGAGTAAGTATTGCTCCAATGCCAGCCCGATCCGCTCTTTGGTGATCTCTTTGGTGCCGAATGCTTTGGCAAACTCATCTTGGCGATCATTGATTTTTGTAACCACGCGATCTAACGATTCGTTCATTTCGTTTTTGTCTTCGATGGGCATCAATACTTGTTCGCGTAGGGTGTTCGCTCGACCATCCCAAAAATATGCGGGCTTCCACGCCAGATTGGTGAGAGGCATGGCATTGCGTGTGCCATGCTGGCCTGTCGTGCCAATACTTACTTTGAGACCATCGGTGAAGGATTTGTCTGACTGATGGCAAGATGCGCAAGATTGTTGGTTATTGAGTGAGAAACGTGCTTCGTGAAAAAGCATTTCGCCGAGTTTGACGCCTGCGGGAGTAGGAAGATTGTCCTGTGGCCAATTGGGAACAGGAAAATGCGCAGGCACCGCAAGGCTAACGCCAGCGGGAGTTACCAGCGGCTTGTTTGTTTGCGCGATCGGGCTAATGTCGGGCGCGATGCTAATGATGCCAAATGCTTGTAGTGCATTATCAGTAATCTTTCCAGCTAGTCCACCATCGTTTCCCGAGTGGGTGGTATCGGAATCATGAATGTTGATCGCATGTGCAGAATCGAACAAATACGAGGCATCGAATGAAAGCCGCAATACCTGAGCGGTGCGAAGATCCATGTTCACGGGAACTTCCACCGTGCCCCGACATTCTTGACCTGCTAGGTGATAGGAAAATCCGCCAAGTTTACCATCCTTCTGCTGATAACGACCTTCTAGTGCCAAAAAAATATAACCTTTGCGCCAGCCCCAATGAAGGTTGTTGGTGTCCGGATGAAGTGGGTGACCTGCTGGTCGTGGTGACGGCTCTGATTTGTCGATGGAATCATCAAGCCCTAGATCAAAACGCAGTGCCGTGTAGAGACCCGCGGGAATATTTGGTAGGGAAAACGTGGTCTGTTTTTTTTCTACATCGATGAAGGCAAACCAATCATTGGCGCCGATCCATTTGCCATCTTGTTGTTGCAGTTGGGCTTTACTTAGTAGGAAAGCAATGCGAGTGATTGAAAATTGATTTGCTGATCGATTGGATAAACTGGTTTCATTCAATGCTAACAATTGATCATGCCACTGTGGTTGCAATACAACGGTGAGCTGCGCGGCAGATAACGAGGAAGCAAGAAAGATAGGCAGTAGAAATTTCATCTCAATTAAAGGTAACTGCACCCGTGAGAGTATAAGTAGGTGCGGGAGAAAAAGTAACAATTATATTTTTCGCTCCAACCGTGGCACCAGCTGGTATGACAAATGTTGCCTTTGCCGTTCCAGATGTGGGGCGGCTAATGGCTGAGCCGCTAATCCCATCTAGCGTGATCGTTGTAGGCACCAAATTCGCAGGAGGTAGCGGTGGCGATGTAGGCAGAGTGATCGTAACTGTGACGGTGGTGCCGCGTGTAGCGGTTCCGCCAGGCGCATTGATGTTCGTCGATCCACTGGTTCCTCCGCCACCACCGCTACCGATTGCGGTGTAAGTAAAACCATTGGTGTCAAAACTTGCGATAGCTGTTTTTTGAACGCGATAGAAACGCTTCGTGTGAATGGGATAAACAAGATTCTCTGTGTAACTCAGTTTGTTTTGCACCGAAGTAGCGGTGGTGGATTTATTTTCCCATGTGCTGAGGTTAGCAGTGGCTTGCACGGTATAAGTAGCTCCTTCAATGGCGTTCCAAGTGGTGGTGGCATTGCCATTGGTGATCACAGTGCTGATGCCAGTCTCGACGATGCTGGGGCCTGCAGATGTTTGCAGTGTTACCGCTTCGCTTATGCTTGTCACTGTGCCTCCCGTTGGGCTTCCAAAATATGACCGACCTGTGGTGTAAGGGTAGGCGGGCGTGCCGTCTGCATTGATCGTGGTAAAGTAAGCCCATGTTTTATTAGGGAATTCAGGAGTCACGCAGTAACGGACGTTTTGTTCGTTTAGGTCAAAATGTACACCTAAGGTGTATCCTTGATCTCCAAGATAGTCGAAGTCTTCAATGAAGTGACCTAACGCAAAGTTGGCATTCACCGCAGGGCCATTTTTGTAGGCAACGGTCTGAATGCGCGCAGCCCATGCAGGTAGAGTCGTACGTCCCGTACTTGTCAAATTGGTGGTGTTATAGTTGCCATTGCGTAACACGAATCCAGAAACCATGCGCCTCACTCCGCTGGTGGCGAGATTAGGATCTGAGTAGCCATAAGGGCCATACACGGGAAGTCCATCCGCTGCCCATCCAAGGATCGGTGAGTGTTTTACAACAGGCGTAATACTTTCGCTATAGCGGTTGGTATTTTCATTATAATCGACGTGATCGCCGAGTTGATAGCGCACGGCGATCGGTTGTGCGTGATAATGGTAATTGTTTCCTGCTTGATGCGCCAATGCGGGATCGAAGGTGACGCCCTCGTTATGATATCCATCGCGATTCCATACTCCGTCACCAGTGAGACCGTTTACCGGAGTCGCGTCTTGATTGCTCGCGCTGACGTAGGAAAAAGCATCTCGACTATCAAAAATGGAAACACCATTGACCATGCATCCCGTAGCACCGAGGCCAGTGAGAGTTTTGACAGTAGGAATTGATGGAGTGAGCGGGATACGATAAATTTTAGCAGTGTTAGAGGGGAAGTTGGGGAAATTGGTGGTTTTCGCGGCATCCCCATACCATGGGCCCATGATATGACTAGCTAGACCCGTAGTGCGAATGTACACCCAGCTCGCCGAGTAGCTCACCTCGCTGACATCTGCATAAGTTGGTGAACTTTGTATCCCTGTTCCGCGACTCCAAGTTGTCAATGATGTCCGCGCTGTCTCTGCTGCTGTTGTGTCATAAATGCGCGCATAGCGACCAGAATTGCTGGTGAACCACGAAGTGAGCCTAGGGTTGGCTAGCGCAGTGGAGCAGCTCATGGCGAATAGGAATAGGATCGTTGTTTTCATATGCTTGTGGGAATGCACAAGACATAAAGTTTGTTTGTTAAGATATGATGTTGTTACCATGAAAAATTGTAAAATTTCAGTAAAGTTCGATTGATTCATAATCCCATAGACAAAATCTCTTTTGTCTGTCGATAATCCTGCGTGCATCTGCTGAAGCGGATGGGCAAATAGCACTATTTTTCCATGACATCACCTCTTAGTAAAAACGATCAAACCATACTTCCTGCCGCCCATGAAAAAATGGCGCTCATGGAAGCTCAGGTAAAACAGGCATCGCTGTGGATTCAGCCGCTTCGCACGGAAATTGGTCGCTACCTAATCGGCCAATCAAGCTTGGTTGATCGATTGCTAATTTCCTTATTAGTTAAAGGTCATATTCTGTTAGAAGGTGTGCCAGGACTAGCGAAAACATTGGCGCTAAAAACATTAGCTCAGTTGGTGAATGCGAAGTTTCATCGCATCCAGTTTACTCCAGACATGCTTCCTGCTGATATTGTGGGCACGGAAATCTACGATCCTAAAGAAGCACAGTTCCGTGTCAAACATGGTCCAGTTTTCGCGAATTTCATTCTAGCAGATGAAATCAACCGCGCCCCCGCGAAAGTCCAAAGCGCGTTGTTAGAAGCGATGCAAGAAAAACAAGTGACGATCGGCGAGCAAACATTTCCCTTACCCTCACCATTTTTCGTTTTGGCAACGCAAAATCCGTTAGAACAAGAGGGCACCTATCCCTTGCCTGAAGCTCAACTAGATCGATTCATGATGAAGGTAATCATGGATTACCCGACAGAAGATGAGGAAATGCAGGTCTTGGACCTAGCAGGCACCACGGAAGACATGCCAATCCCGCAAGCAATGGTGAGCTTGGAGGCCATTGAGCAAGCACGTAAAGTGGTCAACTGTCTGCATCTCGATGAAAAGGTGAAACGTTATATCGTTCAGTTAGTTCATGCCACACGCCGTCCCGATGAATACGGCGTGCCGATCGCTCCGTTAATCCGCGTTGGCGCCTCGCCGCGTGCTACGATCAATCTTGCGTTAACCAGTCGTGCCCATGCGTTTTTGCAAGGTCGGGCTTATGTCACCCCGCACGATGTGAAATCGGTCGCCCTTGACGTGCTGCGCCATCGCGTGACGGTGACGTATGAAGCAGAAGCAGAGGGTTTGAACAGCGAACAAATTATTGGTCGTATTCTGGACACGCTCGCTGTGCCATGAAGTTTTCTAAGGCAAAATCGGCTCCACTGAGTGCTATCCAAGAAGCCCGCGCAGCGGAAATTCTTGGTCGCGTACGACGCATGGAAGTGCGCACCAATCGATTGGTGAACGATGCATTGGCAGGTCGTTATGCGAGTGTTTTTAAAGGGCGCGGCATGGATTTTGATCGGGTAAGAAATTACGTCCCAGGCGACGATGTACGCACCATCGACTGGAATGTCACCGCGCGCACTGGTGAAGCACACGTTAAGCTTTTTACCGAAGAGCGAGAACTAACCATTTTACTGCTGATTGATATTAGTGGATCTTCCGACTATGGCTCGGTCGATTGCTCCAAACGTGAACTTGCGGCAGAGGCGGCTGGTGTGATCGCCGCTTCAGCGATACGGAACCGTGATAAAGTGGGCTTGATACTATTCAGTGAAGCCGTGGAACTCTATATTCCGCCTGGCAAAGGGCGCTTGCATATCATGCGCTTGATTCGCGAAGCATTATTTTTTCAGCCAGAAAAAAAAGGCACAAATATTGTGAAAGCGTTAGATTTTGCCAATCAAGTCCTCCATCGGAAATCGGTGATGTTTTTGGTTTCGGATTTTAATGTGGGCACCCGATTTGCCGAGCAAATGAAAACATTGGGCACGAAACTTCAGGTGGCGAGTCGCCGACATGATTTGATCGCAGTCAGTGTAACCGATCCTCGAGAAGAAACGTTGCCAGATGTCGGCCGTGTATTTATCGAAGATGCGGAGACCGGCGAAGTGGTGGAGTTGGATACCAGCAGTAGCAAAGTGCGCGATGCATATCATCAGCAAGCACGTTCGCGACGCGAAGGGATTGCACTCAAGATTCGTTCATTAGGAATTGATTTCTTGGAGTGTGTGAATGGAGAAAATTGGATGCCATCATTAATGAACTTTTTTTCAAACCGCCGGCAACGTTCTGGCTGAAGATTTGATGCATGAAGAAATTTTTTCATCATACTCTTTTCACTAAACTCCAGCAGACAATTTTTCTGTTGTTAGTTAGCATCCCGCTAAGTGCACAAGAGGCTCCGCCCGAAGAGGATATTCGCGGACCACGTGATTTGATCGTTATTGCCGCAGATGAAAAACATTTATGGTGGCCATGGCTGTATGTTTCGTTAGGTATCATATTTATCGCAGTGATGGTGTGGTTATTCATGAAGTGGAGGCAACGCAAGCGGGCCATCATTCACGAAGAAGTAGCCCTAAAAGAGCTGCGCTTTTTAGCAATGACAACGGCATCCATGGATGCTGATTCATTCGTGAATCGCGCTTCATCGATTCTTCGTCAGTATGTGACTAATCGATTTGGCATCGCAGCACCACGCCGAACCACAGAAGAATTTCTTGCAGAAATCAACACCAATGCGCCGGCTTCCTTGCAGGGTAGGGTGGGCGAGTTGACGCAATTTTTGAAATCATGTGATGTGGTGAAGTTTGCCAGTGGTGAGATGAATCTTTCCGAGCGAGAGTTTTTAGTGCAAACGGCTAAAGGCTTTATCATCGCGCATGCTGCAGAACAATCGAAGCAATTATCCGCATGAACCTTTCATTCCAATTTGCTGATCCTGCGCTGCTGTGGCTGTTGCTGCTACTGCCCATCGTCTCGTGGTGGAAGGGAAAAAAGGGTAGCCCGATCGCGGTCAAAATGCCATCGATTGATGATGCGTTGATGGTCGGAGCCCTTACACGATCGCGCGCCGGCAGCTTGATGTTTTTTTTGAGTTTGCTGTCGCTAACATTATTAATTCTTGCCCTAGCCCGACCACGTTTTAGTAGGGGAACCACCGATGTTGATTCGAAGGGAATTGATATCATGCTTACGCTTGATGTTTCTGGTTCGATGGAAGCAATGGATTTTACTCTTGATAACAAGCAGGTGAATCGGTTGGAGGTGATCAAAAATGTCGTCGAGAAATTTATTGAGACTCGCACCAATGATCGAATTGGAATGGTCGCATTTGCTGGGCGTCCCTACATGGCCGCGCCGTTGACGCATGATCAAGCATGGGTCACACAACGCTTGCAAGATGTGCAAATAGGTCAAGTGGAAGATGGCACTGCCATCGGTTCTGCGCTAGCGGCGGCTGTGGATCACTTACGGGATTCTGTGGTGAAGTCTCGCATCATTATTTTGCTTACTGATGGTGTGAATAATGCCGGTGCCGTGAATCCACTCACTGCGGCTGAAGCAGCGAAAGCCTTGGGCATCAAAGTTTATACCATTGGTGCGGGGACGAACGGCGAGGCTCCAT
This sequence comes from Akkermansiaceae bacterium, assembly GCA_903878115.1. Lineage (GTDB taxonomy): Bacteria > Verrucomicrobiota > Verrucomicrobiia > Verrucomicrobiales > Akkermansiaceae > UBA956. The sequence goes on along the minus strand of CAIRGO010000243.1, from coordinate 5,657 downwards.
TTCCTGCTCGTGACATGTTTGGTGGCGTTCACATGCAAAAAATAAAAGTGGAAATTGACGAGAAAATGCTCACCGAAATTGCTGATAGCACAGGCGGAAAATATTTCCGAGCTACCGATACCGATTCATTAGAAAAAATTTATGATACCATCAATCAGTTAGAAACCACGGAGAGAAAAATCAGCAAGTATGAAGATTTTGATGAATTGTTTCTATGGTTTCTTAGCGCTGGCTTGTTTTTATTGCTGTTAGAATTTATCTTGAATCAGACGAAATTTCGTCGTTTGCCGTAATTTGATCATGGAACCATCTTTCTTACATTTTGCTCAGCCGCTGTGGATAGTCGCAGGACTATTGGTCTGTGCTGCACTTATTTATATGTTAGTGCGTTATGATCGTCGGCGAGAATATGATCTTGCGCGATTGAGCCATCCGCGGTTTCGTGATCCACTGCAGGCAGGATATTCATTGCAAAAAAGGAAGACCAAAAGAGTCTTTTGGTTGCTTTCGGTGTTGCTGATTTTTGTTGCGATCGCTCGCCCACAAATGGGCTATGAATTTCGTGAAGTTCATCGTCGTGGCATCGATATTCTTTTTGCGTTGGATACTTCCCAGAGCATGTTGGCAGAAGATCTTACGCCAAATCGGTTAGAGCGTGCGCGGTTAGGGATTTTGGATTTTGTCTCGCGTCTTGAAGGTGATCGCATTGGCTTAGTTCCTTTTGCTGGTAGCGCATTTGCTTTGTGCCCCTTGACGGCCGACTACGATGCCTTTCGTGAATCTCTTCAAGCGATTAACACGAATATCATTCCGCACCAAGGTACTGACCTCGCAAGTGCGATCAAAGAAGCAGGTCGGCTTTTTGAGCTAAGTAAAAATAATCAACGCTTTTTGGTGCTCATTACTGATGGCGAAGATTTGCAAGGAGATGTGATGGACGCCGCAAAAGATGCCGCTGATAAGGGGATGATCATCTACACTGTAGGTGTGGGTAGCGCGGAAGGGGTCACCATTCCTGTTCAGTATCGTAATGGACGTAAAGATGTGATGCGCGATGAGAAGGGTGAAGTGGTGCGGACAAAACTTGATGAATCGACTTTGAAGAGTATTGCGGATCACGCCAAAGGCTTGTATGTTCCTTTAGGTCGTGGCGCGGAGGGTCTTAATACGATCTATCAAGAGAAACTTCGACTCGTTCCCAAAACTGAATTGAATCAACGCATGGAAAAAATTCCGTTAGAAAAGTATCAATGGCCACTCGGTCTCGCGATTGTTTTTCTCTTGATCGAATGTTTTTTGCCACAGCAGCGCAAGCTTGTGTCAAAGCCAGCTTTTGCTATACTATTTATTTTTTGTAGCATTTTCACGACTCATAGCAGTGATGCTTCGGAAGATTGTCGCGTATTGTATAATGAAGGAACGGCAGCCTATCATAAGGGTGAATTTGAGAGTTCCGCTGTGACCTTGCAAGACTCTCTTAAATCAGCGGATCTGGGACTGCAACAGTTAGGATATTACAACCTTGGTAACGCGCTGTATCGTAAAGGTCAGCAATCGCAGCAGAAAGATCCGAAATTGACGATTGCCGATTGGGAGAAATCGATCAAGGCCTATCAAGATTCGTTAGCATTGAAGCCAGATGATGAAGATGCGCGCTTTAACAAAGAACTAGTGGAAAAAAAGTTGGCTGCGTTGAAACAGCAGCAGCCACAAGACCAAAAAGACGAGCAAGAGAAAAAGGATCAAGAAAAGAAAGAAGAAGAAAAAAAAGAGCAGGAGAAAAAGGAAAAAGATCAGCAACAGAAAGATCAAGATAAGAAAGACGAAAAGGGAGAGAAAGGTGATCAGCCTAAAGATCAGCCAAAATCGGGTGAAGAAAAAGACGACAAAAAAGCAGAGGAAGATTCGAAAGAGAAGGGCGAAGAAGGAAAAGAAAAAAGTGAAGAGCAGAAGCAACAAGAAGCACAGCAGGGCAAGTATGAAAAAGGCGATCCAAAAGACCAAAAGCAAGGTGAAGCTCAACAGGCGCAGCAAGTGCAAATGACCGAGGAAGAAGCCAAACAATTGTTAGATTCTTTGCGGCAAGAACAGCGCTTTGTGATTCCTCAGCAAAAAAATACCGGGAAACAGGATAATACGACACGCGGAAAAACATGGTAATGAACAATCGAACGCTTCCATACGCTTTGCTGATGTTTTGTGTAATCGGCATCATGAAAGTTGCCATCGCAGCCGAGGCATCTGCGCAGCTCGATGCGCAAACAGTTTACGTAGGTGAAGCGGTGCAACTTAGTGTGACCATCACTGGCGGCAATGCTGCAGCGCCAGAGATTCCTGAGATTAAGAATTTGACAGTCCAGTATCAGGGACAAAGCAGTCAGTTTTCGATGATCAACGGTGTGACGAGCAGATCGGTGGGGCATAGTTATGTCATTGGCTCGCAAGTAGCAGGCGATTATCAAATCCCGCCGATTGAGGTAAATGTGGGTGGGCAGATTGTCAAAACTCAGGCCTTGTCGCTGAAGGTGCTTGCTGATGGGAGCACCCCAGGGGTCAACAATGCTGACGCCGAAAAAGAAGCGAATGATCCTAAGCGTTTTGGATTTCTCACAGTCGAGCTGGCCTCTCAAAATCGGAAATACGCCTACGTTGGCGAGCTCGCTCCTGTATGCATCAAAGCTTGGTTGCCCAGTGATTCACAGGTTTCTCTGCGCAGTGGGATTCAGCCAGAAAGTAAAGGTTTTACATTGCGCAATGGCAATCTTCAACCTCAGCAATCGCAGGAAGTAAAAGATGGCAAGCAATACACTGTGTTGACGTGGTTTGCAGGAATGGCGGCGACAAAAGCGGGAAATCTCCCTGCATCATTATCTCTCAAAATTGATTGCTCGGTGCCTGATCGATCAAAGCCTCAATTGCGAGCTCGCCAAGGTAGTATTTTTGGGCGTCTCAACACGGCATACATTAAAAAAGAAGTAACGCTAGCTTCAGAAAATCAACAAATAGAAGTGCGCGCTTTGCCGACTGAGGGCCGTCCCGCAGGATTTGTGGGAGCGGTAGGAGATTATCAGATCGATGCCTTTGAAATGCCTTCCGTGTGGAAAACGGGTGAACCTCAACAGGTGCGCGTTCGATTGAAGGGGAGTGGCAATTTTGCTTCTGTGCAAGCACCAGCTCTCGTTCCTGAGGAGTCGTGGAAAACCTATCCTGGTCAGGATCAATTTACCCCTGCTGACAATGCTTCGTTTTCTGGAAGTAAAATTTTTCAATACAATGCGGTAGTTCGCACAGCGAAGATTCAGGAGGCATTGTTTCAATTTAGTTATTTTGATCCGGATGATGGCCAATACAAAACGGTGCAAAGCACCAAGCAAGCAATTCAGGTAACAGGCGATGAAATCCCCGCTGATGTCGTAGCGAACGATTCTGAACCAGTCGCTCCCGATCCAAAGACACCGGGCGATACGCTAGCTGACTGGCACACCAAGGATTCTTCAGCGACATCATTGCAAGCCCTCGCCGATCGTCCTGCGATGAGTTTATGGTTAATGGCGGCGACTTTGGTGGCGATGCTTGGTCCATTGGGAGCTTTACTACGATGGTATTTTCAGCAACCGCAGCGTCTCGCTGCAAGGGCTTTGCAAAACGAGACAAAATCTGCGTTACAACAGGTTGATCAATGCGCTCAAAAAAATGATTTGTTTGGTTTTATTTCTGCGGCACGCGCAACGTTGCAAATTCAGTTAGCGGCTATTTGGAAAAAGCCAGCTCATTCGATCACCCTAACTGAGTTGAGTCAACGACTGCCCGTTGATTCTCCCGTGAATCAATTTTTTCGTGAAGTCGATCAACATTTATACGGCGCGTCAGAATCATTAACGATCTCTGCTGATATTCGTGCTCTTTTTCAACGAGCATTATCCTCATTGCAATCTTCTAAGTGATGAAATTGATCCTTTTACTTTTATTCTGTTGCTGTCTGCCGATCTTCGGCGAGGAGGATCAGAATTCTTTTGCGCAAGCTACTCAACTAGCGCAATCAGGAAAAATCAAAGACGCCATCACGGCCTACGAAAAATTGGCTGATGGAAATCATACAAGTGCTACAATCCTATATAATTTGGGTAATTGTTATCACTCCATCGGTGATCATGGTCGCGCAATTCTTGCTTACGAACGCGCGCGATTGCTGACGCCTCATGATTACGATTTGTTAGGAAATCTAGAGTTGTCTCGCAAGGCGGCGGAGGTTTCTGCTGCCCCTGCAACTCCAGGTTTATGGGGTGGTATAGCTGATTCGCTTAGTCGAAATGAGTGGTCAAAATTGCTTATCCTCTCTTCATGGGTCGTTGCCTTCAGCACCTTGGTGGTTTTTCTCAGAAAAAGTTTAACGAGGCCTTGGAGAAACGGGCTTATCGCTTGCTTCGTATTATTTGTTATCTTGATCGGGCTAGCTAGTTGGTCGCTGCAATTGAGAAAAAGTGAGGTAACAAGATGCGTTGTGATCGCAAAATCTTCGCTACTTTTGTCACCCTTCGGAAGCGCTGAAGTTCGCAGCAATTGTCAGGCGGGAAGCATAATCGATGTGCAACAGCAGCACCAAGATTATTACTTCGTGAATTTGCTAGGCACCGAAATAAGTGGTTGGATCAGCCAACGAGAATTCGAAAAAATCTATCCCTAACAGAATTTTTTAAATTTGTAAGGAGTTCGTTGTGGTTGCTCTGTTTTGTCGTGATCCGTCAATTAAAGACTGGAATCGGTATTTTGTTTCCGCATAGTTGAGCAAGATTTCGTTGTTTGTTCATTTCGCCGAAAATTATGGCAAAATATAGTGAAATCAAATGATTCAACAGCGTGGTTGCATTTGGCGTTTGTGATTTTATGAAATTAGTGCAGAATTTCCTCGAAGATGAGTGAAGTGGCTCCCAAGGAGAAAGGAATGTTCCGCAAGGACTTAGCTGTGTTGACGAAAGTGCGCCTAAATACGTTTGTTCTGGCAACGACTTTTTTTGGTTATTTGTTAGCCTCTCGCGGTTTTGGCTGGAGTTGGATGACCTTGCTGCACACTCTCATCGGCACGGCAGCGGCGGCATTTGGCTCAGCGGCGTTTAATCAATTGATGGAAATTGATCTCGATGCACAAATGAAACGCACGGCTGACCGACCACTGCCCTCAAAACGGATGGATGCGATTGTGGCATTTGTGATTGGCTCGTTACTCTGTGCCTTTGGGATCGTACATTTGCTGGTCATGGTCGGGTCGATGCCTTCGCTGTTGGCTCTGATCACGCTGGTGACGTATATTTTTCTCTATACTCCGATGAAGCGCAGGCATTCGGTCAATACGCTTCTCGGTGCAATACCTGGCGCCATTCCGCCAATGATTGGCTGGACGGCGGGTGGTGGTGCTGTGGATTCTGCAGCGTGGTTTTTATTCGCGCTGCTGTTTTTGTGGCAGCTTCCGCATTTTATTGCGATCAATTGGATGTGCCGCACCGAGTATGAAGAGGCGGGTTATAAAATGTGGTCGAATGGGGACGTGAGCGGCGTGAAAAGTGGTCGGCTCTCGGCGATGTTTTCGCTGTGCCTCGCCGTGCTGGCACTGTGGCCGTGGTGGGAGGGTCGGGCGAATATCGTATGGGCGATTTCTGGTT
>CAIRGO010000242.1 GCA_903878115.1 Akkermansiaceae bacterium | reverse complement strand
TTCTACTGCCAATAGTGGCGGCAATGAAACGCGTCCGCTGAACGCTAACGTGAATTATATCATCAAATTCTGAAGAGGCCAAGTCCGGGGTTCCCCTTGTCCCGCTTTGATGAATTGGCTGACCAACGATTTCACCGATGCAAATCTCCCGTTGCCAATCGAGCCAGCTATTACTTTTTTATGGAATTACTTGCCCTTGCCCAACAACCACGGCGACCCCGAAGTAATCAGCTGGTCTTGGTTACGGTTAAGGATAAAAGCATGATTCATCGTCCTACCGCCTCCGCTGATCTTTATTACTCTCAAAGACGTTTGATCGTCACACTTCGCAACTCTTGTTTATCATGAACTCCCGAATTTTTGCCCTTTTTGTTACCTTTGGCAGCGTGCTTCTGGCCCCGCTGGCGCACGCCCAATTCGAGATCAAAGGCGACGTGAGGAATGTGCTCGACGCCCGCCGTGCGGGCGGCTTTGCCACGGTTTCGGCAGGTGGAGTGGTCACGGCCATCACGGTGAAACCCTTGTCAAACAGCGTCGGCGCTTGTAGTGGCGGTGCGGGCTACACCTCCCCTCCCGTGATCACGATCGGGCCGGGCAGTGGCACCACCGCCACGGCCACCGCGGTGCTGACCGCTGGCGTGGTCACCTCGGTCACGATCAATAATGGCGGCAGCGGCTACAGCGCGAGTGCTCCACCTATCGTGAGTATCGCCGCACCTGCCATCCCGACAGGCGCGGGCGCCACTACCCCACAGTTCGCAGGCATGGGCTGGACCTCCGCCACCTCGGGGCCGGTCAGTGTTTTGGGCAAAACCGCCGGCCGCTACCCCACCGCGAGCGACAAGACCATCCCCGCCGCACCGGCGATGACCGCGATTTTGGCGAGCTCCAGCTTTGGCGGGACTTTTGCCTCGGGTGTGCCGCGCTACGCCTTCGGCGATGTGATTGAGCGGCCGCAGGTGAGCTGGAGCGGAAGCATCGTGCCGGGCAGCTATTGGCGCGCTGAGCCAGTCAAGCCGGGCGAGGTGTTTGCCGACAATTACCTTGTCAACCTCAATGGAGCGACCCAGCCGCTAGTGGTCAAAGGCAGTGTGAGTGTGACGAGTTGTTCACCATCGACGAACATCGTGACAGTGGCCTCGGTGCCGAGTGCCTTGGTAAGTGGCTCCACCTTGCTGGGCCAGCGGGTGGACATGGTAAATAACCTGACCCTGACCCTGCGGGGTAAACCGAGCGAGACGATCAACAGCGCTACGGAGCGGGAATTCTCGCCACCTCTTCCGTATTATTACAGCCCGCATGCGGGTAAGGTGTTTGCGACCCAAGCCGGACGAGTGACGGTGACCTGGGTCTCGAACCTGCCGGATACCAGTGCCGGGGCTGAGGCGAAGGCGACCTACAAGTTCAAGACCGAGGTGTTTTCCGTAGCGTCGTCGCCCAAAGTGGCGAAGCGGCCTATTTATTGGACGGAGAAGTCGTTCAAAGGGCCGCAGGTGGTCATTCCGACGGGGCGGATTGTGGCGGCCAATGTCGTTTATAACAGTTTCATGCCCAGCCACGTGGTGGATGAGTATGTGCCGGTGGGTTACAACCCGAGCAATGAAGCCAACAACTCGTTACCCAGCGAGCACCGCACGCTGTGGTTTGACAATAGCTTCGGTTCTGGAGCCCTACATAGTTACAATTTAGAGGGGAGCGTGTTCGTGGAATACCTCGGTGCGGAGATCGCAGGAACCGGTAACCGCGAGTTCCTTGGGGCTGACGTGGTTACCGCCAATCGCAATGCCGAGGCGGTCAATATCGAAGTCCCACTCGGCCAGCAGATCCAACCGTGGCAAACCACTGCTGCGGAGGGAGACATGGATTTGAAGCCCTCAATCGCGATGAACAATTCACAGGCCAGCAGTAAGCCGCTTTATGGAACCTCCGCGCTGGCCAATGGCCAACTCGTTTACCACGCCGAGCGTGAAAACGATAACCCCGACAAGATCCAGATTTACTGGCTGGAGACCAAGGATGCAGGGATCTACTCATCCACTGCACCGAATCTGTCAATTCAGTGGCCGAAGTATTTGCGTAAATACATCCATGCTTGGCCTGCGGCACTTTCAGGCTATGAGACGGTGCCGGTGACAAACACAGGAAGTGGCTTGGCGACGGGGCCTGAGTTTGATGCCGCCCACCTGCCGCAAGTGATTTACCAAGACGATCCGGCGGAGACCGAAGTCACGATCGACGCCATCAGCCGGCGCCTCCTGGCAGACTTCTCGACCAGCAGCGACAACACTAGCCGAACCTTGATTAAATTTATGGAAAACGGCTCGCCGTGGTATGTGCCGCTCTACATCCAATCCGAGAACAAACTTGGCAGCCCTGCGGTGGCCGATCCCGATGGCAGCGGTCCGCTCGTGGCCATGCCGGCGGTGAGCACGATCAACGATACCAACGCCGATGGCGTGGCGGATTTGACGGCAACGGTAAATGTCGGCGACCGCATCGACCCGCCAGTAGGCTATTCCAAAGCCGGTTACATTGCCAGCGGCGACAACTATTATCCAGAGGGTTACATTAATCCCTTTGCCGAAGGCGCAGCGGCGGCCGAGGCCGGAGCCATCATTCCCGTCAATGCCTTGTCTGGCCGCAATCAGCTCAACGTCTGGTGGTTTAAGCGGGTGGCTGCTCCCAGCGCTAAGTTTGCGCCGTTTTACCTGCCGTCCAAGGTCGGTCGCTACACGGTGGTTTATCCAACGGGCAAGCCGCAGATCGTGATCGCCTCGGGCATCGGCACGGGGGATCTCGGACCATCGCAGCAGGCGGGGGGCGTGTATTGTCAAAACGACGTGACTAAGCCCGGCTTTAACCCCAACGAGGAACACGCGTTACTGCTTGGTAAAAGCGCCTACGCACTGCGTGATGATTTGAATAGTAGTGGCACCTCACAGCCTTTTGTGCTGCTAGCTTATACCAGCCCGGACGACCAGCGGCCGAGCATCGATGTCTTTCAAGTGGTGCGCGAGACCTTCGCCTATCCGTTAGCTTACGATGCCATCGCAGGGACCAAGGCCCAGCCTCCGGGACCGCTGTTTGCGCTGCCCTTGCCGTTGGATAACACTGGCAAGGTATTGAACTACGAAGTCGGCGGTGCGCCTGATCTGCCCGGCGGGTCCGGTGCACCGACAAGCTACGATACCTTCACTTTCAAGGATCGCCAAGGCTACGACTGGACCTACCGCGGTGCCCACGCCAAGACCAGTGCCAGCGCCAAGGCCAGTGTGAGTGGCGGCGCCGTCTCGGCAATCACGCTTGATCAAGGGGCTGGCGGTAGCGGTTATGCTGGCGCGCCTGCAGTGACCATTGCTCCGCCGGCAACTAAGGGGGGATACACGGCGACCGCCGAGGCGATTGTGTCCAACGGGGCGGTCACCGGAATCACTCTCATCAGCGCAGGCAGCGGGTATACCGCGGCTCCGGAGGTCAAGATCGCGCCGCCGGTCAGCTTCGGGATGAAGTTTTATTACAACTCGCTGCCCGGCTTTTTTGAGCCGAGCCTTACTCTCGCCAATCAACGCGCGGTGGGCACGGTGATGCCGTTCATCGAAGACACCGGTAGCGGCGTGCCTGTCACTCTGACCTACCAACCGAAGTGGCCGGATGACCCGACCTTGCCGATCGCCATGCGCAAGATCGTGCCGGTGCTCCAAACCGCGGAAACACTGACTTTGCCCAAGAACAGTCGCATCGCTGGGGCTTTGCCGCAAGTTCGCGGCACGACCAGTGCCGAAGTGATTTACCAACAGTCGGTCGCCAATACCGGGGTTAATAACAACAGCGTGACCCTGCACGACCCGACCCGTGCCAAGACCGTGCTGCTGGCTGCCGGCTCACTCGACAAACTGCCGCCTTCCGTGCTGACCAGCGATTATGCCGGCAAGACCTACTTCCAGAAGCTCTCGCCGAGTTTGCAACAGCGGTTCTTCTATGATGCGAACGCTGGCACCCTCGGAGGATTAACTTTCAAGGGTGAATTTGTCGATGAAATTGCTGGCGAGGATTACCTCAATTTGAATGTGCTGGGCGCGGCGGATCTGGCGGAATTGCAAGGTCTCTGCCCAGACAGCGACACCGACTATAAGGGTAAGTGGGATGCTGCGATCAACTCGCTGAGAACCCAGTTGGAAACTTTCAGCGAGAGTAGCACTATTCCGATCGACGCCGTCAATAATCCAGTCAAAATTCCCGGTAAGTATGTGGTCGACACGGCCAAGGATCACCGCGCGATCGACAAGTCGACGCTGGCGGACATCCGCGACCGCGACACGGCGGTGGACAGCTACGCCTTAAGCGCAACGGGTAAGGGCACGGGCTATGTCACCTTGATGTTTGAAAATGGCGAGGCCTTCACCGACTCAGGCAACACGGTCGCGATGCAGATCATCAAGGTCGATCCCTCTCTCTACAAAGGAGATCTCAAGGTGCTACTCGCAAGCAATCCACTCGACGAGCAGGTGACGCTGCGCCACAGTGGCGACTATGCCGGCCACCCGGAGTTGTATGAATTCCAATGGCGCTATGGCTTCCCGATCGACGGCTCGAACCCGACGATCACTTCCGACAACATCGTCACAGCGTCGAGCACCAGCACTTGGATCAAGCCCAATGGCGACTTAGGTTACTCAATTCTTGTCGGCGGCTCGCCAGCCGCCACGATCAGCAACCCCGCCGTATTGATGGGCGACACGTATTTCACGATGAACTACCGCCTCAAGGTGAACGGCCAGGCGGCCGATACGGGTTGGTCAGGTTGGACATCGCCAGCCTTGGTCGAGGGCTGGATCAAGCGGGTGTTGGCAAAAATTACTCCGTTCAACCAGCGCATGAGTGATCTTTACAATAACGAGATTAACACCGATGTCTCGATGCTCACCCAGGCAGGTAAACGCTGGGAAGGCGACGTCGCGCTGAATTTGAACAACATCAACGACGTCGGACTGATCGAGATCTACGAAACCGTGCTTAACCGCGGCAAGAATTTCACCATCGGCTCGGGCATCGACTTTGCCTCGGCCAACAACGGGCTGATTCTCGCGGCGGGTTATTTGAATGACCTTTATACTATCCTCGGCAACGAGGCTTACGCCGACGGAGCGAACCCGACGATCTCGATCGACGATGCCAGTTCCAGCACCGAAGTCAACACTAGCCGCTTCTCCTTCGAGGGGCAAGTTGCCAGCTCGCTTGATGAGGAACTAGCGCTGCTCAAGGGCCGCGATGACTCGGTCAATCCGGGCGTGGGAACGGCCCCGGCCTACAACCGCCTGTGGTGGAACTACACTCGTGGTATCAACAGTGGTGAGGTGCTCTACGCCACCAACTACAACATCAAAGAAAAAACCGGTAGCAGCACTGCTAATGGGGTTGTGGACGCGGCCGATGCCCAGCGGATGTTTCCGCAGGGTCACGGAGATGCCTACGGCCACTACCTGACCGCTTTGAAAGGTTA
>CAIRGO010000241.1 GCA_903878115.1 Akkermansiaceae bacterium | reverse complement strand
TGAATCGACGACGCCCTTCTGCCGATCAGTCAGTCGAATGGTGCCGGTTTCCTCAATGTCCTTGAGGAGCAGGTGGAGTCCTTCCAGCATCCAGTTGAGAATGCCGGGGCCTTCTTCGCGGATGAGCACCTCTGCAAAATCAAAGATGATCCGCTTCGGAGGCAGTGACTCGTAGCGCACGATGAGCATGCGACGCTTCCACGCACCTACGTCGCCTTGCAACGCTACCTGGAGCCGTGCGTTGGAGGTCATGAGGATGTTGAACTTCCCTTGGAACTGGAACGATCCGGTGCCGCCCTTCTGCTCCGCATCGAGCCAATCACCACCGCACAGCGCCTTGATGACCGGCGCGCCCTTGGACTGGAGGAAGTCCTTGTTCACGTCCACGCCGACCAGCAGCGTGCGACGGATGAAACGGTACAACTCAAACCGCTCGCCCAAATGGTCTGTGCGAAGCTGGGTGACGTTCTCCTGTCCGACAATCGCCTGGATGACATTGGCAAGCTGGGACTTCCCGCCGCCGGGCGTCCCGTCGAGGATCACGAACCGTTGGAGGATGTTGGTGCCCAACAGGAATTGGCCGGCCATTTTCTGGAGCAGGATCGCATCGTCCGGGTGAACGGCTGGCAGCAGCAGTTCGTTGAGGAAACGCGGACACTTCACGTTCGGGTCAAAGGCGATGGGCGACCGATTGCGGCTGCGGAATTTCGGGGAGAAGCCCTCTTGGATGCAGGAGCCTCCCTCAAAGCGGAGCATGCAGTTGGCAAGGTGAACGGCGCGGGGACGGTCCGTAAATGCCCCACGATGTTCCGCGATGCCGCGAAGCTGGGCCATGACCGCGTTGAGATTTCTATCGGTGCGCAACTTTTCCAATCCATCCAGTATGGGATTCGTGCGCGAGATCAGCAGCATCCGGTGTGAGATGACCTGCTTGATGACGTCCGGGGAGATGATGGAGTAGAGCCCGGTTTCGTGCTCATACTGATAGAAATTCCGCTCGTCCGGTTCATAGAGCATGATTTGTTCGGAGGCATAAAGCGCCGCCCAATACGGTTCGTTGATCTTGCTGACATAAAGACCGCCGGTCGGTGTCTCGGAGTAATACACGGGTGCGCCGTATCGCCTGATCAGGTCATCGTCCGGTTCCTCGTCTTCCGAAGGAAATTGATCGGGAACCTCACCGGGAATTTCATCGCATGTGTTCATCCAGGTCAGAATCAGATCTTCAGGCCATTGGATGTCTTCGAAATGAATGGTGATGGGCGGCACCTCGGGCGACCGGGTGTAAGTCATGCCTTCCGGGTGTAGGCCGTGGATCATCGTGCAGTAGCCCGTGGAGCGCCATTCGCCCCACGCGCTCCCGTCGGCCTGCTTGATGACGCAAGGACGCGGATAGGCACCGTCGATCCGCACCCACAGATTGCAGCCGCGGCGGCCACGGCTACGCAATGTCTCCCTTAGCTTCGGATTGAGTGCCAGGAACGGCTCGACCATTTCATCGTCGTCAATGTCGATGGAGCAGAGTCCATTCGATGCTTTCCCGGTCAACACCGCGATTCCACCCGCACATTCCAGTTCCCGGATGTAGTCGGGGTTCCTCATCTTCTCAATGGTGGTCTTCTGCCATGCGCTTTCCCGCGCACCTTTCACGCCTTTGTCGCAGGGCAGGAGAACCACGTCATTCCCAACCAGCGAAACGAGGTGTTTCACCGGCATTTCCGACGAACCGTTGACAGGCTCGGCACTCATGGCTTTGCCCTCCGATTCACTTTCACTTTGATTCGGGACTCCCGCGCCGAGATGAAATACTCGATGGCGGACGGGCGGATGCGGACGGATCGTCCAATGCGGACAGCGGGCAGTTCACCGGAGGCTATCAGCATATCCACCATGCGGACGGATTGGCGGAGGCATTCAGCGGCCTCCCGGCGCGTCAGAAGTTGTGCGTTTGCAAACATGGCGCAGAGCGTGCGCCCCGTTGCGACCCTATGTCGTAACGGCGTACTAGAAAAATTGCCGTTACCTCAGACGTGGCTTTTTCAGCCTGTTGTCGCCGCGCCTTTCCTGTCCACGCTTGGGCTTGCCAGCGGGGTTTTTCGCCTGGCCGGCTGCTTTATGAATCTCAGTCCATCGCTGCGGCTCCATCTTCATTCCGCTTTCCGCCTGGATTTCCTGTTTCGTGGGAATTCTGCCGAGTTTTTCTAGGAGACTGATTTCCGCTTCCAACGCGCGCATCACGCGGCGGGATGAAGTGGTGTGCAACGGTGTTTTCAATTCTTCCGCCACTTTTGCCAGCATCTTGAAAAATTCCGGATCCTTCGTGGCAATCGCCCTGTCGATCCAAGGCTTGATATATGCCGGTCGATTGAGGTGGAATGCGTCTATCGAAAATGCCCGAAGCAAGGCTTCCTCATCGGTAAGGCAAGCCCGTTTCTTTTCGCGTCTGCCGTCCACGCTGGGCGGATCCAGTTGGTATTTCATCAGCATCACGCGAGATCGAATGCATTTCATCGACTCAGGAGACGGCAGATCTTTTTGCAACTTGGCCAAAGAACCCATGAATACCCGGAAACTTTCGGCGATATTATCGGCGCCTTCCTTGACCAGCCTTTTCATCTCTTGCGTCTGCAGGGAGATTCCTTCACAGCCAACTAACATATTTTTTGCAATTTTTCGGAAAGCGACATGCGCATTGATAGGATCGCTCATGCCGTCCTCCTTCCCTTACTGACGCTAACGACCTTCTCCTTGCTTGTGCGGATCTCCCAGAATGCCCCGGCGTGCTCTTCGGCTGCCGAGTTGGCGTAGTGCTCCCAGAGCATGGACGGATTGCCTTTGTGGCCAAGCTGGATGGCGGTCTCGCCCGGATCGCGAAAGTGAAATAGGTGATAGGTCCCGAAGCTGTGGCGGGCGGCGTTAGAGGGAAAAACGAACACCTGCGATTTTCCGCCTTTTGTCTTCGGATTGCGAAGGTGCCGCAGGACTTTTTTATACCAGTAGCGACGTGGCGTGGTGGCTGGGGCGATGGGGCCGGATTTCTTGGCCAGCGGTGTCAGCCATTTCGCAAGCGTTGGTTCGATCTTTACCTTGCGAGCATCCCCCGTTTTGGTGATCACGGCGGGCAGGTGAATGAAGCCGGACTTCAGATCGATCATTTTCCAATCCATCCGGTCTGCCTCGGCGTCGCGGATGCCGGCGAAGAACTTGACCAACCAGAACGGCAGGATGGGCGCGGCGACTTCCTCGATCTTGTGGAGGAACTTCTTCACATCCTCCGGCAGCATGATCGCTGGTGCTTTGCGCTTGGCGATGCGGTGCTGACGGGTCCGCTTCTTGGAGGCTAACGGGACTGGGTTGGTTGATGCCCATCCTCGGCCAATGCAGTAGGCGAAGAATGTGCGGCACGTCTTTTTGAGATTGTCACGCGTGGTGAGCGTGAGTTTTTCACCTGCCTTGTCTGCACGGGTGCCGCGCAATCCGTTAAGCCAGTCGGCGAACGTGCCCTCGTCGACACCGGCGACGAGTTTGTCACCGTGGTCGGTGACGAGACGACCAATCCGGCTCTTGACGCTGGTGACGTGGCGGTCGCTCGCGCCTTCCGCTTCGATGTGCTCGACGTAGCGTTTGAGTGCTGTCGTGATGGTTACTGATCCAGTCTTGGTCTTCCACTCTTTGACGTAGTGGCGAATGACAACCAAAAGGTCGGGCGCGGCGTGGTCCGTAGCGAAGGCTCGCCAGCATGCCAGTGCGGCGCGTTCATCGGCGTTAATGGTTCCGAAGGCGGAGCCGTTGATACCGAGTTCCTCCCGACGTTTCTTGGCGAAGTCGAGGGCATCGGTTTCGTTGGTGAAATACTTCCGCTTGCGTCTGCCATCCTCGCCCGGATACAAGCACGCGTGAGTGCATTTCGGGTGGGAAACTTCGGAAACCGTGACGGGATCTTTCATGCGTATTCGATACCATTCCACTCGTTGCGACTCAAGATAAATATGCTACCTCGTGCTACCTTAAACACGTAACTCATTGATAATACAAGGCGCAAACATGGCCTCCGAAGCCGTAGGTAGTGGT
>CAIRGO010000240.1 GCA_903878115.1 Akkermansiaceae bacterium | reverse complement strand
GCAACTCTTGAGAATCATCACGGGCGCATCGATCGCATTGCCGACGACATGTCCGATCGCGAACTCCACGCCCACGGTGGTGGATTTGACTATTTGCTCGGGTTGCGCGACGCCCAGCCACTCGTTATTCATCAACCCATTTCCCTGCATCATCCGCACAAAGCGGACATCTTTGCGCATCGCCCAGTTGCCGGTCTCATCCACCAGATAGGGATATTTTTTCTTTTCCCTTACGGCATACTCCAACGAGCCCTCAGGTTTGCCTTTATCGCCCGCTTCAATTCTGCCCATGCCGACCATATTCGACTGGCCCATCAAGATGAATACTTGCACAGGCTTGCTCATGTCGGCCGCTTTGCCATCTGGTTTAGGGATGACTTCGTCCGCCGCCGAGACTGTGGCAATTGACGACAAGGTAAACGCAGTCAGCGCGATGGATGATAGAGCGAACGCTCTGCGGGTTTGGCTGTGCTTGTTTTTCATTGGTCTTGGTTTCGTTTGGTGTCTCGCGCGGGGTGAAATTGATTGCGTTTATTTCTGCACAGCCTTGGTCGTATCTGTATGCTCCTTGGTGAACGCTGCCGCTTCGTTCAAGCGGCGCATCACTTCGTCGGCCTTCAGAGCGCCGTTCAGGTCGCGGACTGTCGTTTCCTCGGCTGAAATACCTTTGTTGTTCGTGATTTGTACGTCATTCGATTTCTCAATTAGGATTTTGGGCGTTCCCTTGGCAGCACTCTCCGCGAGCGGGCCAAACGTGTTACCGCGGATCATTACATCGGCTGCGCAGGTGATGGTGATTGCAGGACCGACAGGCCAGTTCCATCCAAAGACACTCGGCGTGGTGCCAAAGCCAGAGAACGAGTTGCCTTCAATCAGGATCTTCGTGCTATCGTAAGAGGTGTGTTCCGGCGCCTCACTCACCTTGGGTTTGTCTCCTGGAACTCCCGAAATGGGTGATGCGCCGATGACAATGTTGGGGTGATTATTGTCGGTGAAAGTGCAGTTACGCACTGTGAAGTTGCGAATCGACGATCCTTCCTCGAAATACCATTCAGGCGCGGCGGAAATCGCGGGTTGGAAGCTATTGCGGAACGTGCAGCGTTCAATCGTGCAGTTGGCAGCTTTCAAATTGAGGCACTTCGCCCGAAAGACCTGGAACTTGCTGTCGCGGATGATGGTTTCCTGCCCCACCGTCGCCACGTTGATGAGCCGGTCGATGCCGTCAATCATGGACTCGCGGCTGAAGTTCATACCAACACCCACGCCGACGCGCTCAGTCACGACATCCCGATCCAGAGCAATTACGAACGTCCCGTCGGGGTTGGGCGAGGCCGTTGTGATGATGGCATTCATGCGCATTTTTTTGTACTGCCAGTCCCAGAGTTCCACTCGGTCGCCCGCGCGGTAATCATGTTTTTTTTGCCTGCACGAGCAAGGTCCGCTTGTCTCTTTGCTCGATAATGCGTGTGTAATCCGCCAAGACATCAATGCCGTCGTCGTCGATTTTGGAAAAGTCGCAGTGATCTAGCAGAAGTTTTCCGCGTAGGCCGCTGACCTGGCCGCCACCCGTGCAGGAATAAAGTCGATTGGAACCGGGAGGCACGCCGATCACAAAACGCCGGAACGTCGTGGTGCCTTCCAGCCCTCTGATATAATAGCCCGCGTTTGCCCCGCCGCCCCAATAATTGACGTCTTCCAGAGTCATGTCGCGCAGGTTGCTGAGGACGAAGGCGTGACTGCCGCTCTCGGTGTAGATGAAAAACCTCTTGCCGGGCCAGTTTTCGATATGGGGCGGCCCTTGCAGTTTCCAGCGCCACGTTCGCTCGCCGGTTTTCACCATTTCAGTTGGGTTGGGCCAATGGCGGTCGAGTTGATAGTAATTCTTGTCGGGAAACACAAAGGGATGCACCTGCGAGCCTTTGAATGATGGATCGTTTGGTGCGGGATATCCCAGGTCGATCGAGACTTCGCAAGTCATGTTCGGGATGTCCACCGCCGTGATCGTGCCCTGCGTGTAGCCCAGCGGGTCGTGATCAATGGAGATTTTCCGAACTGTCACACTTTTGCTGTCATCGATGCGGAACACCGGCTCATCCAGGTCACCCGAGACGATGGTGGTGTCGCCTTCGCCTTGAAAGGTCAGCTCGTCGGCCCCCTTGATGTGAATCGACTTTTCTGCTCCCGTTGCGGTTTTGTAGCGGCCCGAAGGTAACGTGACGACAGAGCCTGAGCCCATTTTTTGTGCCGCAACAATGGCAGCATTGATCGCAACAGTGTCGTCCGTGACGCCATCGCCTTTGGCACCGAAATCTTTAACATTGAATGGTTTCAGTTTGGCAGACGTTTCCGCCGCCGAGACGGTGGCAATAGTCCACAGGGCGAGCGCGGTGAGCGCAATGGCGCCGCGCAGGAAGTGACGGCCCGAGAAATGAGTTAAGTCGTGGTGATTCACAGTCTTTGTTAATTGAGATTCGTTGATGTAATCGGCCTTCACCACTTTAAGGCGGGCGAATTTCCTGCCGCAGTATGAAACGGCCAGCCAGGAAAAGTCTAGTTCACGTTGTTGCCAAAGATGCCGAACATTCAATCCGAAGAAGCGGCCTTGGGTTCATCCACTTTCACATGATCGGAGTCGGTGATCATGAACAGTTTGCCCTCCACGCCATCCAGTGCTGGGTAGGCGGTAGTGCGTTCGAGTCGGTTGTTTGTAAAGGTGAGGCCATCGACAGAATACATGGAAAGCAGGGGAAGGTTGCTGAAGTGGCGGAAGAGGTTGTTTTCGATGCGGATGTTGCGGTTGTAACGGGAGGTTTTCCGGAATTCATCCGCGATGCCCGAACCGACCTGGATGCAGGCGGTTCCCCATACCCCGAAGTTGCAATTGTCGAAGGTGTTGCCCCTGATCACAACATCCCTAACCCCGGCCTGCTCAAACCAGAAGCGGGAGTCGCCTTCAAATAGAATCGCCGCGCCAGGCGTATGGAAGGTATTTCCCTCGACGACCATTATACCGCGCGATCCTAACAAAATTCCACGCGCCCGATTGCCTCGGATCACGCAATTCTTGATCAGAACATCGGCGGTGTTCGCATCCGCATCGGCGATGGAATCCCCCACGATGACGTTTTCCGGCAGTGGCTTCTCGATCTCGATGATTGTGCTCTGCTTGTTGATGCGCGTCACGATTTTGGCGACTGCAAATCCGTCCTCCTTGAGGCTTGGTCCGTCGGTGAGTTCCAAGCGGGTCCCTGGTTTCACGAAATCCACACCTGCCTGCTGCGGGTGAATCATTCTGACCTCGAATCGAGTAGGAGAAATGATGCGGGTGATCTTCGCATAGAGTCCGTGGATGTTTGTGGCATCGTCCTTCTGTTGCTCGAACAGGCAATCTTCCATCTCGATTCTGCCGCGGCAGTTGACGAAGTGGGTGGCGTCCGCAGTGAGACTGACGATCCGCCGTCCGCCGGGAGGAGGAGTCACCTGGATTTTCTTAAGAAATAAATCCGCGCTCCGCTGGGCGATGACCCCCATGCCACCGCAATGGTGGAGAGTCATATCGGAAAGATGAACGTCCGAGCTATCGGAAATGACGATACCAGGGCTGTCTCGCATTTCCGCGCCGAAGACGAGAACGTTACCGGGCTTGGCCGAGGCGTCGCGAAGCATGAGCCTCACCTGATTGGGCGCGATTTCAGTCGCGGCCACCCCTTCACCTAAACTGTAATGGTCCTTTGCCATGAAGGCGGTTTCCCGCTTGTCGGAATCGAATGCAAGCAGGCTGCCGTAAGGGTAGATTACTTCACCGCTGGTCACGGTAGTCGCCGGAGCTGAGGACTTTTCACCGTCAGTGAAGACAAGCACTCCGTTGCGGATTTGATAGGGAAACTCAGCAGAGAATTCCAAATCGACATGGTCGCTGGTGACCGCTAGGACTCGTCCTTCCGAATGAAACGAGCGACTGAAATCGAACGAGAAATTCTTGAGGGAGATACCCTTCGAGCCTTCAATCAGGAAAGGCACCATGGGTCCGTGGAAGATGAAGCTGGCTCCACCGCCATCGATTTCCAGACCGTCAAATCCTGTTAGCGGAAAGATCACCCGCTTGAGTCCTTCATCGTTATTACTGATGAACAGGTATTCCTCACTGGCGTTTTGGGGCCAGAAATCATAACGACCGGGAGGAAACGTCAGCTTGGTCGCCTTGCTGCGACGGGCTTCATCCAGCGCCGCTCGCACAAACGGCGTCATGTCGCTACCGTCGGTTTTCGCGCCAAAGGCTGCCATATCAATGGAGACAACTTCACGCGCGGTGGTGGATCCGATGGAAAGAATCGATGCCAGACAAGTGGCGGTAATAATGGGGTTGAGAGAAGATTTCATAAGTGTGATTGATTCTTTTTCCGGTTATCTTGGATGAAATGGAGTGAGCGGTGAATGAAGAGGTCGAAGGGCTGAAGGTCAGAAGTCTTAGGTCCGGAAGAGAGAAAGATCCGCGCCTGACAGATTGCTTGCTCACTTCCATTGTAAATCCGAAATTTAAAATTCCAAATTACCTTCTGCGGCGCAGTAGCGCTAACATTCCGAGACCACTGAGAATGGCGGCGCTGGGTTCGGGCACGGCCATCAGAGCGATGTCATTACCTCCAGTGAAGGTGTTTCCGGTGGAGTCTGCCGTGTAGCTGATCTTCCAGTCGAAGCCACCGTAGTTGGTAACAATCGCGTCTTGGGCCAGGCCTGAGAAAGTGCCGTTGATTGCGTCGCTTGCGTCGTTGAGCAGGATGAAGAGTAGGTTGCCGTTGACGTAAGAACCTCCGCTGAATGACGTGACAAGATTGCCGCTCAGAGTCACCGCGCCGTCGCCGGATGCTCGGTCCACATTGACTTGGTCGTGCAGGGAGCCAGCGGTGAGTCCGGCGATCTCGATGTTGACTGTGCCCAGTTGGATGTAGTCGCCATCGACGGAAAGAATGCCGGGGCTGTTTCCGGGATTCAGTAAGCCTCCGGAATCGACCGTCAACGATCCCACCGCGCCTGAACCGCCGAGGGTTCCACCGCTCTGCACGGTGGTGAGGCTGCTGCTGGTGATGTTTCCATTCACGATAAGGGTGCCGCCGTTCACCGTGGTGTTTCCGGTATAACTGTTCGTGCCAGTGAGCGTCTGAGTGCCGCCGCCGGTTTTAGTAAGGCCAGTGACGTGAACGGTTGCTTGGGTGATGGTGCCGCTGAAGGTGCCGCTGCCGCCATCCTGGCCCACGGTAAGCGTCCGGCTGTTGCTAAAGGAGTCGGTATAATTTGTTGTGGTAACGGTGCCGCTGCCGGTCAACGCATCGATGATCACGGCATTGCCGTCGTTCAAATCAAACATGCCATCCACCTGCATGTCGGCCAGATTGCCGGCCCATGTCATGTTCTGCCAGCCGCCGTTGACCATCGAGGCCCCAGACTGGATCTCAATCAATGCACCACTACTCAGCGCCAGGGTGAGATCACGCCCATCAGCGCCGCTGCTCAGCCCCCCTCCGCTGATCCGCAGAGTGCCTGTGCCACTGATGGTCGTGTTGCCTGATGCTACACCCGTGCTGCCGTCGAGATTCAAGACCGCGCCCGTAGCAATCGAATAGGCGCGCGCCGTGGTGGAGAACGCAGCGCCCTGCAACTTCAGCGTGCCGCCGTTGATCGTGGTGGCTCCGCGGTAGGTGTTCGAGCCAGTGAGAATCTGCGTTCCGCTGCCATTCTTGATAAGGCTGACTATGTCATCATCAGAATCGAAAACGGTTCCAGCAAATGTTCCTCCGCCTCCATTCACGCCGACAGTGATCGATTTGTTAAGAGTGACCCAACTAATACCACTAGATATGCCCACCGTACCTGAACCAGTCAGTGCGTCGGCGAATATGTTGTTACCGTCGAATATGTCGAGCGCACCGTTCACCTGCAGTGTGGCCTTGTTGTCGGTCCAAACACCCTTCTGCCAGCCACCGTTCTTCACTGTTGTACCACTGACGATGTCGATAAGACCGCCCGTCATGGCAAACTCGGTGTTTGGGGCACCACCACCACCGCCCAGCCACAGATCTCCTCCGCTATTTGCGGTGAGAGTGCCAGCGCCAGTGTATCTATTCTCGGCGCTGAGCGTGACGCCGCCGGTGGTGTCCACATCAGCCGCATGCAGAGGCGCGATGCCGAAGAGGGCAGCTCCGGTTGCGAGCGAGCGGAATATCAGCGGGTTATACTTTGATTTCATATTTGGGTTTCTGGTTATTTATCTAGGTGAATGGGGTTGAATATGAAGGGATTGGTTTGATTATTTTTCCACTTGGAGGCGGCCGAAGAGTTTGGTGTCGCCAGCTTTGGCGAGGGTGATTTCCACTTTTTCGATGCCTGCACCCTGATCGGTGACGACGACACCTGCACCGCCGGGAATGGCAACCGGGATCCAAGAACTAGCATCGAGCGTGCTGCTGTATTCGAAGGTCTGGATGGTGCCAGTGGCGGCAGCGCGGCGGAAGTAGGTGAAAACAAAGTTCACACCGGAGGCGTCTAGAGTCGGCAGGGTGCCGGTGGTGGAAACCGAGGGATCACCGCCTTGCAGGACGTATTCCATGAGGTTGGCGATGCCGTCGTTGTCGGGATCTGCACTGGGCTCGTTATCCGGGGTGAGGATGGCCGGGTAGTTCGTGGCAATCCAGTCGCCGAAGGGATCGGCGGGCGGGCCATTCTGCACGACCAGGGAGCCCGTGCCGGTGATCAATCCCTCTGAGTTCGACGAGTCGTAGGTGCCTGCTAATTGCTGCACGCCGCCGAGCCAGAGTTCGTCGATGGTGTCGGTGCCGGTGTAGTTTAGGTCGAGTGTGCAACCAGAGTCTACGATGACATCGGCGGTGTTCGCGAGGGCGGTGTTAGTAGTTCCATTTCCGAGGCTCAGCGTGCCGCCCTTCACCGTGGTGTTTCCGGTGTAACTGTTCGTGCCGGTGAGCATCTGGGTGCCGCCGCCGATTTTAGTAAAGCCGGTGACGTGCACGGTTGCCTGGGTAATCGTGCCACTAAAGGTGCCGGAGCCGCCATCCCGGCCCACGGTAAGCGTTCGGCTGTTGCTAAATGAGTCAGTATAATTAGTTGTGGTAACGATGCCGCTGCCGGTCAACGCATCGATGATCACGGCATTGCCGTCATTCAAATCAAGCATGCCATCCACCTGCATGGCGGCTAGGTTGCTGGTCCATGCCATGTTCTGCCAACCGCCGTTGATCATCGAGGCCCCAGACTGGATCTCAATCAATGCGCCACTACCCAGCGCCAGAGTGAGATCACGCCCATCAGCACCGCTGACCAGCCCCCCGCCGCTGATCCGCAGAGTGCCTGTGCCACTGATGGTCGTGTTGCCTGATGCTACACCCGTGCTGCCGTCTAGGTTTAAGACCGCGCCCGAGGCAATCGAGTAGGCGCGTGCCGTCGTGGAGAACGCGGCGCCCTGCAACTTCAGCGTGCCGCCGTTGATCGTGGTAGCTCCGCGGTAGGTATTCGGGCCAGTGAGAATCTGCGTTCCTTCGCCTTCCTTGATGATGCCAATTGTGTCATCACCAGAATCGGAGATGGTTCCCGTAAATGTACCTCCGCCGCCATTCACGCCGACAGTGATCAATTTGTTATAGAGGCCCCACGATATGTCACCCATGGTCACCGTGCCGGAACCAGTCAGTGCGTCCGCGAATATGTCGTTACCGTCAAACACGTCGAGCGTGCCGTTCACTTGCAGTGTGGCCTTGTTTTCAGTCCAAACTCCCTTCTGCCAGCCTCCGTTCTTCAGTGTTGTCCCACTGACAATGTCGATGACACCGCCCGTCATGGCAAACTCGGTGTTTGGGGCACCACCACCACCGCCCAGCCACAAATCTCCGACGCCACCTACGGTGACGGTGAGGGTGCCAGCGCCGGTGTATTTGTTCTCCGCGCTGAGCGTGACGCCGGGGGTAGTATCAACATCAGCCGCATGCAGAGGCGTGATGGCGAAGAGGGCGGCTCCGGTTGCGAGCGAGCTGAATATCAGTGGGTTGTACTTTGATTTCATATGAGGATTGGGGATGTATTGTTAGATTTTTTCAAGCGCGTGATAGATGGGTTTTGCGGGCCGCGCCCTGTCACAAGACTTTTTCAGGAAGGAATCATTCACTATTTCAAGAAGCTTGTCATTGAACCTTTGCGTCAATCTCTTGAACTTTTGCGTCATTCAATTCGAGTCGGCTGTGACATCCTCGCAGTTGAGGGTCATGATCGGTTCCAGCTTTTTCGGATCGAGTCCATAATGTTGCATGTGCCAGTCGCTGAGTTTGACCGCTGTATTGGGCACGCATTTGTTTCCAGCAATGATCAGGCCTTTGGTCGAGGTGACAACTACATTAGGAAGTGGCGAATCTGTAATGCTGTTGTTTGTTAGGGAGATCCGATTGTGCGCTCCGGCCGGCGACCTCTGCCCATTTCCAGCCCGGGCTTCGATGATGATGGCGATGTCCCGGCAGTCCTTGATGATGTTATCTCGGATCTCGACGTCATTGCTGCTACCGGATTCAAGCCACCACCATTCTGGGGCGATCTGAATTCCGTGCCCCCAATTGCTGGTCGTCTTGTTGCCAATGATTTTTCCGTTGCTGGCCTTGATCAGGATGCCGCGGGAACGATTCATACCGAAATCGCAGTCCTGCACCAGGAATCCGTTGCCCATGTGGTTCATGGAGCCGATGACCGAACCCATCGGCAGGTTTACCTCACGGTCAAGCGTGATGGACAAAGCCT
>CAIRGO010000239.1 GCA_903878115.1 Akkermansiaceae bacterium | reverse complement strand
ATGCGGAACTTGGAGTAAGCCAGAAAGCTGGGGAACATGGTCGGATGGTTCTTTGGCAAAGATTTTGAAGTTGATTAACCGCTAAGATCGCGAAGACGCTAAGGATTGAGTTGATTTGATTTCTAAATGACGATTGTTGATGTTTGATATTTGATTTGGGGAAGAAAGTTTTAACGACAACCGTAGCGTAGCGGAGATAGCCTGACAAATTACCTACCTAATAATAACAGGCAAATTTAACGGATGGAAGGCAGGATTTTTTATAGTGTGATTAACCGCAAAGATCGCGAAGGCCGCAAAGGTGCTAAGGATTGAGTTGATTTCCGAATGACGAATGTTGATTTTTAATTTTTGATTTGATTGAAGTTTTCCTGATCCCTGTTTCCTGACTCCTGACTCCTGCCCCCCGACCTCCGACCTCCGACCTCCGAGGCGAACATTTGAAGAGAAAAAACTTGAAAAAGGCATGATAAAGTCCATAATGAGTCGCAGAATGGAATTAGCAATGCGATTTTTCGTCCCGCCACGGGATCATTTTTTTCTCCTCGGTCCGCGGGGGACGGGCAAGACGTGGTTGACGCGTCAGCAATATCCAGGAGCCCTGCGGATTGACTTGCTGGATCCGGAAACGATGCGTTCTATGTCTGCGCGCCCCGAGCGATTGCGGGAACGAGTGGCTGGCGAACCAGGCGTGAAACAGGTGGTGATCGATGAGGTGCAGAAGCTGCCAGAATTGCTAGAAGTGGCGCATTTGATGATCGAGGAGAAGAAGGGTGTGCAGTTCATTTTCACAGGGTCGAGTGCGCGTAAGTTACGGCGTGGTGGGGTGAATTTGCTCGGTGGTAGGGCCGCGCAGAAGTCGTTGCACCCATTTATGGCAGCGGAGCTGGGTGCGCGTTTTCAGTTCGACGAAATGTTGCGTTTGGGGATGTTACCCGTCGTGCATGGGGCCAATGATCCTGCGGAAATTTTGCGTGCTTATAATGGGCTTTATTTGCGGGAGGAAGTGCAGGCGGAGGGACTAGTGCGCAACGTGGGATCGTTCGCCCGCTTTCTGGAGGCGATCAGTTTTTCCCAAGCCGCTGTCTTGAATCTTGCGAACGTCGCTCGGGAGTGCCAGGTGAATCGTAAGACGGTGGAAGGCTATCTGGAAATCTTGGAAGACCTGTTGCTGTCGTTCCGGGTGCCAGTATTCACGCGTCGAGCCAAGCGCGAATTGGCGGCGCATCCTAAGTTTTTCTTTTTTGATGTGGGTGTGTTTCGTGCCAACCGTCCGACTGGACCGCTGGATTCTCCGGCAGAAATCGACGGTGCCGCGCTCGAAGGCTTGGTGGCCCAGCACTTGCGGGCGTGGTGCGATTACAGCGGCGGAGATCATCAACTGCATTATTGGCAAACTCGCACTCAGGTGGAGGTGGATTTCGTGGTCTATGGTGCCAGCGGGCTGTATGCGCTGGAGGTGAAGAACAGTAACCGCGTGAGGCCGGAGGATCTCCGTGGTCTGAAGAACTTCGCGCAGGATTATCCGGAAGCCCGCAGATTTTTGCTCTATCGAGGCACGGAACGGTTGATGCAAGATGGCATACTTTGCCTGCCCTTTGAAGGTTTTTTGAAAGCATTGATTCCGAACGAATTCCCTGAGTGATGGGCCTGGATCAGCTTGGTTCTTATGAAAATCAAGCACTCCGGGCACGAAGGGTTGAGTTGATTTCCGAGTGACGATTGTTGATGTTTGATATTTGATTTTGGGAGGAAAAAGATGTTTGAAATGATTCATAAAACTCGCGTTGGCATAACACGCAAGGGTGCCCACGCAACAGACGGACTTTCATGGGGACGACCCCGGAGACTCAGTCTGTGCGGATAGGCTTTTCGACGGCGGCCACTTCTGGCTACACGGACTTGGCGGCGAATTCTAGGGTGGCATTGAGCGTCTCAAGGAACTCATTCACCTTGATGGGTTTGGTGAGGTATTTGAAGAAGCCGGCCTCTAGGCCTTTCTCGATGTCTCGCGGCATGGCGTTGGCACTGAGCGCGATGATGGGGATGTATGCGGTGACGGGTTCTAGGCGGAGGATCTTCATGGCTTCGATGCCGCTTATGCCGGGCAGGTTGATGTCCATCAAAATGACATCCGGCACCTGACCGATGGCCAGCGCAATGCCGTCTTGGCCATTCATGGCGCTGAGCAATCGCAGATCGGGATGACGAGCGATGATTTGCTCGACCAGTTTGAGGTTGGCAGGGTTGTCTTCCACATACAGCAGCACACGTTGATCCGGCCCGGTCGGGATGGGAGATGCGGTCATGACGGTGTTGACCGCTTTGGTGTATTCCGCATGGTGAGTTGTATCATGGACCAGCTCGATCCAAAACACGCTGCCAGTGCCGACGGTGCTTTCAACGCCGATCTGGCCCTGCATCAGCTCGACGAGTCGT
>CAIRGO010000238.1 GCA_903878115.1 Akkermansiaceae bacterium | reverse complement strand
GCCCTATTGGGAAGATACCAAACGCGTAACTCGGTTGATTGGAAAAGGCTACCTTCTCTCTGAACTAAACGCTATATGGAAAAACGAGTTGCGACAATATAACTAGTTAAATGGTATTACATAGGATTATTCTCCATAAGACAAACTGCTAGGAATTTGCTTTTTTTGATGTGCCTAGGAGAGAAAACGAGAGGTTCGAAGATCAATAAAAGGGGGTTGCGACCAGCGCCTGATCACAACCCCATCATGTGAATCCATTATCCGAATTCACAAGAATAGACAAAGATCACAGGGATCAGAATGGACTCGTCACGCTAACGTAACCACTGCCTTGGCGACGGTAGTAACTCCCCTGATAGCGGTAATAAGGTTCTCCACGGTAGTCGACTGTGGTATAACCTCGCGGTAGTTCGCTAATAACGTGCGAGCTTCCGTCACGATGGTTGTGGACGGTCTGGTTGCCATAGCGGGTGTATTCGCCATAGTAGCGGCTCGAACTGGGAGCTCTGACCACTTCGTAGTTATTGCTACGGCGCTGATAATATGCGCCGTTGTGATAGTAATAGTCGGATCCGGAAATGCTTTCTCTACGATACCCGCTGGGAAGTGCGTTCACTGTGTATCCCGGACTGTAGGCTGTCACCGAAGTGCTTGCCGAACTGTCGTAGGGAACGATACAAGATGTGAGGCTTAATCCGGCGCCGAGGCCGACTGTTAGGAGGATTCTTTTCATGATTTGTTTTGTTTTGGTTTGGGACTGTTGATACAAACGTCGCTTGTGGCGAACCCGATTAACATGGCTCAATGCGGCGAGAAACGCCATAAGGTGAATCCCTACCGTGCAAATAATGGGCGGGTGGCGATGAAGGCCGATGGAATGAGCCTACATGTTGATGTGGATTGAAGGGAAAATCCGAAATCTGAAATCTTACATTCGAGACTAACAGTCGGCCTCCGGAGATGGACATCTCTGGGGGCCTTGCTATTTGATCTCCTCCAGCAAGCGCCGCTTCTCCGGCCCTTCCGGCAGAGTGTTTGCCCAGTCCTTTGCGGTGTCGGGAAAACGTTTCGCCATCATCCGCGCGTAATTCGCGGCGGAGGCATTTCGGAAATCCCCCGGTGGCTGACGGTTGATCCACTCGCCAGCCGCAGCGTAGTCGTCGTTGATCCACTTGGTGAGGAGCGGTCTGGCGGTGTCCTCCATCAACTCCTGCGGCAGGGATTTCCCCATCCAGTCGAACCAGGCTTCCGGATGGGCGGATGAGTTCATGCTTTTCGAAACCCCTTCCGCTACCGCGACCGCCTCGACCGGAGAAAGTGCTTCCATCCAAGCCCCGGGCCCCTGAGACAATCGGCCTACCTGGCCGCTGCCCAGCCCTCTCAACACCTCCGCCCGATCCACCTCGGCAAGACCCGACGCACGAAGTTCCGCCAGCAGGGCCGCGCGGGCACCATCATCGCGCAATGACATTGCCAACCCTCTCTCGGTCGAATTACGGTCCTTCGCGTCCTTGATCTTGGACAACTCCGCCAAAGCTATTGCTGGATCACGTGCCGCCGCCACCATGATGATTCTCTTGAGATTGCTCTGGTAATCCTTTCCCAACGACTCCCGATTCTGCTCCAACCAAGCCAGGGCCGAGGCAGGATCCGACTTCCCCCACGCATCAAAGATTCCTCCCCCATCACCCACCACCTCGCGGTGCTTCAGGTAAAGCTCCGCTGCTGTTTCGCTTTGCCGTGACGATGCCAGCGACAGAACGACCGCCAGCAGCGTGCGGCGGTCTCCAGGTTCCAATACACCATCGTCCAACAGATCCTCGACGACCTGCTTGAGCTCCTTCGGAGAAAGATCGATCAGCCGTCCGATCCACTCGCGGACCTCCTTTTCGACCTTGAGCCGGGAGTCCGGATCGGTCTGGGTTTCGAGGGCCTTCAACCGAAGGAAAGCCGCGACGAGTTCATCCTTGAGCTGCTTGGCCTCAGGCTTCGCGGTGGAGCGTCTGCCTGACGTGCGGGCCGCTGCCTTTGCATCCTCACTTTCCTTTTCAGGTGGTCCGATCGCGACACAGCGTGCTATCAGTGTTTCATGCTCGGCCTGCAGACGGGAGACCATGGCCCTTTCCTGGGTCCCTCTCCAGACGAGGGCGATGAGCAGCAGCAGGAAAATGACACGGAGGAATTTCATGACTTCAGGCTCATTGCCCTCCGATGGCGTTCAGCGCGGCTGCGCGCTTGGCGGGATCGCTGATGCGGTTGGCGAGTTCGGCAGCGGTGGAGTGATCGAGCTTTTGCTTGGTGCCTTGGGAAGCACTTTCGAGGAAGCTCCCGATGAGTTCATCCGATGGACTGTCTTTTTGGAGCCGATCGATCGTGGCGTAGATTTGTCCGGCGTCCCAACCGTTGCTGAAGCCCTTTCCAATCATCGAGCCAATGTAGGAATCCCCCTGCGGAGACTTGTCCGCCAGCCAGGTCCGGATCGCAGGAACCTCCTCGCCGGTGAGTTGATCGGACTTTTTCCCAAGCGCGAACATCGCAGTCCCGGCGGCGCCTTCGGAAAGGCGGGGCAGCTCCTCCGGAGTGGGCTCGACCCGCTTGAAAAACGCATCTGCCCCCGCCAGGTCACCGGATTCTATCGCCCGGTTCAGGAAGGGTTTCAGCACTTCGGCAACCTCGGAGGGCTTGAGGCCGCTGGTGCGTGCGACCTGGGCGAAGGCGGCTTGCTCCTGCGGCTTCAAGGACTGGAAACGCCAAGACTGGAGCGTCGGCAGGCGGTCAATCGGATCGAGCGCGGCAATGCGACTGCCGTCTCTGGACTTCAAAAAAATCAGGCTCTCATAGTCCTGCCGAATGCTCGACGTGCCCGCCAACGAGCGGCTATCGAAAAGCCCAGCGCCGATCTGCTTGTCGAACCAAGCGAGTGCCTGCGGACCATCGCTCAAGATCCATTTTTCAAAGAGCCCGGATCGTTCCGCGAACTGCTGCTGGATCTCACGCGGTGTCTTGCCAACAAATCCCGATTCGATCACGGCGAAGGCGCGGGCCGGATCTTTTTCCACGAGCACTTCGAGTAATTTCGCCTCGACCCGCTCACGATCCTCCTCAGAAAGATCCGACGCCCGGGCGTCGGCGATCATCTTCTCAAGCGTCGCCGCATCGAGAGTGCGCCAATGGCCGTCGAGCATCAGGGACTCGCGAACCGCCGCTGGGTTTCCGGTTTCGGCCCCAAGGAGGATGGCCGCGAACTTTGCCAGACCAGCCGGTCCGGTGGACAAAAGGGACTTCGCACTGAAGCCCGCCTCACCCTCCCCGCCGGCAACCTCGCCGCGCTTTTCCCATGCTTCGATCCGCTCGCTCAGACCAACGTTTTCCGCCGCCAAGTTCCCGGCATTTCGATGCTGGATCGTGAAAAATGCCACCCCCCCGGCGGCGGCGAGCAGCAGGAGAGCATCAGTCCAGGACAAGGCTCGGGGATTCATGGGCGGGTGGCGTTGAATGCTATAGAATGGCGGCGGACGAAAAGCGAGCAACGCCTGCGTCCGTAAACTGCTAGGAATTTAACTGACTGCTAGGAATTTGCTTTTAGGCTTGATGTGCATGGGAGAGAAAACGAGAGGTTCGAAGAACGGGAAAAAGGGGGTTGCTGGGGAAAAGGGGGGCTATTGAACTGAAAAGTGCCGAGTGAATAGTAAGCAGAGAAGAAAAACGCTAAAAAACTGCAGTCTAGTAAAGGCGGTTAAAGGATTTGACGATCGAATTCCTAAGCCGTTAGCGTAGTTCTTCTGATCGCTTCGTCAATATTTTTTGCAGCGGTTTTTCGGGATGAAATTGTGTATTCTGGGGTAAGATGGATTTTTCGTGATGCAACCTAGCCATGCCGCGAGGGCGTGTCATGAAACACGCGGGGCGCGTTTGCTCCCCAAACTCAATGCCTGAAATGCCTGTGCCCTGTGAATACCATCGCAATGCCTGCAGCATCGGCGGCGGCGATCACTTCTTCATCGCGCACCGAACCACCAGGTTGAATACAGGCGCTGACGCCAGCATCGATGGCGGTTTGTAAACCATCGGCAAAAGGGAACATCGCGTCGGAGGCGATGACTGACCCTTTCAGATCGAGGCCTGCTTCTTTGGCTTTCCAGACTGCGATGCGTGAGCTATCGATGCGGCTCATTTGTCCGGCACCGATGCCCAGTGTGCGATCAGATGTAGCATACACAATTGCGTTCGATTTCACATGCTTCACGATGCGCCATGCAAATCGCATCGCACGCAGTTCTTCCTGTGTCGGCGGACGTTTGGTGACGACTTTTTCTTCTAAATTTTCTAAGCCTAGTGCCGTGTGATCACGGTCCATTACCATCAAGCCACCAGGGCATGAACGGATGAGCGGTTCCACTTTCGCTTTGAGATACGCTTCATTCATTTTCATGATGCGCAAGTTTTTCTTCTTCTGTAACAATGCGCGCGCATCTGCTTCAAAGTCTGGAGCGATGATCACATCGGTGAAAATTTCCGAAATCACGCGTGCCAATGCCTCGGTGATCGGGCGATTGCAAACGATCACGCCACCAAATGGTGCTTGGCGGTCGGTCTCAAAAGCTTTTTGCCAAGCGGCGCGCAGATCTTCGTCGTCCTGACCAACGCCACAAGGATTGGTATGTTTTAAAATACCGACTGTGGGACGGCGGAAATCGAGGATCAAATCGGCAGCAGCTTCGATATCAAGGATGTTCGTGTAGCTAAGCTCCTTGCCTTGAATTTGAGTAAAACAAGAACTGAAATTCCCATAAAGCGCCGCTTTTTGGTGAGGATTATCTCCGTAACGTAACTCTTGTTCCAGCGGCAAACTAATCGTCACATGGCAGCGTGTGCCGTTTTTGCACTTGCCTAAATAATTGGCAATCGCGGCATCGTACTCAGAGGTGCGCAGGAAAACTTTCACTGCTAGCTCTTCTCTCGTGGCAAGGATGGTATCACCTGCATTTTCCTTCATTTCTTCCAGCACTCGTGGATAGTCTTTCGGGTCGCAGATTACTGTCACACTCGCATAATTTTTCGAGGCACTTCGCAACATCGACGGACCACCGATATCGATATTTTCTATCGCGTCTTCCAACGAAACATTGTCACGCGCAATGGTTTGCTCAAACGGATAAAGGTTAACCACCACCAGATCGATGGGCGGAATGCTGTGCTCAGCGGCTTGTGCTTGGTGCTCGGCATCATCACGTTTTTGCAATAATCCCCCATGAACTTTCGGATGTAGCGTTTTCACACGTCCTTCAAACAGTTCAGGAGCGCCCGTGTAATCTGCTACGTCGATCACTGGCAAGCCAGCCTCGCGCAATGACTTTGCGGTGCCGCCAGTAGAAAGTAATTCGACTCCCTGATCGTGCAAGCCTTTCGCAAATTCAATAAGTCCTGATTTATCGGAAACCGACAGCAATGCTCGTTTAATGGCCATGATCGTATAATTGATGCGCCAGTACTGTGCACCGGCAGCGCAGGAGGTAGCTGACAGAATGACTCTCGGCAAGTGCTGATTTTATCAATTATGGATTTGTAGAAAAGATTTACGAAAATTCGTCAAATTAGATATTTTCGCTATTGCAAATCAGTCTCAACAAGCTACATTGTGTCCATGCCCGCTACGCAACACTTGGTCAAAGACCTCGAGCAAGATTCCATGATCTCGCTTGAGCAGGCTAAAGTTGGCTGCGAATTTCACATCCGTTTTCTCAGCGGTTCCAGCTGTGAGCAGCTTCGGCAAATGGGATTTTGCGAAACTATGCGCGTGAAAAAAATTTCCGATGGCCGTAATTTGATCTGCAACGTGTGTGGAACAAAAATGGCAGTTTCTCGCGAATTAGCACATCAAATCATGGGCGAAGCCACACCCTGATTTATTTCATGAACACGGAAAATTCTCTGGAAACGATTGCTCTTGCGGGGAATCCTAACGCAGGAAAAACTACTTTATTTAATGCCCTGACTGGGGATAACCAAAAAGTGGGAAACTATGCAGGCGTAACAATCGCAAAAAAATCGGGCGAGTTTTTTACTCCCCACGGTCGAAAAGTTAGACTGTTAGATTTGCCTGGATGCTACTCGCTGCTGGGTGAGTCCCCTGATCAAAAAATTGCCGCCTCTGTGTTAGCTGGCGATGATCGCGAGGAACCGGTACCGGCGATGGTATTAAATGTAGTCGATTCTTCAGCGTTAGAACGACATCTGATGCTGACCTTGGAGATCATCGAACTTGGCATTCCCACAGTCGTCGCGCTGAACATGATCGATGTTGCAGAAAGTCGAGGAATCCGTCTGCACCCACAGATTTTATCTGAACAACTCGGCGTAGCTGTCGTCCCGTTGCAGGCGAACACCGGCAAAGGATTGATCGAAATCAAACAGTCACTGCGCCATCCCCTGCCCCATCCTGCTACCATCTCATGGATCACACCAGGCATGACGGATGAGCAAAAAGGGCAAGCGCGCGTGGCTTACATCAAAAAAACCTGTGAACTCGCAGCGAGGCGACCAGAGAAAGATCAACTACTTTTATCCGATCGACTCGATCAAATTTTTCTTCACCCAATTGGCGGATGGGCGTGTTTGATTGGCATCATGTTTGGACTCTTCTGGTCGATTTTTCGCTTTGCAGAAATCCCCATGGGCTGGATGGAATCCGCACAAGGAGGGCTACAAAAGTTCGTCTCACAACAAATGCCACCTGGTGATCTACACGATCTGATCATACAAGGCATCATCGGCGGTGCTGGCAGCGTATTGATTTTCCTCCCGCAAATTGTGCTGCTGTTCTTGTTCATTGGATTGTTAGAAAGTACAGGCTACATGGCACGGGCCGCCTATCTCATGGACGGACCTATGTCTCGCGTTGGCTTATCAGGAAAAGCATTTTTGCCATTGCTCAGCTCTTATGCTTGCGCCATTCCAGGGATCATGGCCACCCGCACCATCGAGTCCGCAAAAGAACGCCTAGTGACAATCTTTGTCGCGCCATGGATGTCCTGCTCAGCACGTCTTCCCGTCTATCTGCTTATTGTTCCATTATTGTTAGATCAAGAAGAAGGAGCCTCCTGGCAACAAGCCGCGATCATGATAGGCCTCTATGTGATCGGCACCTTGACCGCATTTCTCGTGGCGAAATTGCTCAGAAAAAAACTAGGTGCAGACACCCAGAAAAAACATTTCATCATGGAATTACCGGTCTATCGGGCCCCACAATGGAGCTATATTTTCCGCCATGTGGGAGATCGAGCCTGGGCATTTGTCAAAAATGCAGGCACCATCATTTTGGCCATTTCCATTATTTTATGGGCATTACAAACCTATCCAAAATCAGATAGCGCCGATCCAGCAGAAGTCCTCGCTCACAGTGCGATGGGACGCATCAGCAAGGCCATCGAACCAATCTTTAAACCCATCGGCCAAGACGGCAGAACTGGCGCCGCCATTCTCACCTCATTCGCTGCGCGCGAAGTATTCGTGTCATCGATGGGAATCGTGCATCACATCGAAGAAGGTGATGACGACATGCAAAATCGCAAAGCGCTTCGGAAAAAACTCCATGACACCAATTGGCCCGATGGCACCCCGATGTTCACCA
The DNA here is from genome assembly GCA_903878115.1 of Akkermansiaceae bacterium. Lineage (GTDB taxonomy): Bacteria > Verrucomicrobiota > Verrucomicrobiia > Verrucomicrobiales > Akkermansiaceae > UBA956. The sequence goes on along the minus strand of CAIRGO010000238.1, from coordinate 1,765 downwards.
CCGCATCACTGATCAGCCTGCTACTGTTTTACATCTACGCGCTGCAATGCTTACCTACTACAGCAGTAGTAGCGAAAGAAACCGGCTCCTGGAAATGGGCCATCGGACAATTCACCTTCATGACCGCCTTCGCTTGGCTAGCAGCATTTGTCGCATTTCAGCTCAGTCACTAAGTATTTTATATGACAACCGATCTACAAACTATCGCCACCGTCTGCCTCATCGTAGGAGCGCTACTATTTTTGTTAGGAAAATTGCTTAAGAAAAAGAAATCAAGCTGCGGAACTGGTAGCTGTAATTGCAACAAAAGCAGCCACAGTAGAACGCCCCCCACGATAGCCGAATAATGACTTGCAACAGCGGCTCATCATTGCTATATATTTTATCTACCCAACGTAATGCAACAGCCTCCTGCACAAACCAAAACCCACCCCGCCGCCACCCTCTTCGCTGTGGTGGGAAGTTTGATGGTGTTAGTATTTTTCTATGGATTATTGCCTGGCTATGGACCCGGACGCACTGGAACTATTCTGCGCGAACTTTATCAAAGTTGGAACTCAGAAAATCGTTTTGAGCACGGGAGGATATTTCCCGTCATTATTCTTGGACTTTTGCTATATAAATGGAAACGCATTAAAACATCATTGAGTAGCGGTGAAAATATCGGCCTTATGGTATCCATTCTTGGAGTGATTTTATTTATTGCATCATATCGAGTCATTCAATGGCGCGTGGGGGTCATTTCCATTCCCTTTGTCATCACTGGAATCATTTGGTTTTTATGGGGGCGAAAAACCATGCTAATCACGGCATTCCCGATCTTTTATTTATGGCTCAGTATTCCGCTCCCCGATGTGCAACAGGCTACAGTACCATTACAGAATATTTCTGTGCAAATTTCTCAAAAAATCTGCTCACTTTGCGGAGTCGACACCTATTCTCTAGGAGCAAAAATTTTTTCCACCAAAAGCACCTGGGAGCCACTAGAAGTCGATGAACTTTGCAGCGGCATTCGCTCACTCATGGCGCTCTTAATGATCTCGTCAGTCTGGGCGTATCTCGCACGCATGTCCTTATGGAAAAAAGCCATCCTCCTCTCGTCTGCGATTCCCCTTTCCATTATCGGAAATGGCTTGCGTGTATCATCGATCTTCATCATGGCCGAGTATGGCAATGAACAATTTGCCCGAACTACGTGGCATGACAACTCAGGACTGCTGTTATTTTACCCCATTTCCCTGCTAATGATGATGGGGCTACATACCATTTTAGAAGGCGGATTACCTTGGCGACATCGCAAACTGGTGCGCACTGTCGTTACTAACGTGAACAATTTACCCCCTGTTACACATCCATGAAACGTTACTATATTGCTCCTATTTTTTTAGCACTAACATTTGGTTCAGTATTTTTACTTCCAAAACGAGGCGCGTTTGCCCAATCATCGATATTAGATTCGCCCCCCCTCGAAATGGGTGAATGGAGCGGCACCAAAACCACGCCTTCCAAGGAAGAAGTTGCCATTCTTGATAAAGATACTATTTTCAATAAAGCAGAATACAGTAGCTACGATCTACCTGAATTACCTATCGCGACCGGACAAATTTTCACCCCCACCATTAGTCTATCAATTGTTAAATCAGGCACGAACGTAAATAATTCCATACACCGCCCAGAGCGTTGTTTGCGTGGTCAAGGACATCTAGAAATGCGAAGTCAAGCGACCAACATCACTACGCCGAAAGGACGCATCGTAAACGTACAG
>CAIRGO010000237.1 GCA_903878115.1 Akkermansiaceae bacterium | reverse complement strand
CTCAACGCCTACGGCAACCCGATCAAACACTACGGCGACCTCGACCTCGTCATGCAGCGCAACCGCCTCCAGCAAAGCGGCGCGATCACCCGCTTTCTGGCTTGATTCCAGCGCATGCAGCTATGGAGAAGGGGTTTGCAACCCCTTTCTTTCCTGCATTAGCGGCTACTCTTTGCCAGTAAAAGGGGTTGCAAACCCCTTCTCCCTATTCCACAAATCTTGATGCAGCATTTGATTCAAAGATTCCCCTTCTTCATTTCTGAGACAGCGAAGTCAACCGCTCTGGCGGTGAGGGCCATGTAGGTGAGCGAGGGATTCTGGCAACCGGAGGAAACCATCGCGGCTCCGTCGGTGCAAAAAACGTTAGGCGCGCCCCATACTTGGTTGTGGCTGTTGAGAACGGATTCTTTCGCGGAACTTCCCATGCGCGCGGTGCCCATTTCGTGAATGCCGAGACCGATGTTTGGTTCGTTATTCGTTCCAATAATTCCTTTCGCGCCCAATGCTTCTAACATTTCCAAGGCGTCGTGTAACATATCCTCGCGCATCGCGCGTTCGTTTTGCTGGAACTCGGCATCGGCGACGACGAGCGGTAGTCCCCAGGCATCGGTTTTCTCTTTGCTGAGAGAAATGCGGTTGTTCTCGTAGGGCAGGCATTCACCAAACCCGTAGATACTGATCCCCCATGGCCCGAAGGAGGTGAGTTCTTTTTTGAATGCCGCACCAAATCCATCGAGCGGACGCGACCATCCTTGGCGCATCCCTTCGCCTTGGTAGCCGAAGCCGCGAAGGTATTTCGCCTTCGCTGGTTGCTCGCTGAAGTTTCGATACCGTGGAATATAAATGCCGCCGGGTCTTCGTCCGAATTGCACTTTATCCGCATGCGTTTCCACATAACCTTTCGCTCCCACTCCCAGGTGATGATCCATCAGATATCCACCCAACGATCCGCTCTCATCCATGCCGTTAGGAAAACGTGAAGATGTCGAGTTCATCAGAATCGCGGTGGAGGCGATGGTGGAGGCGTTGAGGAAAATAATTTTTGCAAAGTATTCCGTCGTCTCCATCGTGATTTCATCGATGAGTCTCACGCCGATCGCTTTGCCAACTTTGTCATCGAAGATGACGGAGTGAACGATGGAGTGCGTGCGCAGGGTGAGATTCCCTGTATTCGCTGCCGACTTCAACGTGGCCGATTGGCTGCTGAAATACGCACCGAAGGGACAACCTCTGATGCAAAGATTTCGATAATTGCAGGAGGAACGACCCAGCGCGATTTGTTCAGGCGTCGGCTTGGTGAGATGAGCGATGCGAGCTTGCACCACTTTGCGGCCTTTCCACTTTGCTTCCACACTTGCCTTGAGATCGAGTTCAGGGGGCGTCAGTGCCATGGCTGGTTGAAACTCACCATCGGGCAGTTGCTCCAGACCATCGTTGTTACCACTGATGCCTGCATATTTTTCCACATACGAATACCATGGCGCGAGCTCCTCGTATTTGATCGGCCAAGGGATCGCGATGCCCTCCTTTGCGTTTGCCTCAAAATCCATAGCACTGAGGCGATAGCTTTGCCGGCCCCACATGATGGAGCGCCCTCCCGTGTGGTAGCCACGCATCCAATCGAAGCGCTTTTTTTCTTCGTAAGGATGATCCTCGTCATCGACGAATAAGTGCCCATGAGAGGGTCTGACCGTGTAGCCGGTGCGGTTTTGCTTGGCCTGCTGCGCCAGCATATCGCGGGATGTTCGGTTCAGCCATTGCAGTTCCCAAGGCGCGGAATGCATGGTCTTGTAATCGACGAGATGTTCGAGCTTATGACCGCGCTCTAACACCAGCGTCTTGAGACCTTTTTCGCATAATTCCTTCGCCGCCCAGCCACCGGAAATTCCGGAGCCTACGACAATGGCATCGAACGTATGCTCCGCTTTTCCCTTTGTAGTGAGGTTCATGATTTTTTTTTTGGAAAATTGTTAGATGGAATAAGCTTTCATCCCTAGTTCCAGCGGCATGTCCGGCACCCATTTTGCGGGCACGAGTAGGAAATTGAATGCTTGAGTTGCACCAACCTCTGAGTTCACGTAGCAGAATTTTGTTAGCTCTTTGAATTGCTGGAGAAAGGTTTTCTTTGGGTCCACCTTAGTGCGGTTCGGCGATTGCTTTTCTTTCTCCTCTTTGTCGTAGGCTGTGAGAAAAGTAACTTGTTCTTCGGGGCTGAGCTGATCCAAACTTTTGCCATGGTCTTTGGCGCATCGCCTCATGATCGCGGCCAATCCCTCGGTGATGATTTTTTGATCCACTGGCTCTAGGCAGTCTTTTACAATCACCTCAATCCATCCCGGAACACCCGCATCAATCGCTCCCGGCGTATCGGTTTTGGGAATGATCGCCTCCGCAAGCATCGCCACCTGCTCCCGCTGAGCCGGACGGAAAAATGTGAGTTCTAATTCTTGATAAGCCTCCCCGATTCTTGCGAAAACACTCTGCGGTAGTGCCACACTGCTACCCAAAGTTGCGGCCATGATTTTCAATAGTTCTCTACGTTCCATAACTGTTGATTCAAGTCTAGCGCCAAGAGCTTATCCTGCGAGGAAATAATATGAATAAATGGGGTTGCTTGGAAAATGAGCATCTTTGCTTTGTCAGCATCCTGCTAAAGTTCTGCATCCGCGCATGTCTATCTCGCCACTTATCAGCTTGGTGCTGGGCTTATCAATGCGCACTCTTAGCACCACACCGCTAGGTGCCCAAAGTGCCATGAATGGGGTCAGTCGTGGCTTAGATTTTCGAATACCCTCCTCGATGCTGATATCGCATATGTGCAAAGTGAGGATAGCTTTAAAGCAGTGATTGCTTCCTTGCTCACTTCGGATTCTTTCCTGTGCCGAAAATAAACGAACTGTAAAATTTTGAATAACTCACACGAAGTCACGAAAGGAAGAAAAAGAAGAAGGGTGAAGTTTGATATTGGGTTGGTGT
>CAIRGO010000236.1 GCA_903878115.1 Akkermansiaceae bacterium | reverse complement strand
CAGAATCTAGCATTGACACGCAACGCCCTACTAGCGGTCATCCCCTTCACCGATAAACAAAGGCTCCCAGCCCTAATCGCCGATTACCTAAACTCCCCGAGCCTAGCAATCAAACTGATTCTTCACGCCAGTCCGGTCCCGTAACCCCTCAAGCCAATCGCCCTGCGGAACCATTGTCCCTGGGGCCAGGCCTCGCAAGCTAACATTTCACCAGTTGTTTGCATTGTTGTTGGATTGTCTCATCGTCTTTTCCTTGTTTGATTCACCTGCTCACGGATCGATCATGCCCCATTCCTAGCCGCTCGGCAATCCATAAGTTGCTCGCACTTACATGGCGTTTGATTATGGTGGCCATCGCTACTTTGCGGGGATCGCCTTTTCTTGTGGTATTTTGTAGCTCTAGTCTTCAAAAATGCTCATGTTGAAAAAAATACAAGATTCAGGAATGGTCCCATTCAAGGACTGCCGCCATTCATTTACTCTTCAACCAGCCGAGTGAGACCAAGAATTTGTCTGCTTCGGCGAGGGTTTTATCGTAGTATTCGCCCCCGTTGAAAAAGCCGTGACCTTGGCCTTCATAAGTGACGATTTTGCATGAGTTACCGGCCTTTTCTGAATCTTTGCGATAAAGTTCCGCACCCTCTAACAAATCATCCGCCGTGCCGAAAAACATGATGCACGGTGCTTGCTTGCTGGATGCGTGAGTTAAGGGCGAGAGTTTCTCCACTGCGACATTTGTCTTACGTCCACCGCCTTGATTGATGCGCGCCAAATATTTTTCCGATAGTCGATCATCGGCTGACAGTGCCATCGCGGGATTGAACAATACCATCGCATTCGGCTTTGCTCTCACCTTGAGATCGTCGGACTTAGCATCGAAGTCATCGATCACAGAGACACAGGCCCCCAAATGACCACCGGCAGAACCACCGCCCGAAGCAATCCGCTCTGGATCTACACCTAACTCTGCTGCATGTCCGCGCACCCAGCGCATCGCCGACTTAGCATCTTCAATGCAATCCTCGATGTGCACAGGGAAACGTGACATAACCCGGTAGTCCACCGTCACAGCCACCATTCCGCGCTCTGCGAGGTACTCGCATTGACGCTTAAACTGACTCGGACTTCCCGAGGACCATCCGCCACCGAAAAAAAACACAATCGCAGGCACCTTTGCATCGGCCTTGTGCCCCGCTGGTTTGTAGACGAAAAGTGATAACTCGGTATCACCGACTTTTTTGTAAAGATGTTTTTCCCCACCATCTGGTGCGGGCGCGGCGCCCTTCTTCCCCTTTTCCGCTTGACCCTTCTCAGCCGGATCCTTTTCGGTTGCCCCCTTCTGTTTGTCCTTAAATGCCTTTGCTTCCGCCATGGTCAGCACGCCATCTTTGTCTGCATCAGCCGTAGGAAATTTCTCCAACGCTGCCTTCAACCGAGCATTGTCTGTCGACGTCTGCGCGTTCAATAAGGGACAAAGTAAAAAACCCAGGAATAAGAATCGTGTGATCATCAAGTGGTAAACACCATAATCTGCTAAAAGTTTCGTTCCATTTCTTCTAGAATCATTCCATGCTACGCTGTGACTCAAAAGTTTACGCCCATGGATAGGCTCAACCTCACGACAAGCACATTCCGTGAGCTGTCGTGGGGTTACTATACCCCATTATTTCCTAGTTGGGTGATAAGAACATCATTCCATGAGCGTATTGTTCATCTATTTTCAGCATCATGATCACTCGCCGATTTTTTTCTCTGCTTAGCTTTCTTATCATCACCGTCAACGCGCAAGATGTGTTGCCGAAAAGCCCAGAGACTTTTGAGGTCGATGGAAAAAAGGCCTACCTTTATGCCGCGCCTGAACCTGCCGCAGGCAAGCCGTGGCTATGGTATGCGCCGACGATCGGAAACTTGTCCCCTGGCGAGCGAAAAGGCTATTATGAAGCATGTGCCAAAGCGGGCATCAGCATTGCCGGCTATGATCTCGGCGAGGTGCGCGGATCTCCAGCTAGCACCGCCAAATTTTCGCTGTTTTACGAAGCGATGGTAAAACGCGGCTACTCGCCAAAGCCAATTCTGTTAGGCCAAAGCCGTGGTGGCATCATGACCCTCGCGTGGGCTTTTCGCAATCCAGACAAAGTCAAAGCATGGGTCGGAGTCTATCCCGTATGCAATCTCGCGAGCTGGTCACTCAAAAGCTCAAAAGCACAAACACTCGCTGATTTCTCGATGACCGAACCTGAACTCGTCGGCAAGCTGACCGAGTTCAATCCGATCGACAATTTGCAAGGTCTGCTGGCTAACAAAGTGCCGATGTTCGCAGTGCATGGCGATGTCGATACGCTGGTGCCGTATGATTTGAATACCAAAATTCTCAAAGAACGTTACGAAGCCGGCGGTGGCTCGATCCAGGTGAAAATCATCCCCGGCAAAGGACATCAAGTTGATCCTGGATTCTTTGCTTGCCCGGAGTTGATCGACTTCGTTCTCAAGCACGCCAAATAATTGCCACCATGCCATTTCGTATTCTTCACATTGCGGCTATCGTATTGCCCTTCGGATCATCTGCATTTGCACAAAATCTGAGTTTCCAAGTCCCGCCTCGCGCAGGGGAAATCCTTGAACAGTATTGCCTCGATTGTCACGGCGAAGACACGCAAAAGGGCGAAATTCGTCTCGATCAACTCAAGACACTTTCGTTAGATGCAAGGCTCGACCTGATGAACAAGATGCAGGAGCAGCTGTATCTTAATCAGATGCCACCGCCGAAAAAGAAAACCCAGCCATCAGAAGACGAGCGCAAGGAATTGGGCGCATGGTTGTGGCAAGAACTACACAGCCACAACGCCTCTAAGTTGGAGGAAAAACTGCGCTATCCGTCTTACGGCAATTACGTTGATCATGACAAATTATTCAGTGGAAAAATCACCGAGGCTCCCTACACACCTGCGCGACGTTGGTTAGTGAACCCGCAGATTTTTGAGCAACGGGTGCTCGATGTATTCGGACTGGAAGGCAAGGATAGGAAACCCACTTTCACTGGCGTCACCAATCCATTTTTGCTCACCGACGCTTCGGGAGTGCGCGACTATGACAACACCTCTCTCGATGGCGGGCATTTGTTAGTCATGCTCACCAATGCCGACTGGATTTCCACGAAACAGATCAGACCGGCACGAGTGAAAAACGGTGAAATCGGCGTGAATGAATTTCCCGACCCCAAGGACAAGTGGTCACCGAAACAGACACCAATCGAATTTGAAACGATCATCCTCAAAAAGTCCGCACCGACCGATGACGAAATCATTGCCACCATCCGCAAACAGTTTGCTGCCGTGTTGCGACGTGAACCGACTAGCGAAGAGCAGGACAGCTATGTAAAACTCACGCACACAGCGATCGAACTCGGTGGCAATAGCGAAGGACTGCGACAAATGTTAGTGGCGGTTCTGTTAGAGTCAGAGTTTCTCTATCGGCTCGAATTTGGTTATGGAGCAACCGACAAGTTCGGCAGAAAAATGCTTTCACCCCACGAGGGAGCCTACGCCATTTCCTATGCGATGGGAGATCGCGGACCGGACGCCACATTGCTCAAGGCTGCATCCGAGGGACGTCTCAACACCCGAGAAGATTACCAGCGCGAGGTGTTGCGCTTGTTAGATGACCAGAACTACTACCGTGGCCAGATCGATCCAACCCTGAACGGCAACATGCTGATGTCGCAAGAAACATCGCATCCTCGCATCATTCGGTTTTTCCGCGACTTCTTCGGTTATCCCGCTGCGACAAAGATTTTCAAAGATGTCGAGCGCAGTGGTGGGGTCTATCAGAATCCAGGGCGCGGCAGTCTCGAAACTCCCGGCTATCTGGTGGACGAAGCGGATCAAGTCGTGAATCTCTGCGTGCAAAAAGACCGTAATGTTTTTGAAAACCTCCTCACCACCGACGAGTTTTTCGTTTACCATGATAAAGACAATGAAGCGGGTGCTAAAGTAATCGCGGAGTGGAAGGAAGTATGGGAAGCACTTAAAAACACCAACTGGAAGACCGAACCAGAAAAGGTCATTGCGGAAAATCTAACATTTTTAAACTCCAAGAAGTCGATCAAGATTCCGATAGACAAATTTCAGAAACGCGAATTCCTGCGTTTGATGTATTATTTCAGTGATTCCTTTGGCAAGGGAAGCACGCCATTCACTACCATTTCTACTGCCCACGCGTATCGTTACAATCATTCGCCCATCTACAGTTTGCTGCCGACACCGCTGCGTGGACGTTATGGTGAGGTGGAGAATCCCAGGTTCAAGGGCTTGGACGATAGCAAGTTCTGGGATTACCCAGTCGTGCAACCATTTAAAATTGACAATCGTAAAGGCATTCTCACCCATCCCGCGTGGCTCATCGCCCATTCGCAAAATACCCAAACCGATCCTGTGAGACGTGGTCGGTGGATACGCGAAAAACTTCTAGCAGGTCGGGTTCCCGATATTCCAATCACGGTCGATGCCGTCATACCCGAGGATCACCAAAACACCCTGCGCACACGCCTTGAAAAAGTGACCTCAGCGGAGGAATGCATCAAGTGCCACCAATACATGAATCCACTCGGCGCACCCTTCGAAAAGTACGATGACTTTGGTCGCTTCCGCACCGAGGAATCGCTGGAACATCCCGAAAACGTGATTGGTAAGTCGGAGACTTTTTCGATCTACAAAACGCTACCAGTTGATTCACGCGGAACGCTAGATAGCACCGGCAATCCCGCGCTGGATGGCGATGTCACCAACGCCATCGAGATGATCGACCGTCTTGCGAAATCCACACGGGTGCGCCAGTCGATCATCCGTCATGCTTTCCGTTTCTACATGGGTCGCAATGAATTGCTCTCCGACTCCAAAACTCTGATTGACGCTGACAATGCCTACGTCAAAAGTGGCGGCAGCTTTAAAGCGGTCATCGTTTCTCTGCTCACTTCGGATTCATTTATCTATCGGAAATAAAACGCTTTTCACCATAAGATAACGAATGTGGAACGACGAAATGGAGCGCGCAATTCATTCCGCCTGGTGAAGCATGAGAACTGCGTGCGGAATAAATTCCGCGCTCCAGTCAAAGACAAATTGTCATGATAATTTTGTTCTCAAGCAGGCGAATGAAACGTTTCGAGAAAAATTTTGCCGTCTTTGCTCATTAGAAAAAATTGCGGATAGGATCTTTCGTTTACAACGTATATAGTAGTCACAATCACCATGAAAATTGCATATATTTTTTCGGTAGGTCTATTACTGAATGGAATGCAGCAACAAGTAATCTAACAACTCATCATGAACAATAAAAGAACACTAGGAAATATAACGGCACTTGCCATCGTCGGATTTCTCTTGCAGGCAATGGCAATTGAAATCCCCCTCAGCCTTGCCAAGCCCGATGGCAAGCCAGGCGACGCCACCAAACCACTGAAAATATACATCCTCGCCGGGCAATCGAACATGGTCGGCATGGGCGACATCAGCGGCGCACGACCGAACTACCCGAACTTGTTTCTCTCCGCTGATCCCTCGATCATTCCTGGGGTAACACCAGTTGGCTCGATTGATAACGGCAAAGCCCTCGCGTGGGTGCCAGTCGCTAAGCATGGAATTTATGATGCTAAAACTGGCCCCGACCTAACGAAAGCGATTGCACTTGGAACGGTCGCAGAAAAATTGCCAGCCATTGCGGAAGGGAAAAACCTAGTCGTCACCGCGCAGATCGATGTGCCTGCGAATGGCAGCTACACAGTTCATGCGGGCTTTGCAGAAAGCTCTTATAATGTAGTTCTGTTAGATGGCAAAGAAGTCTATCGCAAGGACATCGGTGGCAAACCAGTGATCACCAAAGTCGCGCTCGAAGCAGGCAAACGTTATCCGTTGAAAATCACCTACATGAAAAGTGGCTCAGCCGCATTCTGGTTAGAGCAGGTTGACATCGAGGGCAAAGGCGATCTCGAAACCTTGACCAAGAAAGATAAAAAATTTACTTATTTGTTAGACGATGCCGACAAGTGGAGCGCACGCAACGACGTCACTTACACCGATCCGCGACTGTTTCCGGATCGTGCCAGTTCGTCACTTTCCGCCGCTTCTAACAACGGCAAAAGCATCGGTCCTGAAGTTGGTTTCGGTTGCGTCATGGGCACCTTCCACGGCGAACAAGTTTTGTTGATCAAAACATCGATGGGCAATCGCTCGTTAGGCTTTGACTTTCGTCCGCCCTCAAGCGGGCGCACGGACGCCGCCAATCAATACGAAAACTTCGAATACCGCATGATCATCGAGGGTGTTCAGAAAACGCTCGCTTCGCTAGAAAAAGTCGTGCCCGGCTACAAAGGTCAAGGCTATGAAATCGCCGGCTTTGGTTGGTTTCAAGGCCACAAGGACAGCGGTGCTACCAAAGAAGAATACGAAAAACACCTGGTCAATTTAATCAACGACCTGCGCAAGGAGTTCAAGGCACCAAAAATGCCAGTCGTCGTCGCCACGGTCGGCTTTCATGGCTACCGCATCGTCGAAGGACCGTGGAAAGGAATCTGGGAAGCACAGATGGCAGTCGGCGATCCCAAACAGCATCCAGAGTTTGTTGGGTCGGTAGCGTCCGTGGACACTCGTGATTTTTGGTTCGAACGCGACGAGTCACCAGCAAACCAAGATTACCACTACAACCGCAATCCGCAAACCTATCTGTTAGTCGGCGAAGCGATGGGTCGGGCGATGGTGCGTTTGCAAGGCGGTGAGGCCGCTTCTATTCCCAAATCCGACCACGAAGCCCAGACCGCCGCCCGCGTGCTTACCGAGGCCGCCGAGGCCGCAAAACCAGCGCCGACGGCAGAGCAAAAAGCCGCATCGGTGGCTGCGATCAAACCGATGATTCTCGACGGCGCGCTGCAAGTATATCTAAGCAATCCCCGCAATCAGCCATTGCTGGAGACGGCGCGAAAAGGAGAGAAACCCGCCAAGGTGTCGCCATTGTTAGATGATTCTTTGGATGAAGTAGGCGACCACTATCGCGCCGCTGGTGTCTCAGATTACGATTGGAAACCTTTCGGCGGTGACATCAAAACGGCTACATGGGATTACTTCAGCTTCGACCTTCCCGCCACTGCGGACAAAACAAAAGGAATTAGCGACCTCAAGATGACATCTCCAGCCGGCATGGAGAACTGGTATGCAGCGGACTTTGATGCGAAAAAAGCAGACTGGAAAAGTGGTGCCGCGCCATTTGGTCAGCCCGATGACAAAGTGGAAATTCCTGACTGGGCACCACGTTGCACTGTCCCTCCGAAAACCCTGTGTGAAAAAGATATTCTCTTGATGCGTCAAAGTTTTGACATTCCGCCTTTGCAAGAAGGTCATCGCTACCGGATCAGGATCGAAGGCAGTGCCCACATCAACATGGGTGAGGGCTATGCGATCTACGTGAATGGCAAGTTGTTAGCCGAATCGAAAGGTGGCATCATCGCCTGGCGCAGACAAGGTCACCTGCCCCGTGGCGGCCAAGTATGGACTGAATCACGCGATGAATTTAAGGGCGGAAAGGTCACCATTGCCGTCGCCAACTTTCCGATGAATGATCGACCACCTGCTGCCTTCATCCCGCACCGCAATCACCTTAGTGTGTGGGTAGAAGAAATGAAACTCCCGCCGCTGGAGCAGTAAGCAAAAATTTCCTATCCACCATCATCATGACCAGACGAAAAAAAATTCTCCGACTTTTCATCGCGGCACTTCTAACAATCACAACTTTTGCGTGGGAGAAAGATAAACCCGCAACGCCACCAGTCATTCCACCGAATCCGCAGAATTTGCCCAAGGTCTTGCTGATTGGCGATTCGATCTCTGGTGGCTACCACAAACTCGTGGCAAAAGCCCTTGAAGGAAAAGCAGTCGTCGCCAAGAGCAGCGACAACGGCGAATCGACTGCGGTAGGAGTCATCAAAATCGACGGTTGGCTGGGCGACACCAAGTGGGACGTGATTCATTTCAACTGGGGCGTCTGGGACATGTACGGCTGGCAATACGCAGAGGATGATCGTTCGCCTGCGATGTATGCGCAACGGCTTGAAACATTGGTCGTGCGCATGAAAAAAACCGGCGCTAAATTGATCTGGGCGACAACCACACCCTGCCCGCCAAAAGCAGAAGCTACCATGCTCAAACGCTGGCAAAAAGAAGTGGTGATTTCTCCTGAACTGGAGCGTCAATACCAAGAAGCAGCATTGCAAGTCATGAAAAAACATGAAGTGCAAGTCAATGATCTGTATGCGCTGCTAAAACCACGCCGCAGTGAATTCCAGGCCGATGACAACGTGCACTTTTCCGGAGCAGGATCTGCACTGATGGCAGGCCAAGTGGCGGAGAGCATTGTCAAAAGTTTGCATAGCCAAAACGCAAGATAAAATGACTTACATCACAGAACTGGTGTCATTCACCTCTCACCAGTCCGCTAGGTAAAAAAGTGCGAGCTACTCAAAATCGCTCAAATGCAAGAGAAAATTGTAACGAACAGAAAATCAAAATATTATAATGCGGGCAAATTCCTAGCATTCATTCAGCGGATTGTATCCGCCATGCAAAATCATTCGCCAAAAATCAACGACTTGTCCTGCCGTAGCTTCAGCGAAGGAGGATCGTCATTCGGAAATCAACTCAATCCATAGCACCTTTGCGGCTTTCGTGCCTCAGCGGTTCATTCTTTCAAAAAAATCAACAATCAACAATTAACAATCGTCATTCGGAAATCAAATCAACTCAACCCTTTGCGCCTTCGCGCCCATCGCGTGAGCCAAAGCCACGTGCCGCAGGTTTTACGTGGCGCGACGCGATCATGATTCGATTTTTTCGAGTAAGACAACTTTTTTGATGAATCTTTGTTTTTCTGCACGAAAGATCTTGTCAAGAATGGAAAAACTTGCTAGAGAGTTGGTGGAGAAGAAAAAGCCAGTCATTGAGCAACATTT
>CAIRGO010000235.1 GCA_903878115.1 Akkermansiaceae bacterium | reverse complement strand
GATACGTATCACCACCATGCGAACGAACAAGGTAACTTACAGCAACTCCTGTGAGGCGGTTAATTTTGACTCGCTGCATTGGCCGCCAAGCACCTCCATTCTGCCATCCACGCGACCATTCAATCACGTAATCAATACTGTTTTCATTAACAGTGGGTTTTAAAACACGGAAAATGGTTGAATCTCTGCCCTGTGATTCACCATCTTCGAGAACAATTGCCAAAGCTGTCCACCGTGTACTTTTTCCGTCCGCGACGCAATTTGATCCAGAATATTCGGGCGCTCCTTTGACATCAAAGCAAAGTTGGTTAGCGCCTGAGAGGTATGGCATAGGCCAAATTCTTGTTTCTGTGCTCTTGGGATTTGTGTTTTTACAATCAATCAACGTTTCTGCATTAGAAAGAATCGGAAAGATTGCTGCTAAAGCAAAGGAAAGTATGAATTTAATCATATGAGACTATCATCAACTAAGATTGAAATGTTATGAGCATAATTTACCCAATTTTGTAGGAACTGTTAACAACTCAATTTGATGTCTCTCGAGCTCAAGGAAACTGAGGTGGTCGAGATGTCTTTGACCACATAAATTTGTTTCAAAAAGTAGTTTTCAAGCCTTACTGTTGTCCGATGAGGTGCTTTGAGATGACTACCAAACCACTATAAGGCATAAAAAGGGACAGGGGTCATAAAAGTCTGCGAAACATGGACACCCACTAAAAAAGGTGTTTTCAGAGGGAAATTTGTCAGTTTTTGATTCGGATTTATAGGTTAATCAGGGTGGTCAGCAAGTACACCATCAAGCCTATAAGTGAACGCTTCAGAAAACACTTCTAGACTGTAGCCCATGCCTTCAAAGATGGCACTTTCAATTGCTTTGATGTCCAGTGGCTTGTCGGATGTCTCCCCATCGTGTTAGAGCAAAACAATACTTTCAGGATATAGTCTGTGCGCTCATTCCAGTGCTAGTGAATCAATCCCTAGCAACAGGTGCGCCGACAACTTCTTGTCAAAGACCTTCTTGCCACCAGCATCAACTAGGCTCATTGATAAATGTCGATGTAGTCCGTCACACCGTCGCAAGGGTTTTTCATCTCCTGCAGCCGCCAATACTTGCGGCCAGAGGTTTTGCGGAATGTGAAATCCCCTCGGCGAATGCAAGGTTGACCCGAAGCAATGTGGCTGATGCGGGTCACGATGGCTCCTTGAAAGTACAGCACATTGGGGTCCCCAAAATGGGACAGATTACCATCCATGCGCAGATAGTCTCCGTTGCTTCTGGATTCCTGCCCGCCACTGACCGACCAAGAGCCATCTCCATTCTGGTCGCCTCTGATCTGCCCGAAGTAGTCCCAACTAATCCACTGCAAGCTGATTTTGTTGTTGCCGCGAAATGTCTGAGCCATGCTAGTTTGACTGACTAACAAGCACATCATTGACAGCACCACAAGCAGTGTCCATTTAATAAAGTGGTTGTGCAGAACTTTGCTGTTCATGCACCTGGCCGTGAAATTTTTCATCATTTGCTCCGTGTGGAAAGTTGAAAGTCAGATCAACGCAGGCACAATATAACAAACTGCATAATGTGTATAGAAACCCCGCCAAGCTTCAATTTTATTCCGATTGGTTTAGGTTACTACCCAACACCCACCACACCTGATCAGTTCGGTGTTTTTATGAAGGCAGAGTCTGTGCGCTGGGGAGCATTGTGCAAGGAACTTAAGATTGAGTCTGATTGAACATGATGTCAAATTCAACTCCAAATCATTGCCTGATAACAGGCGGGCCACGTGGCATCGGTCGTGCTACAGCTTTGCTTGCTGCTCGATCAGGTTATGACATTTCTATTGTAGGAATAACAAAAGCGAGTGCGCATGCCAAGTCTTTAGCTGATGAAATAGTTGCGCTTGGACGCCGGGCAGTAATTCTGCAGGGAGATAT
>CAIRGO010000234.1 GCA_903878115.1 Akkermansiaceae bacterium | reverse complement strand
TTTAGTCGGTGGCGGCTCCAAGACACTGAACGCCATTTACAAAAAAGCCTGCGCTCAAAAGCGCTGCCTAATTTTTCTGGATGAGGCCCAGAGCCTTTTTATGCCGCGCGGTCGCAGCGAACGCCGCTGGGATGATGACACCGCCAATACCTTACTCGGACTATTAGATGGCATCAAAAGTACCGAAGGTCTGGAAGTCATTTGGATGGTCGCCTCAAACTTTGACGAAGCCCACAGCCCCACCATCGCCCGCAATCATGGGAGGCGTAGTGACAGAAAAAGGGCCGGGAGGAACAGCCTGCGATGACTGCAAAACATTATTAATGTACAGATCAACCATCGATGGAACGGCAGCCTGCCCACTTAGACTCGCGAGCGGTGCAGTAATTAATCCAGGTTGAACCCGAAAATTCGAACCGTACTGAATTCCCGCAAAGCGCACCGGCCGCCCCAAAGTCGTGGCTGGTCGAGAAATAGCATCACCTAGCCGCAAGGTGGTTAATTTTTCTGGTCGATCGAGTGTGTAATTGGTATCTAAACGAATGAAGCGATCGTTCTTTCCATCATGCAAGTACGCCTGACTTGCAACAAATACGCCCGCTCCTATACCCGTGCTGAGTTCCGTAGAAAAAAATTCAGTCGAACGGCCTATTCCTGACGTGAATGAAAGATCGTAGTTGATGACCGTACCCGCAGCCATTGATGGGATACCTGCCAAGCTGTTTATGGGTATTTTTATTGACGAAGCCTCAAACGCATTGGATGCTAAATCAATACTTAGGATTTGATTTTTTTCTAAAAAATGGGTGTCGACTTTACCTAAAGAAGCTGTGGAGACGTACTCGATACGTTCTTGGACAACACGAGGTGCCGTTGATGGAATGCGCACTCTGGAGCGCTGTAGTACGTCAACCGGTAATAGCCAGTCTTTTCCATCTTCATGCTGCCATACAAATGCGGAGCCTACGTCTTGCTGGTTAATTTTCAAATCGACGAGGAAAGGTTTCCAAATACGCGTATCACGATCAGGCATTTGCTTGCCTTGTGGCTGTGCGAATGCTGCAGAGTAGTACGTTAATTTAATAATTAAAATAATTAAATAAATCCAGCTAAAGCTGCCTTTCGATAAGGTGTCATGGATTGCGGTACTTCGCATGGAACACTTTATCCCCGATGGAAGTCTCTGTTTTAATCAAAAAGTTTTTTACTGGTGTAATTTCTTGATCAGTCGGCGTGAAATCAAGGTAACGACTCTGCCCAGGCAAGATGTACAGTGATTTTTCTTGAGTGAAAAAGATCAATTTTTCGTCAGACTCATCTGAAATTTTCATACGAATAATCTGTGCATGGGCTGTACCATGGTTAATTATCGAAACTCGAATTTTTTTATCTGGGGTCTGTGTCCAGGAAAATTCTAGCTCGGGTGATGATTTAGATAATGGCTGAACAAAAATTGGGAAATTGATTTTTAAAGCGACCTGTAAACCTTTGAAACCAGGCTCCGGAGGGGGCGGTATTTCATCCAGAACCAATCGGTAGGCGGCTTCAGTAACCTGATCAGGTCTAGCAACCATACCCACTCGTATCAACTGAGTCGCACCGGCCTTAATAGAAAAAATCTGCGGTGTGGCGATAATTTCTCTGGTGGGTTGCAGCTTATCCCCTTCTCCATCTTGTATCCAACGCATAGTCTGAAGTTGGATGGTAGTGGCGGAATCTCCAACATTCTTCAATTGAATGAC
>CAIRGO010000233.1 GCA_903878115.1 Akkermansiaceae bacterium | reverse complement strand
GGCCCGCGAGAGATCAAAACTCCCCACCTCGTCACCAGACCCGATGCCGGTGCCCAGCGCCGTAATCAGCGTTTGAATTTCCTTGTTGGCGAGCACTTTGTCGAGCCGCGCTTTCTCAACGTTGATGATCTTGCCCTTGATTGGCAAAATGGCCTGAGTGCGACGGTCCCGTCCCTGTTTGGCCGAGCCGCCGGCGGAATCACCCTCGACAATAAAGATCTCGCAGGCTGACGGGTCGCGTTCCGAGCAATCAGCCAGTTTTCCTGGCAATCCACTGCCAAACATGGCGCTTTTGCGCACAGTTTCCCGAGCCTTACGAGCCGCTTCACGAGCACGGGCCGCAGTCAAGGTGCGTTCAACAATTTTGCGTGCGACAACAGGGTTTTCCTCGAAGAATTGACTCAGTCCTTCGTAGGTGACAGAGCCAACGACTGGTTCGATCTCCGTATTGACCAGTTTGACCTTCGTCTGGGATTCAAAGCGCGGGTTGGGTAGTTTGACGCTGAGAATGCAAATAATGCCTTCCCGGCAATCCTCGCCGGAAAGTGCCGGATCCTTGTCTTTCAGGATCTTGTTGCTTTTGGCGTACTGATTAATAGCCCGGGTCAACGCCCCGCGGAAACCCGTGGCATGGGTCCCGCCATCTGGATTCGGTATGTTGTTGGCAAAACACAACAGCTGCTCCTGATAGCTGTCATTGTATTGCAACACCAGATCGACAAAAACATCCTCCTCCGTCGGACGACCATCCACATCGATGATCACCGGACGCTTTCCTCTCAACACGACCGGCTCGGGATGCAGCAAGTCCTTGTTCTCACCCAGCTGGCGGACGAATTCGACAATCCCCTGCTGATAGAAAAATGTCTCAGTGCGCAACACCTCCCCTCGCTCATCAGTCAGCGTAATGGTCAGACCAGGGTTAAGAAAGGCGAGTTCACGAAGTCGCTTGGCAAGGATATCGAACTTAAACTCGGTGGTGATGGAAAAGATCGTCGAGTCAGGGAAGAACGTGATCAGGGTGCCCGTCTCGTTCGGATTATCGAGCTTGCCGACGACGGACAATTTTTCCGTGGTTTTGCCGCGTTCGAAGCTGATCGAATAAATCTTACCATCCCGCCGGACCTCGGCTTTGAACCAGTCAGACAGGGCATTGACGCATTTGGCTCCAACCCCGTGCAAACCACCGGAATATTTGTAAGCCCCCTGCCCGAATTTGCCACCGGCATGAAGATTGGTCAGGACCAGCTCGATGGCCGGAATCCCAAATTTTTTATGCGTATCGACCGGAATGCCACGCCCGTCATCCCGCACCGAACAGGAGCCATCGAGGTGGATGATGACGTTGATGGCCTGGCAATGACCGGCCAAGTGTTCATCGATGGAATTGTCCAGCACCTCAAAGACGCAGTGATGCAAACCGCGTTCATCGGGGTCGCCAATATACATCCCGGGCCGCTTCCGCACGGCCTCGAGACCCTCAAGTTTGTCAATCTGCTCGGAACCATATGACTGGTTGGCCGCCACATTGGTGGACATTGAGTTTTCGTCAGGCAAAGGAGTGGAGTCAGACATGAAGGAACAAGGATTATCACCCGTCACGCACACGAGTCTCCACAAGGTGGCGAGACGGGGCCGTAGCGCAAGGGAAACGGCCTACCACCCGCAGGATGGACAACCGACGACCTACGGAAAAACCCCAAGCCTAAAATCACAGACTCACTGGTTTGACAAAGGGAGCCTCGCCGCCATACTCGGCTCGTGCTCAAGCAAATCATCGGACAAAAACCAGCCCCGGCTCCGCCCGCTCCGCAGGCGCCGCCAGCCCCCTCTGCCCCGGTTAGCCCTGTGGCGCACGCCCATAACTATCCAGCGGCACCCATTCCACTCCCGAAACCACCAATTACTTCATCAGCGACCACACGGATCATGAGTTCCAGCAAGAACATTCTCAGCAGCGACGTCGAAATTAAAGGCTCGCTCAAATTCAGCAACGACCTGATCATTGACGGAAAAATCGAAGGTGAAGTCACCTCTGACGGTTCCCTCACCATCGGCGAAAACGCCTTTGTCAGCGGCGAAGTCCGGACCAAATCCGTCGTCGTCTTCGGCAAAGTGCAGGGCAATATCACCGTCACTGACCGTTGCGAACTCAAAGCGAATGCCGTCCTAGAGGGCGACATC
>CAIRGO010000232.1 GCA_903878115.1 Akkermansiaceae bacterium | reverse complement strand
GATAGGTCTTGTGAGAGTAGGTCGTCGCCAGGTATATGCCCCGTTCATGGTAACATGAGCGGGGCTCTTTTTTGTACTTTTTTATGAGATATAGGTCCTATAGGGCCTAGCGGACTTATGAAAGACATGGCTTGAAATAGCGTATCTGTAATTCATAATGAGACATTTTATTATCGCAGTAATTTTTGCCACAGCTGCTGCGGCAGAAGAAGTATCCATCGCAAATGAAACGTTGCAGCGCACTCTGACATTAATCGACGGCACTTGGACTACTAGTAAAATCACAAACATAAGCAGCGGCGCTGGCTTAAAAATGGTGAGCGATGAATTTTCCGTGCTACTCATGAACGATCAGGTTCTGATGGCAAAAGATTTCACATGCGTTGGCAAACCCATCAAAAAACAAGATCCGTTAGGGCAATCATTGGTGGTAACATATGAATACCCCCGTGGTAAAGTATTGCCAGAAGGCGCACCACAGCGCGTCGATGTGGAATACATGGCTGCGCTCAAGGAGCCTTGTCTTCGCAAGCGTGTGGTGTTCACATTTCCCTCGGGCAAAGAACCTGCTGTTGATCGATTGGAAGTAGAGCGCTATTCCGTGAAGCAAGATGCATCACGCGGCGGTCGTGGAGAACCAGTATGGATTGATGGTGGATGGTTTTGCGGTTTGGAATATCCAGCAGGGCATAGTCGACATACCGATGGAAATACCCCTTTGGCTGATTCACATCACTTTGAAAAAGTGGGCAATCATAGTGTAATCTTGTTAGATGGAAAAGACATCGATGGTGCTCCACGCAAGGGCTTGGTGCGCTTATTTCATTTTCCTTCACCCGTGCAGTCCGCGGATGGAGTCTCTACTATTGTAAGTAAATCAGCCGTGATCGGTGGAGGTAATCCAGATATCAATAGTGAAACGGCATTCTGCAGCTATTTGCAGACGGTGATGAAAGCAGATCGAAGTTTTACTCATTACAACAATTGGTTCGATCGCGGAGGTAAATTATTGAAAGGAGATAATTTCGTTACAATTTTGCAAAGTTTTCAACAAGCGATGAAACCGTATGGCGTAAAAATCGATGCGATGGTGCCTGATAATGGTTGGCAAAATAATAGTTCGGTGTGGGAACCCTCAACGGGACATTTTCCCAATGGATTTGCTGATTTGAAATTGCTCAGTGAAAAACTTCGCAAAGAAGGATCTTCGTTAGGTTTATGGCTTTCGTTAGATGGCACGCAAAGTAATATTGATTGGGGGATATCTCAGGGCTACACAAAAGCAAAAGCCAACAAGTATTTTTCACAATATTTTGCCCATTATTCCATGAGCAATCCGACATATAAGGCCAAAATAGTGAGTCAGCTCAAACTTCTCGCAGGCGAAGGTGGTATTTCTTACTTCAAACACGATTTCAATCATTTATGCGATATGGGCGAGGGTAATGGACATTTTCCCACTGATCGACATGGGCATGAAGCCAACGTCGATGCGATGATTGAAATGTTAATGGCCACGCGCGAGGCGAATCCACAGATCTATCAAAATCTCACCAATTGGATGTGGTATTCTCCGTGGTGGTTGATGTATGGTGATGCCATCTGGATGTTAGCGGGTGATGACGGTGCAAATGGAAATTGGCCAGAATTATCAGTGCGAAATACTGCTACCACTGATCGAGATGCCTATTTGTGGCGCATGTGGGGCGAACCAAGTGATCGTCCGCTAATTCCTATATCGAGGATCATGACGCATGGAATCATTTTGAATTCCAATCGTCAGCTTGAGGGGCCTAAAGATGGAGTCAGAGAGTGGGCCGATCACGTCATGATGTATTATGGACGAGGCGTGCAAATGAAAGAGTGGTATATCACTCCGGCTGTAGCATCAGCTGATCACTGGCGCGCACTAGGCTCGATTCATCGCTGGAGTGAGCTGCATTTTGATGAACTGAAAAATAACTACTATGTTGGTAGTAGACCAGATGAAGGCCATGTTTATGGATATATTGGCTGGTGCAAAGATCGTGCGGTATTTGTCACTCGTAATCCTGCTGCCGCAGAACAGACGGTGAATATACCATTTACTAGTGATTACGGTTGCGAAGCAAAATCAGGCACTCCGTTTCAATTGAGAGTGGTTTATCCGTATCATGAAATTTTGACGGTGACCGCGAAAGCAGGAGGCAGCGTTGCGGTAAAAGTAGCTGGTTATGCAACACTAGCGTTTGAAATATCTACGGGAGCTTCTGCCAAGACAACGTTGCCTGCCTTGGCTGCTACTCGGATGAGCGGAGAAAAGAAATCATCAACGAATTCAGTCTCAACGACCATTTCCGTTCCTTCTACTTCGAAAGGTCGGACGGAATTGATTGTGCTTGGATATCCAAAACTTCCGCAGGTGTTATTGAATGGATCGTTGGCTACTCCGATGGTTACGAATCATTCATCGATCAATAATTTCGCGGGCTATGCAAGGCATGGCATGATCAGTAAGTCGGCACGCGACTGGCAGATTGCTAGCTATTCACTGGAAGTCGCAAAGGAGAAAGATTGTCACTTAGAGTTAGTAAGCTCAGAAGGGAAAGCAATCACTGCCGAGGCATGGGTGTTGACAGAGCACAGTGCGGTTGATGATGTATTTGACGAAGCGAAAGTTCCCTGGGCGATCGCGGCCGGATTAAGAAGGCAAACGGAAAAAGTGATCACAGAAACCGCGCTTATTGCGCCGATGCCCGAGGTGCGTGAGTTAACAACAGCTGAGTGGGCGGGGATAAAGTCCGCCAGTATTGAAGTGGAATTATTTGGTGTAAATCCCGCTGACACGGGAGAAAAAGCAATTTTCATCAACGGCCAAAAAATCGCTACTTTGCCCACTTGTGGCGATGCTTGGATGGCGGTTAGTATTCCCGTTGCCAAAGAATTCCTCGCCCAGCTAAAGAATAATAATTCGTTAGAAATTCACCGAGCTACAAACGTAGATAAATTTAAATTTCGGAATCCTCGATTGATAGTAACCTTGAGCGATGGCAAAAAAGTTATGTCGCGCCATGCTGCTGCGGTGCAGACTAGTGATCGTGATTGGGCTCATTTTGAGGGAGATACCTTTCCTGAACCACTTCACAGTTCACGAATTGCGTTGGACATGAAGCCCTAATTGATGCAGATTTTTCTCGGCTATGAGCAAAAAATACAATCGTGTTTCTTTCGCAGATTTATCACCCATCGCGTGCTGTTGTGGAACGACGCGCAGAGCTTTTGTCGATGATCCTGAGGCACCTGCCTCTGCGCATTTGTTAGAAGTCGCAGAAGAGCCTACAACTCATTACCATAAAAAAACCACCGAGATTTATTTGATCATCGAAGGAGATGGTTTTTTAGAACTCGATGGCGAGATGGTGCCTGTGAAACCACTCGACGCGATTATGATAAAACCAGGTTGTCATCACCGAGCGGTGGGCAAGATGAAGATCATCAATATTCCCGTGCCGAAGCATGATGATAGCGATTTTTATTATACTAACGACGAAAATGAAATTAGCCTCGGCGACGTTCCAACATGCACAGCATCAGGAACGATAGAATGAGGTTTAGTTCTTCGCGCGGGGTTAGTTCCGTCAGTTTCGTTAGTTCGAATTTTCCTTCAAAAAATGCTGCTTTTTTGGTGAGTCTCATCGCGCCAAGTGCGTTTTTGGAAGCAAGATAACGTGGGTGAAACAGAAATGCTGTTAGAATACCCAGTAGAGGAATTTCTCCTAACAATGCATCGAGCACCTTCGCCATGGGATTTTCCTCATGAATATCATAATCAGGAATTTCGTCTCCGGGATTGAATGATTGGTAGTGGCATTTAAAAATCGAACGCCAGCCTTTGCGACCTACACTTCCAATCGCGCTGCCATCACCATCGGTAAAGTTGTAACGAGCCGACCAATCGATAATTTTGTTTGCGCGAATTTCCGCGAGCATCACCGTTTGTGTCTTATCGGTGAAGATTTCAATATGCTCTTTG
Organism: Akkermansiaceae bacterium; assembly: GCA_903878115.1. Classification (GTDB taxonomy): domain Bacteria; phylum Verrucomicrobiota; class Verrucomicrobiia; order Verrucomicrobiales; family Akkermansiaceae; genus UBA956. The sequence continues at coordinate 32,430 of CAIRGO010000232.1, read as the reverse complement.
ATTTTGAAAAATTTTCTCTTGGTGTAGAGAACGACGCGGCCATTGGCATCAGTGAGAGTGATTTGTTGGCGGAAAGCAAAAACTTTGAATGATAAACTTAACGGATATTGAACCCCTTGGAAACTGCGTGAAATATTATCAACAGGAATCGGCGGCGGATTGATATCGATCGGCGGCGCGTAAGGATTGTCGGTCATGGTTGTTAGCGTTGAGTGATGGTAGTATTATTTTTCGTTAATGAGAATACGTGCGCGAGCGTTGCCTGATGCTTCAGCGATGATTTCCCAAGCGCCATTGGGAGCTGCCGAAGCAGGAGCAGGCGGCAAGATGAGCTGTCCTTTGGCTGAGCCTTTTGCCTCGGAAGATCCGGCTGATAACCCGAGAATGGCGTTGATAATGGTTGTGGCTTCTTGATCACTCACAGCAGCTTGTGGTGGCATGGGTATTTCTCCCCAAGCACCTGCGCCGCCGGTTTTTAATTTGCTGCGTAGCTTTTCCATCGCCTGTGAATCGCTGCGGTAGCGCATGGATACATCAAAGTAACGTGGCCCTACGGAAGTGGTATCGATTTGATGACAAGCAAGGCATTGGCGCGAGGTGATGAGTTTGGTAACATCATCCGAGAACGCTGGCCCCCCTGCATCGTGTCCGGTGGGGGGGATGTAGCGGGCTCTCACTGCGATCGTTTTTTGGTCTTTCGCTCCGGATACCTCATAATTCAGTGTTTGCCCAAATGATGCAGATGCAGGCTTACCTGCAAGTTTGATGGTGAGCGGTGGCAATGCAGGCGCTTCAAAACTAAAGCGCGCTACAGAGTAGCTGCCTTTTGGGTCAGTAGCGACGGCACGCAGTTCGCCGCTGGTGATATCGCTTATGGTGATCGTTGCTCCTTTGCCGATTTCTTTATCTGTGGTGTTGGTAGAATGGTACCACTTGATGGTGACGGCTTCTTTTTCAGGGTCACTCACATCGACTGCATCAAATTGCGTAGCTGAGGTTTTTTTGATCGCGATTTTAGGAGCCTGATTTCCTTGATCGGGAAGAATGCGACGAATTTTGCCATTGGTATTGAAATACCAATCCGAGCCGTATTCTAATAAATAGATGGTGCCATCGGCTGCCACTTCCATGTCCATCGGGTGTTGAAGGCCCTCAAGGAATACGGTCATGCCAGAAATATTTTCCTGAGCATCGAGTTTCACTTTCCATGCTTTGTTGCGCATCCAATCGTAGGTGATCAGTGTATGATCATCTTCTTTGTTGAAGATGTTATACTTACGTTTTGCGTCAAAGTAAAAAACAGGGCCAGCCATTGCATTTCTGCCGCCTTTGCCGACGAGGGGAAATTCAGCGCTGTCAGCGTAGGGATACCAGATCAGAGCTGAGCGAGCCGGTGGTAATTCGCGCAAACCAGTGTTGTGGGTGCCAGGATTAATCGGAGCAGCGGGATCGGTGGTGCTGGTGATTTTTCCCGTGGCGAAATCAACGATGGGATAAGGTTTGTTATTGCCCACACAAAATGGCCAACCGTGGTTGCCAGCTGTTTTTGCTTGGTTGACTTCATCGTGACCAGCGGGACCTTTGTTGTTGGGGCTGTTTGCATCTGGACCGACTTCGCCCCAATATACAGTATGAGTTTTTGGATCTAGGGAAAGGCGGAATGGATTGCGACAGCCCATGACGAAAATTTCCGGACGGGTTTTTGGCGTGCCTGGCTTGAAGAGATTTCCTGCTGGAATATCATACCCTTTTTCGGTGGGTTTGATGCGCAAAACTTTTCCACGCAAATCATTTGTATTACCGGCACTGCGCATGGCGTTGCAATGATCACGCCCATCACGATCATCGATGGGGGCCACACCACCACTTTCAAAGGGATTGGTGTTGTCGCCGGTGCTTAGATAGAGAAGTCCGTCGGTGCCGAACGAGAGCGATCCTGCCTGGTGGCAAACTTTATCTCGTCGATCAGTAGGGATTTCCAAAATCATTTTTTCTGATTTTAAATCAATCAGACCTTCATTCAACGTGAAGCGAGAAAGGCGATTGAGCATCTTGTCGGGCGCGCTGTAGTAAAGATACAGTCGTTGATTTGTTTCGAATGCTGGATCTATGGTGATGCCTAACAATCCATCTTCGCGAGCCCAGTTCGAACTTTTCTCTTGGATGCGCAGCGCGGTTACAGGAATGGTGCCAATGACAAACATCGCCCCAGTGGTTGGGTGAACTCGCAGCACTCGACCTTCACGCTCGACTACGAAAAGATCGCCGCTCGGGGCAATCGTGATTTCCATAGGATCGCGGAGATTGGAAGCCACAATCGTTTCTGAAGTTGCTGCCGTCGAGAGTGCGATACAACAGGCTGCGACAATTCCGTGCGATAGATTTTTTTGCATGTGGAGATGTTACGCAGCAGCGGGTAGAAATCTAGCGCATAATCGGCCAAAAATGGATTTTATTTTTCTGGTTGACTGCCCGTTAGCGTTTCTGTGTGTGATCGTGTGTTCATAGACACTGCGCACATTTTCAGATATTACGGCAATCGACGCATCGATAGTGATGAGCTGGTTACCGTCATCATCGATCAAATGGATGATGGGCACTCACCGTCAAGAAGGTGAAGAAAAATAGTGCGAAAAAAGACGCGGCGTTTTTATTTCGTTGATTTTAACAAAGGGGAGCGCGGTTGGTTTTTACTGTGTAATGATTGATTCGCTCTGGTTGTTACTGATTGGTGTTGTTTTGTCCATGATGTTGGTCGTCGCACGCTTCTCTCCACGCAGTCGCCGATTGAGAAAAGTAACCGGGCTGATCTATCTAGCGCTCACTATTTGCTTCGTGCTTTATCCGCTACTCGTGACTTGTTTTTACCTGTTCACCGATGACGGACTGCGTTCGGCGAGTCCTTCGCGTTTTGCTTATTCTCTGCACCGATCGCTCTCGCGAAAAATTCCCGAGTATGTGGAAAAACGCATTGAATCTCGTGTGGCATCGACACTTTCAATATCGCAAATTACCGCCACCGAATCGCCAGTGTATGGGGCATTTTTTTACCTGCAAGCGACCGTGAAATTGCAACAGCAGTGGGAAAAAGATCCATCGCTTGCTAGCGTTGCGCCGAAGATCTCGGGGCGTGAGGCGATAGACTCATCACTGCGGTTGATGTTAGATGCCGACCACGCACATTGGATTAAAACCTATTGGGGCGATGACTACATGCAGGATCCGAACTGCTTCTATCGGGCTTTGATGATAGGCTCGATCACCGCTCACCATCTCTTGACGGGTGATCGGCAACATTTGCCTTTGTTGCAGAACATCGTCGATGACTTGGCCGATGATATTTCGCAATCTCCTCATGGATATGTGGATGATTACCCAAGTCAGTGTTTTCCGTGCGATGTTGCCTGTGGGATCGCGATGATCGATCAGGCGGGTAAGGTGTTGCAGCAAGATCGTAGTGAATGGGCCAAAGTTGCCTATGCGCGCATGGCGGAAAATGATATAGGCGATTTGCCACCATACATGGCCGATCAAAAAACGGGGATTCCACAGGGGCCTACGCGTGGTTGTACGAACGGATTTTTCTTTTCATATTTGCCGAAACTTAGCCCCGACACTGCGGAGGCTTCTTATCAACATTTAGTGGACGAATTTTGGCAAGAAAAGTATGGTGCCTGTGGGTGGCGGGAGTTTTCTCGGAAGGGCAGCATGCCTTCGTCCTATTTTGATCCAGATTCAGGACCGGTCATCGGTGGCTTTGGCACTGGTGCCACAGGATTGGGCATCGGCTACACGCGAATCTTTGGTGATCATCATAGGGCAGGGGCTTTAGGTGCAGAAATGTTAGCCTCCGCCGTTCCATTGCCTTCGGGAATTTTGTTATTGCCACGACTCGTGTCTGATCACCAGCACGCTCCGTATTTTGCAGAGTTGGTGATTCTTCATCAACTTTCGATGTTGCCAGAGAACCCAGCCACCGACCCTCAGCGCGCTGCGATTCCTCCAGTGGTATGGGGGATTTTATTGATCGAAGTCATCGTGCTTGTGCTGCTTTCAAGGATTTGTTGGTTTTTGCTGCGCGGAAATCGTTATCTAACGCAAAAGCCAGTCGCAACGCTTTCCTAAAACGCTCTGTGTGTAGTGAAATTACTGCAAAGTTTCTGTATAAATTGCCTTTAATACTTATCTTGTATTCTTGTCATTGCCTCATGGCGCATTGGCCCTTTTTAGGAGCGATTGTTGATGAATTCCTCAAGCTGTTCAAAGTGAGAAAAAACGGAGCGCGGACTTTAGTCCGCTTCTAACAAAAAAAGTTTCATGCCCGCTGGCTAAAGCCAACAAGACGCAAAGCAAGGAAGAACGAAAAAAAATCTCTTACTATCGTTAAACTACCCGCGAGCACCGCGATGCCATCAATGCCAAAGTCATGGCCGCCCCAAGCTTACGCACCTTCTGCAATCCCGAAAGCCTCTCGTTTGACTACCTCCGCATGGCTTGCGGGGGATTTATGAGTATTGTTGAAGCCTTACGATCTTAAAGTCGAAGGCCGGGACCTTCCACCTTCGACTAGGCGCCACGGACACACTTTCTCCTAGTCGGGCGGAGGAAATTCTGTAGTCTTCGCTTTATTGATGAAAGCATTAACCCTGATTGCTCCCTCGACCTTTGCGTTCGAGACGATGGACACTCCGCAGCCTGGCGCGGGGGAGGTTCTGATCCAGATCAAAGCCTGTGGCATTTGTGGCAGTGACATTCATGGGATGAATGGCAGTAGTGGTCGACGCATCCCGCCGATTGTGATGGGTCATGAGGCCGCGGGCGTGATTGCGGCTCTCGGCGCTGGCGTTTCTGATTGGAAAATCGGCGAGCGCGTGACCTTTGATTCGACAGAATATTGCGGCTCGTGCGAGGCATGCGTCGAAGGAAAATTCAACATTTGCCAGAATCGAAAAGTGTTAGGCGTATCGTGCAAAGACTACCGTCGGCACGGTTGTTTTGCCGAGTATGTGGCCTTGCCAACGCGCATTTTGCATCGCATTCCTGATTCACTTTCCTTTGAAAAAGCCGCCTTTGCCGAGCCAGCGGCGATTGCCTTGCATGCCGTGGATTTGGCGCCGCGGCCACGCTCAGAAAAATCCTGCGCGGTGGTGGTTGGTGCGGGCTTGATTGGCTTGTTGGTGATTCAATCGCTGCGCACGCGCGGTTGGCAACACATCATCGCGGTCGATCTCGATGCCGGGCGTTTGGCCATCGCTTGTGATCTCGGAGCGAGCAAAGGTATTTCTGCACGTGATGAAAATGCGCTGCAACAAATCCGCGACTCAGCCGGGGCCGATGGCGCGGAGGCGGCCTGGGAAGTGGTCGGCGCGGCAGCACCGTTCGATCTCGCGGTGCGTGCGGTGCAAAAAAATGGCAATGTGGTGTTGGTGGGTAATCTGCAAGCATCGGTGGCCTTTCCTTTGCAAGAAGTGGTGACGCGGCAAATCACGTTGCGCGGCTCATGCGCCTGTGCGGGAGAGTATCCTGAGGCGGTGGCACGCATCAGTGATGGCAGCATTCGTGTGGAACCCTTGCTCAGCATCTGCGCGCCCTTGGCCGATGGCGCGGAACTTTTCGCCCGACTCGAAGCGGGCCAAGAACCTTTGATGAAAGTCATTCTCACTCCCTAAAAGATATATGTTTTCACTCCAAAATCAAACAGCCTTCATCAGCGGCGCGAGTCGCGGACTGGGCGAACAATTTGCCCTCACTCTCGCCAAAGCCGGCGCGGATCTGATTCTCACCAGTCGTGATGTTTCTGCTCTAACAAAAATCAAACAGCAAGTGGAAGACCTGGGCCGCCGCTGTGAAACGATTGCGCTCGATGTGCGTTCGCACGAGAGCATCGTCGCGGCCGTAGCCGAAGCAAAACAGCGGGTGGAAAAGATCGACATCCTCGTCAACAATGCGGGCTGCAATGTGCGTAAGCCTGCGCTTGATGTGACATGGGAGGATTGGAACTTGGTGCTGGACACCAACTTGCGCGGCACGTTTTTTCTGGCACAAGAAGTTGCCCGCCACTTCATGATCCCTGCGGGTTATGGTCGCATCATCAACATTGGTTCGGTGACATCGGTGAGTGGCTATGCTGGGCTCGGTCCATATGGCGCGAGCCGTGGCGGCACCAAGCAACTGACAATGAGTCTCGCCGATGACTGGGGCAAGCATGGCATCACGGTGAATTGTCTCGCGCCCGGATGGTTTAAGACCGCGCAAAATGCAGTGATGTATGAGGATGCCGAATGGGTCAAATACCTCAGTGATCGCATTCCGCTAAAACGTCCGGGCAATGTGACGGACGGCGATCTTGATGGTCCGCTGCTTTTTCTCGCCGCAGAAGAAAGCCGTTACATGACCGGGCAAATCATGCTGATCGATGGCGGCATTTCCACCGGAGCCACGCGCGCCACACCTAACAAAAAACGCCCATGATCGCGGCACTCACAAGTCCCCTCGCCTGGCCATTTGTGGTGCTGGCACTTAGTGTGTTGTTCATCATTGTGGCGATCAGCAAGCTCAAGTTACATCCGTTTCTCGCGTTGATGATGGCGGGATTGTGCGCGGGATTGCTCTCGGCGATCGTGCCGGATTCCACCCTGCTGCCCGATGGCACACGCGCGGTGAACTCGGTGATGGATGTGACAAAATTGCTAATGACCGGCTTCGGCACCACGGCAGGAAATGTGGCAATGTCGATCGGTCTGGCATCGATCATCGCCTGCTGCCTGATGCTTAGCGGAGCAGCGGATCGCGTGGTCACGCGCTTCTTGCAGGCCTTTGGCGATGAACGTGCGGGGCTGGCTTTGCTTGTGAGCACTTACATTTTATCGATCCCGATTTTTTTCGATACCATGTTCATGTTGATGGTGCCCTTGGCGATTGCACTGCACAAGCGCACGGGCAAAGATTTTCTGCTCTACATCCTGTGCATTTGCTCAGGCGGAGTGATTCCACATTGCCTCACCGTACCGCATCCGGGGCCGATTGCGATGGTTGACGCCTTAAAGATCGATGCCGGTTTTTCCATTCTGGTGAGCATGCTTGTCGGCATCATTCCCTCGGGGGCGGGATATTTCATCGCAAGATGGATGAATGCACGGGTGACGATTCCATTGCGTGTTTCGTTAGAAAAACCCAGTGACGCACAGAAAGGCAACGCGCCCTCGTTTTTTGCCTCGTTGCTGCCGATTTTGATTCCCATTGGACTGATCGGCATCTCATCGATGTGGAAAATTTTCGGCGGCATGCCTGCGGCGGGTGAGACATCGGTGCTGCGCAATTTGATCGATTTCATTGGTGACAAAAACATCGCCTTGCTGATCGGTGCCTTGCTTTCGATGTGGCTGCTGAAACAAAGCAAAGGCATTCGTTTGAGTGAACTCGGTGAGACCTTGGCAAAACCATTAGAGACGGCAGGGCTAGTGATTCTCATCACCTCGGCAGGCGGGGCTTTTGGTTCGATGATCAAAAATGCAGGAGTCGGCTCGGCAGTTAAGCATGTTTCCGAAGGAGTCGGGATTAGCATGATTCTGTTAGCCTACGTGATTTCGTTAGTGATGCGTGTGGCACAAGGATCGTCCACGGTGGCGATGATCACAACCTCGGCGATCATGTATCCGCTGCTCGGCGCGGACCTACCGTATCATCCGATTTACATTTATCTCAGTATCGGCTTTGCGTCATTTGCGTTAGGCTGGATGAACGATAGCGGCTTCTGGGTGGTATCGCGCCTCAGCGGCATGACCGAAAAAGAAACGTTGAAGTATTTCTCGATGATGCTGAGCATGCTCTCGTTGTTAGGCTTGGCTGTCACATGGCTTGGCTCGGTGGTATTGCCGATGGTGAGCAAGTGAAAAGTCATTTTTTATCCGAATTTGCTTACTGGGTTAGCATAGGTTTTTTCTTTATGACATTTCTTCGCTCTTACTTAGACAACTCAAAAATGGGCTGTTTTCGGCTTTGACGTTTGCTGATTAATGGATGACAATCCGCGCGAAATGAAATATTCAGCAATTATTATTACCGCGTGTTTTAGTGCGGCGAGTTTGCGTGCCGAGCAAATCAATTTAGTGGCCAAAGGCGATGAAACATTTCATCTATGGGGTTGTTCCGAATGTCACGTATCCACGAAGGATGATAACTCGATTAAAACTGGCCCATCATTGTATAATTTATTTCAGACGCAACCGCGTAGTATTGAAGTGGTTGATGCGGCGGGTAAGAAGTCCACGGTAACGGCGGATCATGATTATTTCATGAGCAGCGTAAGAAAGCCTGCGGAGCAATTGGCCATAGCAGAATCAGGTGCTACGAAAGGAACTGCCTATCCTGCGATCATGCCACAATTTCCTGCTGAAATTATCAAAGATTCCGATATGGAATCGATCTGGCATTATTTGCGTCATTCGGCAGATGAGGGAAAAAAAGGTCCTGCGCAGGTGATGGCAGAAAAAGAGTCGACTGAAGTGGCTGGTGGAATTTTTGTTCAACCCGCTGAAGTGTTGGTGAGTAAACGCCCTGTGATTGTGCGTGCGCCGCTGCTGCAATCGAGTGGTCGTGCCATTCACGTCGGCTTGCCGAACGGTATGAATTTTAGTTTTGATCCACGTTTTCTCTCAGTGCGTAAAATTTGGAGTGGTGGTTTCTTGAATATGACCAAGGAGCAAAAAGGCCGTAGCACGCCAGGATCTGACCTTGGCTATCAATCCTCAGTTTTGTTAGATGCTTCGCCGTTGCTCACGCCTCTAACAGCAGATGGCAAACTGGTGGACTTTGAATTTAAAGAACCAGATGTGCTCGATGATGCGGCTGTGAAAAAACATTTGCAAAAAGGTGGTGATTTTCTCGCCGAGTTGGCCTCATGGGATGCCGCATTTCTTGGTTATGATGTCTCTCCGAAAGATGTTCCATCGTTTCATTTCCGCGTCGGCAAAAACGACATTCATCAAGTGATTGATTTCACGGTCGAAGGTCGATTGAAAATTGAAATCACAGGTAAATTTGCCCAATCTCAAGTGTTCCAACTTCGTACGGCAGGCCTAACAGATATTAAGGTGCAAGGTGGTCAGATCGCCGATGGCAAATGGACCCTGCCCGCGGCATCGACTACCAAATATGTTTTAGAAGCAAAAATTTGCGACAGCTTAGTGGCGCGTCCGCTTTTTCCTGTTCAGGAAAGTTTTGCTCTCCAGCAGGTGGTAGCTGCACCAGCGCAGGCAGATTTGCCACCGGGGTATTCGATCGAAAACTGGTCCACACCGCTTGATACCTATGGGCGGAAGATGCTGTTTGAGCCTACGGGAATTGCCGTGGCGAAAAATGGAACAATCGTGGTGTCCACACGCACGGCAGGGGTATGGAGAATTAAAAATAAACAATGGCAATTATTTGCTGAGGGAACATACGAGTCGCTGGGAGTTGTCATTGAGGATGACGCTGGTGATGTGATTGTTGTTTCCCAGAAACCAGAGCTCACAAGAATTCGCGATGTGGATGGCGATGGTCGCGCAGACAAATTTGAAACAGTTTGTGATGATTATGGATTCCATGGCAATTATCATGAATACACTCACGGTCCGGTGCGCGATGCTGAAGGCAACTATTACTTCAACCTGAATCTCTGCCACAACAGTGATGATAGCGTTTCGTATCGTGCTGGTGGAGCCTTCATGGGTAGCATGGGAGGATATCGTGGTTGGAATTGCAGGGTAACTCCCGCGGGTATTTTCGAACCATATGCATCCGGCTTACGCAGCCCTGCTGGACTGGGCATCGATCCCAATGGGCGATTGATGTATATCGAAAATCAAGGTGAGTATGCGGGATCTTCCAAAATTCAGTACATCACAAAAGGTGATTACTTCGCGCATCCCTCCGGATTGGTTTCGTTGCCGGGCATGAAGCCAGGGTCACCAGAAATTGCTCCTGACCTGATGAAGGATAAGGCGAAAAAATGCGCTGTTTGGTTACCCTATTCAAAGTTAGCAAATTCACCTGGCAATCCAACATGGAACTTAACAAAAAAATTCGGTCCTTTCGAGGGTGACATGTTTGTCGGCGATCAAACGATCTCCACTCTGCTCCGCATCACAACGGAAAAAGTGGGTAATGTGGACCAAGGCGGCATAGCTCTTTTTGCGAAAGGTCTAGCATCTGGCGTCATGCGTCCGTGCTATTTGCCCGATGGTTCCCTACTGATCGGCCAGACGGGTCGCGGTTGGCAATCGAAAGGTGGAAATACCTTCAGTTTGCAGTGCATCATATGGGACGGTAAAACCATCCCTGCTGATATTCGCAAAGTGAGCACCGAGAGCAAAGGTTTTACGTTGCATTTAACTGCCGCGATCAAAGCCATTGATCCTAAAGATTTGAAAATCGAATCGTGGACCTACAATGATTCCATGAAATACGGCTCAGGTGAAAATGAGAAACGTGTGGATGTTATTTCTTCGGTGAAATTAAGTGCCGATGGCAAATCGGTCATGGTAGAAATTCCACTTTTCGCAACTCCTGAAAAAATCATTGATCGGATCTATCGCATTCAAATTCCTGCCGCGAAAATGGTTTTTGGAGAAACGCCTAGCCGAGATTCATTAGATTTCTACCAAACAGTGCGTGCAGTGCCTGCGGCGAAGTAATCATTCAAAGTCGAACTTTTTCTTGCGCTGTGGTCGGAGTTTGGAACGGCCACCATGCGCTTGTCGCATCACGTCAAACAGCGAGTCCATGCCATGCGATTTGATGTCATAGACGGCTGATAATAATTCGCCTAGTCGATCTTTGGGGAATCCACGTTCTTTGAACCACGCGAGATATTCGATCGGCAAATCACAAATCCATACGCCAGATGGAGGACATTCTTTGATTCCGAATTTCCCGTAAGGCATGCGCATCGTGCCGATATCATCTAGTAATCGGCGAAAGTCATCCCTGTCAATTTCCTCTATTTTCACGGACGCAGCATAATCACTCTTGATCGTAGCAGTCAAATGTGAATGCTGTCGGCGTGCTAGCACCTTCCGATATTATCATGGCAGTTCTTCCTGCTTATATTTTGATTGTCCTAGGTGCGGTTGCGAGGAGATGCGGGCTACTTCGCAACCATCATGACGAACCAGTAATGCACGTGGTTTTTCATGTGATGTATCCATGCTTTATTTTGGATAAAATATTAGGAAGTGAAGCAATGCGCGATGGAGCGGTGCTCGGTTGGAGTTTTGGTGTCGGCTTTTGTGAACTGTGCGTGGGATTGTGTGTGGGATTGCTTTTTGGATCTTTATTACGATTAGAAAAAGGTAATGGCCTGAGGACCTTCGCGTTCTCAGTAGGTATTCAAAACTTTGGTTTCACGGCATTGCCGATTGTGCAGGCATTGTATGGAGCGGCAGCAGTGTCGGTGCTGATGGTGCACAATCTAGGGGTTGAATTATCGATCTGGACAATCGGTGTAATGCTGATGTCAAACGATAAAAAAATTCCATGGAAAAAACTCATCAATGGGCCGGCTATTTCGGTGGTCTTAGGTTTGATGTTAGTCGGTTTGCGTTGGGATGTTTATATCCAAGGCCCCATCAGAGAGTCGATGAAGATGTTAGGCACTGGAACATTTCCCGTGGCGTTAATCATCACCGGTGCGGTTATGTTAGATATGGTTAAAGTGGAGAGGCCTACGTTGAAAATTGCGTTAGGCGGTACTGTATTGCGGCTTTTTATCATCCCGATGATTATTTTAGCAGGGGCAAAATACTTGCCGATTTCTACTGAATTGCGACAAGTCCTCATTGTTCAGTCAGCAATGCCAGCGGCCATGTCGCCTCTATTGATTGCAAAAATATATGGCGGTAGGCCAGGCATCGCGGCGCAGATCATTGTTTTCACTACGGTTGTAAGTCTTCTCACTCTCCCATGGATTATCTCATTTGGCAGTAAATGGGTGTTTGGAAACTAACGTAACATTTTAACTGCTCGCTCAACGCACGCTGCAAAGCTAGCTACTTCATCTAACGTATTGTAGAGCGCAAATGATGCACGTGTGGTGCCGCTGATGGCGAAACGTGCCATGAGTGGTTGACAACAATGGTGGCCAGTTCTAACGGCGACTCCCATTTGATCCAAGAACGTTCCTAGATCATAGGCGTGGATCCCCTCAATGGAGAAGGAAAGAGCTCCGCAGCGATCTGCAGGGCCGTAAAATCTCATCCCGTCAATGGCACTTAGTGCCTTTTCGGCTTCTCGGATCAATGATGTCTCGTGTTCTTTTATCGTAACGATACCTATTGCATTCACGTAGTCTAACGCAGCCGCAAGGGCGATCGCTCCTTCAATATTCGGAGTGCCAGCTTCATACTTAAAAGGCAATTCGTTGTAAGTGGTATGCGCGAAGGTGACTTCTTTGATCATTTCGCCACCCCCACGGTAGGGTGGGAGTTTTTCTAACAAACTTCTTTTGCCCCACAATACGCCGATGCCAGTGGGTGCATACACTTTGTGACCAGAAAATGTTAGAATATCACAATCGAGTTCGCCGACGTGGATGGGCAAATGGGGAGCCGCCTGTGCTGCGTCGATCAGCACGGTGGTGCCGTGTGCGTGAGCAGCTGCGATCATTTCTTTCACAGGATTGACGGTGCCAAATGCGTTAGAGATCCAAGTAATAGCTAGAATTTTTACTCGCTCTGACAGCATTTCATGGAATGCTGTTTGATCAAGAACTCCGTTTTCATCACAGGGAATAATCTTAAGAATCGCACCACTGCGCTGACATGCCATTTGCCACGGCACTATGTTCGAATGATGTTCTAATGTAGAAATGAGGATTTCATCACCTTGCCGTAGCTCTGCAGATAGGCAAAAGGCAGCGAGATTGATCGCATCGGTGCAGCCAGAAGTAAAAATGACTTCTGCAGCATCTGCAGTGCCTAGGTGAGTTGCTACGGTAATGCGCGCGCTTTCGTATGCTTCTGTGGCGGCCCGCGCTAGATGATGAGTACCTCGATGAATGTTGGAATTGATGGCTTCATAATAATGACGTGATGCATTAAGCACTGCCATGGGTTTTTGCGTAGTCGCGGCATTGTCGAGATAGATCAATGGTGAACGATTGACGAGTTGCGATAGAATAGGAAAATCATTCCTTGGTGGCAGAAATGTATGCACGTGGGCAATGTGCCTTAAATTTTGCTTTTTGCCACTAGGAATATTGAGAATATTTTACACGCAAGTTTTCATCGTAATCAGAACATTCGTCATTGCGAGTTTCCTCTACTTGATATGACGATGCGTGGCATCAAGAAAATGGCGAGCATCAAGGCGTGATATTTTCCTGATCTAACAATTCTTGGAAGCCACAGAATAATTTGGATTTTTCTGGGGGAATATCAATCAACGGCGTTTGATGGTTCAAGTGCGCTCGGCATAGCACGAAAAACTCAGCCTCCTGAGAAACGCGGCGAAGTTGATACTCGAAATCTTCTCCCAGGCCCTGCGCAATATACATCATTGTTTTTTTCATCCGTTGCACGTGTTTGACGGCATCGAAATCATAAGACTCGCGCGCAAGCTCATGGTAGAGATCCTCAATATATTCTAACAAATCAACCGCTCGTGGTTGAACGGAGGAAGTCCCTTCGTAGTGGGCACGAATTTGATCAAAAATCCATGGATTGCGAATGGCCCCTCTGCCGATCATTAGCCCATGAGCTTTTGTTCGATCGATGAAGTTTTTCCCTGCGCTGGCATTGACGACATTGCCATTGGCGATTACCGGACATGACAATGTTTCTACCGCCATGCGTATTCCGTCAGGTCGCACTGGCGTTAGATACCGGTCCATTACTGTGCGAGCATGAATGGTGAGTCCGTCAATGCTATGCTTGCGAAAGACCTCCAGTAGTTGAGAAAATTCTGCTGGGTCATGATAGCCTAAACGCGTTTTGATGGTAAATCGTCCACGAATCGCTTGGCGCAATTCTCCCACCATACGGTCAATTTCAGCTGGTTGGCGCAGCAATCCACCGCCAGCCGATTTGCCACAGACCGTTGGACTTGGGCAACCAAGATTGAGATCGACGCCAGCGATGGGATAATTTTCAAGTTCTCGTGCTGCTCTCACCATCGACTCAGTATCGGAGCCGATGATTTGGGCAAAAACTGGTTTTCCCGTGCTATTTTCTGTGATCGAGCGCAGAATGTAAGGATCGAGTTTTGCGACCGAATGAATGCGAATAAATTCTGTAACAAACCAGTCTGGTCCACCACGACGAGCGCACACTCTCATGAATGGCAGATCGGTCACGTTCTGCATTGGTGCGAGAACCAGCGCTGGTCTTTGCTTGACTAGCAAGTCACGCATGCGTTCGATGAATCGTTAGAATTGGAAGCGCATGCTAAGCGTGCCGTAGCTTGCTGGATCCACTTGCTCTTCGTATTCGAGCGTCCGCCATGTGTGGGCATAGGCGAATTCTACCGATTTGATCCTTAATCCAATGCCTGCATAGACTTCTCCCACTAATGGCTCGCGTGTATTACCAGTAGAGAAATCATGAAACAATGGACCGTCTAGCGTGGCATCATGGGCGACGGCGGTGCCTCTGAAACCTCCGAGTAAAAATAGTGACCAATTGCTTTTCAGAGATGTTTCGCTGTTGAAATATTTATTGGCATAGGCTGTTTCACTGAGCCGCGGGTCAGTGAAGTCTGCGGGTAAGAAAAGGCCGACTCGAATCATTCCTCCGATGTGCGCGGTTGTGCGAAATGAACCCAAGCGCATGCCCCACTCGCCAACTCCATCCATACCCAGTGGATGCTCATTATCCCCAAAATGCAGACGCCGCTTTTGCACAAAGCTAAGGTCCGCCGTTATTTCCGTAGGAATTTGGTCGTCCCAACCAAGAAATTTATCGATATCTCTGGCGTCGTGAACGAAGTCTTGCGTCTCTTGAGCGAAAGATAATTTTCCTGTTGCCCCGACTAAAAATTCAACAGAATTTAGCGTCTGATCGTCCTTGGTATGCAAGGAAAATCCCAGTGCCGACCAGCCTGCGTAACGCCTTTCGCCTTCCGGTTGTGTGAGCGAACTGAAGTTCTCTGGAGTGAACATTAACTGCGTGAGCGAAAAGCCGTAATTGTACTGCACACTACTAGGGTCATCAAATCCCGTTATGCCGCGGAATGCGCGCAGCGATTGCTCATCACCTGTAAAGGGACGTAAGGCACGCTGAATGGAACCAATGTCTTTGAGGTTGCGATTTCCGGAAATCCAAGAGATACGCGCACCGTTGGTGTATCCTTGATCTTCATCGGCAAATAAATCATTGTCCAAATAAAATGTTAAATAACCTGGTCCAAAGTCAGGAAATGGACTGTCACGACTGGATTCAGCGTGCAGCAAATTAGCACCTAGACTCACCGCTGCGAGCATTACAAGTTGTTTCATAAGGGGACAATAGCATGATTTGCACAGTAAGCGAATTATATTTAACAAACTCTCTTGACTGCTGGCAGGCATGTTTTTTGAATGGCTCCGCGTGGAACCATTCAAAAACGTCTTTAATAATCTCGCCATATGCCAAATGGCAGATGTTTTCGCAAATCATTCACCTACTTTTCCGCGGAAAAAATTCATCTCACTCGCCACGCGCGAGCTAGATTCTTTAGAGCTAAAGCAGCGATCTTTTCAGATTGAGCAAGCATTAGTTGCTGTTTTGCCCAGTTCGTGGGAGCAGTCTGCTGACTTGATCATGAGTTCCTTGCACCCCGATTGTGATGCGAATTCTGGCAAGGAAGGAACGACTGCAGAAGGCATTCAAGGATGGCTAATTATGCCGTTAGCAGAAATAGCTGGGAAAAATGCTGTGCGCGATTTCTCTCTTTCGATGGAACTGCTGCGCCAACTCACTATGCGTTTCACGGCAGAGTTTGGCATCCGCCATGCGATTCTTGCCGACGTGCCACGTGCTCTTGCTCATCTTACACGCTGGACAGAAGACGAAAACCATCATGTGCGTCGTCTGGTGTCGGAAGGTTCTCGTCCACGTTTGCCATGGGCGATGCAATTGCCCGCGATGATTGCTAATCCACAACTCACATTGCCGTTGTTGCAGACCTTACGCGATGATCCCTCTGAATATGTGAGAAAGTCAGTGGCGAATCACCTCAACGATGTGGCGAAAGATCATCCTGAATTGGTATTGGATATCGCCCAAAAATGGCATCACCAAGCGCCCATACCACGAAAAAAAATGCTGCGTCATGCGCTCCGAAATTTATTAAAACAAGGGCACAGTTCTGCCCTAGAAATCTATGAGATGAAATCACCGAAGCTCGCGGACGTGATCCTCGATCTGCATACGCCGAAAGTGCCGATGCATGGCGATGTGCAATTTTCTCTCAGCGTGAAATCAGTGAGCAGAAAGGATCAAAAAATCCGCTTGGATATCGTCATTCATTATCAAAAAGCAAATGGTTCGTTGTCGCCGAAAACGTATCTCTGGAAAGAAATTACTCTGCCCGCTATGAGCTTGCATCAGACCGAGCGAAGACAATCGTTTCGTTTCATCACCACTCGCGTTTTCCATGCGGGTAAGCATGTGTTAGAAATCAAGGCGAATGGCAAAAGCATCGCGATGATAGATTTTTTGCTAGAAAAATAAAAATGCGATTACGGTGAAAATTCATAGTATCTTCATATAGGATTCACATTGATCAGGTGTGATGGCGTCGTTCACAGAACGTTTTGCCATGAATCACACCATCATTTTTCCACGTTTCGGTTCGCTGTATATTCGCAAGAAATCTGCGGATCATTGCAGTTATTTTTCCAAGGAGACATGGATCAGTCTGTTACTAGTCGCTGTAGCTAGTTGGCCAGTATTGCGATGGTATGCTATGCGGTTGCAGGATGGCGGTGATGAACCATGGGGCATTCTTCCGCTGTTGGTAGCATGCTGGTTTTTATGTAAAAATCACGAACGAGAAAAATTTGTCACTGATAGTAAGTTGCGATTGGCCGGAGCAGCATTGATTTTTCTCGTTGCTCTTGGCACATGGCATCTGCCGCCACTGATGCGTGCGGCATTTTCATTGATTGGTATGGTGTTGCTCATAGGGCCGCAACGCAACTCAGCAGTGTGCTTATTGTTGTTGCTAAGTCTTCCTGTCATCTCGTCGCTTCAATTTTATCTCGGTTGGCCATTGCGAGTGGTAGTGACAGAATGCTCCGTAATTTTGCTCAATTTGATGGGGTTTTCAGCGCATGCCGATGCTACTACCATTGTAGTAAATGGGCAGCATGTGGCGGTTGATCCAGCCTGTTCTGGGATTCGATTTCTGTGGCATGGTTGTTTTTTTGCTGCGACTTTCGCTGCGTGGCGTAGGTCGTCTTCGGCTTCTACCTTCTTGGTATTTGTCATAGCAATACCGATGGTAATGGTCGCGAACATCATCAGAGCCTGCGTGCTGACTTTTCAGGAAACTGGTCATTTGTTAAAGGGCGATGCTGTGCACGAGGTGGTTGGGTTGATTTTCTTTTTGCTGAGTGCACTGTTGATTCTACGGTTGCCGATTCGTGAGTGTCGATCCGTGGTTACGCCTCCGCGCCATGTTTGGTTGCGGCCAGCCCGAATGATGTTGCTTGCTGCAGCGGCCATCATTTCGCCTGCACTGGCAGCGACGAAGTCGTGGCAAGCTTCTTCTTCCATGATCACCAGTGAAGTTCTGACCACGTATGAATTTATGGATGTTGATTATGATCTAACAAAAATCGACCCAACGGCTCAGGAAATGAATTTCTCACAGCATTTTCCTGGTTCGATCGGCGTCTATCAATCTGCTGGACTACATTTGATTGTGCGTGATGTGGCATATGCCACACGGCAACTTCATCCCTCGTCGGACTGCTTGCGCGCCGCGGGATATTCGATTGGCGCTGCTAAAGTTTTTGTTGATCGAAAAGGCGGCCACTGGTGGCACTATCGCATTCAGAAAGAAGGCCATCGCTTTGATGTTCATGAGCGTATTGTCAGTAGCCTCGACCAGAGTAGTTGGACAGATGTTTCGGCGTGGTATTGGTCCGCGTTACGTCATCCACTGAATGGCCCATGGCGCGCGGAAACGGTGATCACAGTGAATGGAGGATTGTTATGAATCAAAAGCTGGCAACTATCATCACACAGACCTTGCAGCCCAATCTTGCCTGGGTAGAAGAATTGCATTGGCGTCGTACGGTGGTGCTATGTGTGCTTTCCTTTTTGGGATTAGCGCTCTATGGTTTTACTGTTGGCTATTGGCGCTCGCCGGTGATGGGGCTTTATGTGGCGGTAAAAATGCCCGCATTGATTGTCTGCACGCTTGGTTGTAATGCATTGTTGAATGGACTGTTAGGGGTTTTGTGCAACACTGGCCTAGGGTTTCGGCAATCATTGATGGCATTGTTATGGGCCTTTGCCGTAGCAGCAATTTTGTTAGGAAGTCTTGCTCCGATCACTTTTTTTCTCGCATTGAATGCACCTTCACCTCAGGCAGAAAATGCGGGCATGGCTCATGCCGCATATATGCTGGCTCACACATTACTGATCGCCTGCGCGGGGGTTTTCTCTAACATTCACTTGCATCGCTTGCTGGCGAGCAAAGCAACAAACCGCTCTGCGGCCACACTAACGTTATTCTCGTGGCTTGCTGGGAATGGACTGTTAGGCGCTCAATTTTCCTGGATTCTTCGCCCCTTTTTTGGTTCGCCTAACTTGGATGTTGCCTTTCTGCGCGATCATCCATTTGAAGGGACATTCTATGAATCCGTCTGGCGTTCGGTGCAATCCATCACCGGTGGTCATGGATTTGAATGGGGCGCATTGATCGCAGCCCTTGCCATCATCATCGGGGCCAAAATTTTCGTCGATTCGAAACATAAGAAAATATTAACAACAAAAAGTATATGAACGAGCAAACACCATTGATACCAACGTTACCACCAGTCATGCAATCTACGAATGTGGATTTGCCTTTTTCTGACAATCCTAGTTTACGGGAAATATTTGAGGGGCTATTGCGCCGACCAAAAGAACTCGTGCCAGTGTTAGAACGCTGTGGCGGTCAAGTAGCCCTGCGTCTTGCAGGGATCGCGCTGATTTCATTGTCGGCATTTGGCTTTGTATTAGGCTGTTTTGCCAGGCACGAGCAACTCTGGGCCGCACCCGTAAAAATCATCATGGGTATGATTTTTGCTTCGCTGATTTGTTATCCGAGTTTGTATATCTTTTCCACCCTTGCAGGTTCACGCTTCTCACCACGCTTACTTGCGGTTTGTCTCACAGGAGCGATGGCTCTGATGGGCTCACTTTTGTTAGGTTTCGCTCCCGCCGTATGGATTTTCGTGGAATCATCGTCTTCATTCGGCTTCATCGGATTTCTCACCCTCGCTGTGTGGGTGATATCGATATTTTTTGGCATACGTTTTTTGATCAATTGCGCTCGCCAACAAGGATCCACTCAGTCTGGTCCCCTTACGTTGTGGGCGATGGTCTTTATTTTGGTTACTTTACAGCTCAGCACATCGCTGCGTCCTATTTTAGGTCGTTCCGATAAATTCCTTACCCTTGATGAGAAAAAGTTTTTTCTCCAGCATTGGTATGATTCCGCAGATGCTTCTTTGTCTAACACAAATAAACCTGAGGGTACACCAGCAATTCGCGGTGCTAATGTTGATGCTACCAACTCATCTGTTAACCCATATAGCGAAAAATAATTATGAGCAAAAAAACAAGCAAGGAAAGTGCTTTGCAGCAACAGATCAATGATCATTCTCGCAAAACAGGCATCCCATTTCATTTGTGGATTTTCGGTGTCAAACCTGTAGATCGGCGCATGATCTCTAGGAAAATTAAGCAGCCCTCAGCAGATCTGCACAAAGATTTTCGCGATGAGCTGCTGTCGTGATTTTCTATCGTGCGCTGAGATGAGTCGACATCAACTCATCAATGAATCACCGCAATCAGCGTGCTTTGTAACATGGCTTTTAATTTATCCCATCGCATCGGATTACCTTCGAGAAAGATCTGATTACTCACTTGAAGTTCTATCGCGATGTATTGATCTGATGGCCACTCGCTTCGTAAAGTATCCAGCAGAGTTTTGGTATGCTCCGGATAAAACATTACATTTGCTCTGCAAGTAAGCTCTGGCGCTGCTGCTTTGATCTGATTGAGCCAATTGATACCTATGGTGGATTCAAACACTTTACCCTCACCGAAGATGAGGCTTAGATGCAAATCTGGTTTGGTCTGTGGATCAAAAGTATGAACGGAAATGTGAATGACCGATGCATTCCTCTCTAGTTCCGTAGTGATGCGTTGACGCAGTATTTGCAAATAAGGCAACAATTGCCGCTCGTGCAGCTTTTCACGCTGCGTCTCGTTTAACTTCATCGCTAGATGGCTCCAGCGATCCGGATTGTTTTCTTGCAAGTAGCAATCGATCAGCAAACGAGTCATTTCAGAATGCACCAAAGGAGTGCGAAACTTCATCGACATTCCTTGCGCCAGATTGAGTGAGCCGATATCCCATCCTTGCGCAGAAGTCACAAGATCTCCGTCATTGCGAAGTGCTTCTTTGTAGGCCTCGGGCACAGTGCATGTGGCGTGTTCGCATGAGAAAATCAGTGGAGTCATGTAAGAAAGATTCGTGGTTGCTTGCGAAGACTAAATTGTAGCGCGCAATTTTCGAGAAAAAAATTTTGGGCAAATTTTGTTGGATTTATCAGTGTTATACCGACGGAAAAGTTATTCACATGTTACCAAGATTGACGAATGGCAGGCGAATGAGGCAATCTTCTATCTCACAACATTATGGCTGACAACGCAAAAGAAACAGGAAATCAAGCGCCGAACTTACAGCAAGGCGGGGTGGAACGAGTGGACGATGTGATGCGTGCCATGCCTCATGCCTTGGGGCCTGAGAAATCGATTTTGAGTTCGATGCTGCAGAATCCGCACGAATACATTGGCACTGCCGTCGAGGAGAAACTAACGAAAGAGCATTTTTATTTGCCTGCACATGGGATGCTTTTTGATGTTTTGTTAGAGTGCTTCGAAAAAGGTGTGGAAATCGAATTGGTTTCGTTAGTTCAGAAGTTGATTGACAAATCATTGTTAGAGAGTGTCGGTGGCCCAGCAGCTCTCACCGAGCTCTATTCATACGCTCCTAATGCGGGACATTTTCTAGCGCATTTGAGCTTTGTGAAGGACAAATACACCCTGCGCTCGATCATCAATTCCTGCAATGAAGCCATCGCGCAGGCGTATGACAATCCAGAAAATGTACCTGGATTGTTGGATAGCGTGGAGACGAATGTGCTAGCCATTCGTGAAAGCGCCGAGGTGACACGTGCCGTGACGATCAAATCAGCGGTGCAAGAAGTAATGGAATACTTTGCCGCATTGTGTGCGGGTGAAAAAGCCGCGCAAGGTTTTTCCACTGGGTATGAAGTGCTGGACCGTATGTCGAATGGATTGAAGTCGGGAGAAATGTTCATTATCGCAGCACGTCCTTCGATGGGTAAAACATCGTTCATGATGAATATCGTAGAACATATCTGCGTCGATCTGCAAAAACCTTCGATGGTATTTTCTTGCGAGATGACATCGTTCCAATTGGTGCAACGTCTGGTATTCTCTCGCGCACGTTTCAAGATTTCAGACATGCACAAGGGCTACAAACCTCAGAAAAAAGATCTGTTAGATATAAAGCGCGCGTCCGAGGCGATCGCCGCGTCAAAATTATTCATCGATGATACTCCAGGCATCACAATCAATGATTTGCGTGCCAAAGCGCGTCGGAAAAAGCGTGATGAAGACATTCAGTTGATTGCGATTGACTATCTTCAGTTGATGAGATCGCTTAGCAAACAGGCATCGAACTCGCGTGAGCGGGAGATTGCGGAGATTTCGGCTGGTTTGAAAGGATTGGCAAAAGAGTTAGGCATTCCGATTATTGTTTTGGCGCAGTTGAACCGTGGTCCCGAGGGGCGTTCAGGCGGCACGCCGCGGATGTCGGACTTGCGGGAGTCTGGTTCCATCGAGCAAGATGCCGACTTGATTGGGTTGCTTTATCGAAGTGCCTACTACGCCGAAAACGAAGAAGAGCGCAAAGAAGAAGAAGGCAAAGCCGAGTTGTTGCTGGCAAAAAATCGTAACGGTGAAACTGGTCCGATACCGCTGACATTCATTGCTCCCTTGATGAGATTTGAGACTGGTGCTCCAGCGCCTGAGCAGGCTGGTTAGTTGCTTAAAGGCAGGATTTTTAGGAGCGCGGACTTTATTCAAAGCCTAAGCAAAGTAGTTTCGACTTTAGTCGAATCAAAAATCAAGCATCCCCCCACACATAAAAAAAGGACGGCACCGGAGTGCCGTCCTTATAAAAAAGCCTAAAGCGGAGAATTCTTATCCGACCACTTCTACCGCAGTCGTCTCCGTTGCTTCCACTTCGCTGTAGTCGGCATTCGTTACTTTCGACCACCACAGAACAAGGGCAGAGGCCACGAAGATCGATGAGTAAGTTCCTACCACGATCCCGATCAGAATCATCAGTGAGAAATCACGCATCGACGGGCCACCGAAGAAATACAGCGCCATCACCGAGAACAGGGTCGCACCGGAGGTGAGGATCGTCCGTGAAAGTGTAGCATTAATGGCCTCGTTCATGATGTCTTTTAGTGAGCCTGTGCTGTAACGCAGTGACTCACGAATCCGGTCAAAAATAATCACGGTGTCGTTGATCGAGTATCCAGCAATGGTCAAAATCGCACCGATGTGAATCAGCGAAAGTTGATTGCCAAAAAGCACCACGAAACCAGCACTGATAATAACGTCATGGAATAGCGCGATCAAGGCACCCACGGCGAATGAGAGACGGTAGCGGAAGGCAACATAGAGGAAAATCAATGCCATACCAGCTATCAACGCATAGCAGGAGTCACGCAGTGATTCTTTACCAAGCAATGCGGAGACTTCCTCGCGGCTTGGTTTTTCTAGCTTAGTAATCTCGGGGAAAGTAGCCTCTATTTTCTCCAATATCGCTGTAGCGTCATCATTGTCGCAGCGCACGGTTAGCAAACGTCCAGTGACTGGCTGTGTTTGCTCCTGCACGAAAGCATCTTTTTTCAACGTCATGCCTTTTAGTGCCGTTTCCACTTCTACTTGATGCAGCACGTCATTGTTACCAACAACGTAGGTAATTAGTGTGCCGCCAGTGAAGTCAATGCCTAACGATTTCTCTTTTTTGATCGCTACGATGGCAATCGAAACGACCACCATTGCCAATGAGAGCAGTGCCGCAAGTTTGCGTTTGCCGAGGAAGTCAAAGTTGGCACCTTTGATCAGGTTGAGGAATTTGAAGCGTTTGATCATATTCAAATCTACACCCCAACGGAACAATACGCGGGTCACGAGGATCGATGCGAAGAGGGAAGATACGAGACCAATTGTCAGCGTTACGGCGAATCCTTTTACGGTGCCGCTAGCGCGCCAGAATAAAATCAATGCGGTGATCAATGATGTGAAGTTCGAATCGAAAATAGCAGTAAAGGCTTTTTCATATGCGACAGCGATGGCGTTTTTGATTGATTTGCCCGCTTCGATTTCTTCACGCAAACGTTCATAAATCAGCACGTTCGCATCCACCGCCATACCAATGGTGAGCACCATACCCGCGATGCCGGGAAGTGAGAAGGCCATGCCAAACATCGCCATGATACCGAATAACATCAAGGTGTTTACGATCAGTCCGACTAGTGCAATGAAACCTGCAAGACGGTAGTAGAGCAGAATAAATACGAAGGTAGCGAGCAAGCCGACGATGCCAGAGAGCAGTCCTTGTTTGACCACAGTTTTTCCATAAGTAGGGGAAACGGTTTGTTCGTTGTCGACTTTCAGCGGGTTATTGATGGGGTTCATCAAGTTTTTCGCAAGTTCTGAAGCTTCGTTTTTCGCATTGAGTCCAGTAATCTGAAATTGCTTGCCGAGTGGCACTGATTGCACTGTAGGTGCGCTAATGCACTGACCATCCAGCACGATCGCGATGCGATCACGTCCTGCGGTCATCGGACCGGTCAGCGCGATCATTTTATCTTCGCCTTTTCCATCGAGTGTGATGTCAACCCGTCCGCCACCCGTGGCATCTGGATAGGCACTGAGAATGTCTCTGCCTTCTACTGCCGGCCGGCGGTTGAGTAGGATTTTACGCGTCAGTTCTTGCTCGTCGGCTTCACCTTCGTTGATTTTGTATTTGTAATCGAAGAGTCTGTAACCCGGTTCAATGTGATTACCGCTTTCAATGTCTGACACCAAGGAATCAGAATTCGGATGCACCTGGCGGAGCTCTAACTTCGCGGCGGTCTCTAACAATTTGCGAATTCGTTGCGCTTCTTCTGGTTTGATACCAGGCATCTGCACCACGAAGCGGCTCACGCCTTGGCGGAATACCACTGGCTCGGCGATGCCACCTTGGCTGAGTCGTGTTTCGATGATGGTGATGGCGTTTTCTGTGTCCAGCTCGGTAACGGGGACCATTTTGCCGTCCTCATCTTCGCGTGGTTGCACCTGCATTGTGAAGGAAGATCCACCTTGGATGTCGATCGCTGCTTTGAGCTTTTGCGACGGTGGTATGATCGCGTAGGTGCAGAGCACAACGACCAAAAATAGCAACAAGGTGCCGACGTTGCGTTTGCGATTCTCATGCTCGGTGGCAAAATACCAGCCGAAGAGGACGAGCAAAACGAGCCCGTAACAAAACAGCGTGAGCGGATTGGCGAGGAGATTTTCCCACCATGCGGGTTCAGGAGGGGTAATTTGTAGCAATGAATTCATGTGTGCGATGATGGTTGATGCGTGTGGGGGAAAATTATGCTTCTTTTTTCAGGACAATAGCAACAGCGGATTTATCAAATTCCACCATGGTGTTATCGGCGATTTTAAGAATGACGGTTTTGTCTTTGATGTTGTGCACCAATCCGTGAATGCCGGCGGAAGTCACGACGCGGTCACCTGCTTGCAGTGAATCCATGCGTTGTTGCAGTTGCTTGCGTTGCACTTGTTGTGGGCGGATGAGCAGGAAATAAAACATCACGATCATCGCAAGGACCATGACAATAGGATTGCCCAGAAGACCAGAAGGACCTGGAGCTGCGGGCGGCGTTGCTTGTGCGATGATGGAGAATAGTGCGTTGGTCATGTTTGTTTTAGGTAGCGTTTGATGAATGAATCTTTGAATGTTGTGAAGCTGTCTGTCGCGATTGCTTGGCGGGCGTCGGACACGAGGCGCAAATAGAAATGCAGATTATGGAAAGAAAGCAACCGTAAAGAGAGAATTTCTCCTGCTCGGAACAAATGGCGGATGTAGGCGCGGGAAAATCGCGACACATGGGGATGGGAACTTTCGCACAGCGGACGAGGGTCTTTTTCGAAAATGAGGTTCTTAATGTGGATCGGCCCGTCTAACGTAAACGCCATGCCGTGGCGCGCCACACGAGTGGGCATCACGCAGTCGAACATGTCCACACCGCGGCCAATCATTTCCAAAATCTGCGGCGGAGTGCCTAGCCCCATCGCATAGCGCGGCTTTTCCTTTGGCAAATAGGGGATTGCATGATCGATGGCGCGAAACATTTCTTCTTCTGGCTCGCCCACACTCACGCCACCAATCGCATAGCCATCGAAATCCATCGCCGCCAGCTCGGTCGCTGATTGTGCGCGCAGTTCTGGATAAACAGATCCTTGCACGATGCCGAAATGATGTTGCCGGCCATTTCCAGACCGTGGCTCGTTTTTCACTACCCAGTCTTTGCAGCGTTGCGCCCAGCGGGTGGTCAGGGCCATCGAATCAACGGCATATTTTTGCTCGCAAGGGTAGGGCGGGCATTCGTCGAATAGCATCGCAATGTCGGAACCAATCGCGGCCTGAATTTCCATGCTCAGCTCGGGCGTGAGCAGCATCTTTGCGCCATCGAGGTGGTTTTGAAAACGCACACCTTCCTCGGTGATCTTGCGCAATTTGGCCAATGACCACACCTGAAACCCGCCCGAATCGGTCAAGATCGGCTTGTCCCATGAGGCAAAGGAATGCAGTCCGCCAAAATCTTTGATCAATTGATGCCCCGGACGTAGCCATAGGTGATAGGTATTGCCCAAGATAATCTGGGCGCCCAGAGCATCTAAGTCATCAGGATGCAAGGTTTTCACCGAGCCCTGCGTGCCCACTGGCATAAAAATCGGCGTCTCGACTACCCCATGCGGCAAATCCAATCGTCCCAATCGAGCGTTGGATGTGGAATCAGTCTTGAGTAAAGTGTACGGCACTAGCGGAGTCAAAAGCAATGCCATCGATATGGAAAGCCTGATTTTACGAAAAATGGTAATTTTTATCATTCACTGCCTAAAAAAGGAGCGCGGACTTCAGTCCACTTCAAAGCCCAAGAAGCCCCAATGCGGGCGCCACAAAAAACGCGTCAGATGATAAAAGGCAATTTTCTCACGCGAAGCCGCTAAGGTCACGAAGTTTTTGAGAGTGGATTTTTTACGGAAGGGTGCGATCTGCCTTATTTCCCGCTCTGCGAAAAAAAGTGCTGCCAGGGAGTCCACGGCAAGAACGGACAAACTACCGTTGCTTCGATTAAGACCTGGCGGGATTCGCCTGCCGAACCTCCATGGCCCCTGACAGCGGCGACAGCAAACACGCAGATCCCTCATCACGCAACTCTTATTTTTCCTCACGCAAAAAATTACCAGCAAGCTAGGATGATTTGAGAAAGAAAAATATTTTCATCAAAGGAGCGCGGACTTCAGTCCGCTTCAAAGGCCAACCATCTCCCCAGCCCCGAAGCGGGCGCCACAAAGAAACGACACTGATCACAAACCAAGATATTTTTCTAACCACAGATTGCTCAGATCGACACAGATTTTTTAAGAGAATCTCACATGAAGGCACGAAGATCACAAAGTTTTGATAAAGAAATTTTAACTACGGATCGACACGCATGAATGCAAAGTAGTTTCGACTTTAGTCGAATCAAACGGAAGGGAGCACGGCCATCTTCTTGTCCTCCCGTAGCAATACTAAGGAGGAGGCGGTGTCTTCTAGCAATTGCCATCGCCACGTCCGGAGGCTTACTTTCTCCCGTGGCTTGACTCGGCTTGCCGAGTGCGGTGGGGACTTTCCGCAACAACTTCAGCGAAGAAGATGTAAATTTCCCACTGCTCCCTGCGCCCCCAAATCAAACATCAAACATCAACAATTGTCATTCGGAAATCTTCTTCAAACCTTCGCGCCCTTCGCGGCATAGCGGTGAATCATCATTTTCGCCTTCATTCGTCAATCAACTCAAGCCTCAGCGCTAACCATTTCAACCTGACTTTACATCCGCGTCCATCCGTGGTTCCCAAATCAAATCAAACCTTTGCGCCCGGAGTGCGGACGGCTTGCCTGCACCCTGTGGCAGATGAGGCTTGCCTCATGCGGGGGGAATTCACAGCACCGAGAAATTCACAGCACTTAGAAATCCAAAGCTCCATCCATTCACGAAAAGACAGCTTCTCACACGAAGCCACGAAATGAAAGACATAATGGGAAGAAGTTGTTAGTGAGTAGTTTTCCACTTCCAATTTTCCGCTCATTTTTCCTTTCGCGTAACTTCGCAGCTTAACGGTTAATCAACATCAAAAAATCCCTATCATCCTGTCCATCCGTGGTAACAAAATCCGGAATCATTGTCGCAGCTTTCCCTAGGATTATAGCACCTAGGGCAGTTCCTCGATATCTTGCATATCTTTGGGGCGGCCGCTGGCCCGCTTATTGATTTTTAAGTCTTCAAGACCGATAAAAGGTACTTGCAAGCGCCCAATCTTCACAAGATCCCGCCGTTCATAGCAGCCATGAAACTCGATACCCAGGATACGAGTAAACAGCTCTAAACGCATCGGCTCGAAGCCCATTCGAATGATCTTTTTTCCGTCAGTGATCATTTCTGTAGACACCGTATCCGATGGAAATCCGAATTCCTGCAACACGGTGACAACGCGCTGCGCGTTTTCCAACGAGGAATCGATCCAGATATCGAGATCCCCCGTGTAACGAGGGCGCGAGTGATGAATCACAGCATAGCCGCCGATGATGAGAAAGCGGACTTCATTCCGCAGGCACAACTTCAAGAAATCTTTGAAGTCTGCCGCCAATTTGATCTTTGCCATAAAAAGGTTCGCGGAGTTTTTCGAGAGCGTTCAGCCGTTCGGCGGGTGTCGCAGCGCGCCAGTAGGCACGGGTTTCAGCCTCCGCCTCGGCAAAGCTGTCAGCGACCACGACTTTCCAACTCGCTCGTCGGCGTGCGGTCCGCACCTTTGCAGCAGCGGCCAAGGAAGAAGAGTTTGGTTTCGGCATAACAAGAGTATGAGCAAGGAACGATTTTTTTTCAATCACCATTTTTCGCGTATTCCAATGAAAGTGCGGAGTGATCAGTGAGCAGAAAGAGAAAAGCCAGTCAGGGGTCAGGAAACAGGGGGGAGAGTGTGGAGTGATCAGTCATCAGTGAGCAGGAAGAGAAAAGCCATTTCAAAAAAAAAATCAAAAATCAAAAATCAACATTCGTCATTCGGAAATCAAATCAAACGAGGGAAAGTGTGATGTGATCAGTCATCAGTGAGCAGGCCTTCTAATCCATGAAACCTCAACCTCCTAAGATCTCACCTCAAACACTATATTTGATATATCAAATATAAAATGTATTTTCACCATCAACAAAAGCATCAACGCCACCATTCTGAACAATTATCACAGGGTGCACAATGATCACTTTTCTTCCTTAGCGCCTTCGCGAACTTAGCGGTCAATCAAATTAACAAAATCCTGCCTTCCATCCGTATAATCCGTCGTTAAAAAAATCTTCCATCTCAAACCTTCGCGGCTTAGCGGTGGAGCATTTTTTCTCCCCACCGAAGAAGAACTGGCCGCAGAACTCAAACGCGAAGTCCTCGCGCTGAAAGATAAGACAGCGGATAGGAATCAGGAATCAGGAATCGGAAAAATCTAACAAATCAAAAATTAAACATCAACAATCGTCATTCGGAAATCAAACGAAGGCGAGTGTGGAGTGATCAGTGATCAGTGATCAGGAAGAGAAAAGCCAGTTTCCCATTTCTCTATTTCTGCTTTCCGTTTTTTTCTCTCTTTCGCGTAATTTCGCGCATTTCGCGGTTTCACTTCTGTTCTCAAATAATCACGCCATTACAAGAGAGCCCTTGAACGTTACGGAAGCATCTCGCGTTTCTAGCACAGCGTTCTACGTCATGACTCAGACTTCTCCTATATTGTGAAATTACTTCAATCTGTCGATGAGTTCATCGTAAGCAGCAATGCCACCCTCCTTCACACAACACTCACGAACTGCCTCTAGATCTACGCTTTGATTCTGCCTACGACAAAGGAGAAGCGCCTGATCAAAGTAAGAACGAGGCTTCCAGTAAATGTATCCAGCTAAGCGATACTCACGCAGTCGGTAGGGGACAACAACCGTAATGTTCTACCGTCCACGTTGATTTCCGCAGGAATCACTGGATACTGTTCGCCGATTTCAACGGGGCCGCGAGGAAATTCCAAAAAAAGATGAGCACAGTCAGGATGCTTAAAGTACCTTGAATTACGGGAAACAAAACCGATTTTATCAAGTGCTTCTGGGAGCTTAGCCCGCCCCATATCGTCAGGCATCATGTCCAAATCCCCAGAGCGATAAAGGCCCTCACTATAAATCGCAACTACGGCACCACCGACAAGCACAGAACGAATTCCCTCGCCCTCAAGATGCCAAGCCACATAACGCCAAGCTTCTTCCTCATTGCACTCATTCCAGTTAGGCGGCTGCATGGCTTAGATTATTGACTTGCTTTATCGGTCATGATTGCGACAGCGTTACAAGATTTATTCGGAGGCAAGGCAGCAGAAGCCGTCCTATTGTCGTTATTTCATCAGGGAGAAACTTATGGGCGTGCGGCAGCACGAGATTTTGCGGTTTCTCTCGATGGAGTTCAAAAACAACTCGATCGCTTTGAGAGATCGGGAGTGATCGTGTGCAAACGTCAGGGACGTACACTGGTGTATAGTTGGAACCCAAAATCCCGACTTACCTCGCGCTTGAAAGATCTGACAGGGGTGATCTATGATGGGCTAAGTTTTGAGGCGAAAGAAGCATTGTTTTCTGAACGACGGCAACCAAGAGCGAAAGACAAGCCTGTGATCCGGCAATTATGAATCAACGAACCCCCTATCAAACACCAGGAGTCAGGAGTCAGTGATCAGAGAAAAGCATTTCAAAAAATCAAAAATCAAAAATTAACATTCGTCATTCGGAAATCAAATCAACTCAACCCTTTGCGCCTTCGCGCCCTTCGCGAACTTAGCGGTTACTCAGCATCAAAAAATCCCCATCCATCGGTAGTTCCTATTCTTCAGCATTCCATTCTTCGTCACTTGACATGGTGCCAGCAATACAGTAAGCTGGCTTTGTGAAAGCGACATTTCAAATTCCCGACGAGCTCTACCGCGAAGTGAAAGCACAAACCGCACGCGATGGCCGCACCTTACGCGATGTCGCCATCCAGCTCTTTGAGCAATGGTTGCGTCAGAAACAACAACAAGCACCCACTGTCATAGCCGTGGATTGGCAAAACTTCCAAGCTCCGCTTGCCCACCTTGTGCCGAGCTCTGTCACGGATCACAGCACCGCTGCCATGCGCGAATCCGTAACGAACAACTGGAATGAACAACGCTGAAATTCGCGCTGCACTCGATACCTCCGTGGTGATGCGACTTCTCACCGGCCAGTCGCAGGATCTTTCCAAAGTCGCCCGCCGCTTCCTCGCAGAGATCGAGGCAGCGGGAGCAAAAGTTTTCGTCTCCCATCTTGTCGTTCTTGAGGCATACTACGCCTGCCAACACCACTACGGCATGCCCAAGGCCGATGTGCTGCGCGGTCTGCACCTCCTTCTGTCCCTGCCCACATTCCTCGTGCATCCCGTGCTGCTGCCACTTCTCGCAACCGATGGCCTAGCCACCGCCAAACCAGGTTTCCTTGATCGCCTCATTCACTCCGAGGCTCAATCGGCCCGCTTGCCTCTCGTCACCTTCGAAAAAGCCGCCACCCGTCTCCCCGATACACAGATCTTGAAAGTGAGTGAAAGTGCTGAGTGATCACTGATCACTTCACACTTTCACCACTTTCCCACTTCTTTCTTGCCAGCGTTATGAGGGTGAATAAGATTGGGCTTATGGCGGTTATTAGTTTTGTTTCGTTGGCGATGGAGCGGGTGTGGGGTGGTCGGGCGCTGGAGACGGTGTACGGTCGGACCTTGCCGAAAGAGGATGGCGTATATGGCGAGGCCTGGGAGTTGGTGGATCGGCCGCAGGAGCAATCGGTGGTGGCGCAGGGCCTCTATGCCGGGAAGACCTTGCATGAGTTGTGGACCGAGCAGCGGGAGTTGTTGTTTGGCGAAGGATTGCCGGACAGCGAGCGGTTTCCGTTATTGGTGAAAATTTTGGATGCGCGCGATGATTTGTCGATTCAAGTGCATCCGCCGGCGCATTTGGCAGAGTCCTTAGCGGGCGAGCCGAAGACGGAGATGTGGTACATCGCCGAGGCGGCGGCGGACGCGCAATTGTATGTCGGGCTGCGGACGGGCGTGGACCGTGGGAGTTTTGAAAAGGCGATAGAGCAGGGGACGGTGGCGGAGCAAGTGCATGCGATCGCGGTGCGTGGTGGGGACTCGATCTTTATTCCATCGGGCCGCTTGCATGCGATTGGTGCGGGATTGTTGATATTTGAAATCCAGCAAAACTCGGATACGACGTATCGGGTATTTGATTGGAATCGTCTGGGCCTGGATGGCAAAGCGCGAGAGCTGCATGTGGCGGAATCGCTCGCGAGCATTGATTTTTCTGATATTGAGCCGCAGATGGATGTGCCGCAGGGGAACGTGATCGCGCTGTGTGAATTTTTCCTAGTGGAGAAATTTGTGTTAGCGCCGCGCACGACGGTGGGTAATGCGCGCAGCGAGCGGTTTTCGTTACTGACGATTGTTGAGGGAGCCTTAGAGGATGCCAGTGGCCAGCGTTGGGAGCGCGGGGCGACGGTGTTGTTGACGCGGGGCCATGAGCATCTGAGCGCCGTGCTGCCGAGTGTGGTATTGCGGACTTCTATTCCTTGTTAGGGTGGTTGAAAGTATTTGATGGAAAGACATTTTTACACGAAGCCACGAAGGCGCTAAGGAAGAAAAGTGATCAGTGTGCAGTTCTTTTTTAGACAACGGAGAGGAGATAGGGAAGATTTTTTAACGACGGATTTAACGGATGGAAGGCAGGATTTTT
>CAIRGO010000231.1 GCA_903878115.1 Akkermansiaceae bacterium | reverse complement strand
GCCGACGCCGGAAGCGCGAGCGGCCTCGGCATGGGTTCGACGGGTGCGACGCCAAATGCGGCCGACATTGTGATCAACGGCGGCATACTGAACTTCGGCAATGCCGGAACAGGCGTAAATGCCTCGACAAACCGGCTTTTCACCATCGGTCCCGCCGGAGCCACACTCGATGTTTCGGGGAACTCTGGCGTCACGGGCACGTTGACTATTGGCTCCGCTGGCGGCAACATCGCCTTCTCCGACTCCAACGCTCCGGCCTCGCTCACCTTGGCCCACAATGCACCGGCCGTTAGTTCATTGGGAACTGGAACACTCAGCGCCGTGCTTGGCGATTCCGGCACCGGCACGAATGTCACCAGCCTGACCAAGACCAATGCAGGCACTTGGATCCTGACCGCAGCGAACACCCACAGCGGCTTGACTAGAATCACCGGAGGCACTCTTCAGTTAGGGAATAACCTGGCGCTGCAAAACAGTATCTTCGATCCCTCGGGCGGAGGCACCCTTGCCTTTTCAAGCGGCATCAACACCCCCACCCTCGGCGGCCTCATCAGTTCGACAAACCTGACCATGGCCTCCAATGTCACGGCGCTGGCGCTCAACCCCGGCACCGGCGTGACCGCCAACTATTCTGGCATTCTCGGCAGCGCCACCCCCGGGATGACTCTCGAGAAAAAGGGTGCCGGAACGCAGGTGCTCTCCGGTGCCAATACCTACACCGGCGCGACGAACGTCACCGGTGGCACGCTGCTCATCAACGGTTCCACCAGCACCAGCAGCCTCGTCAACGTCAGTGTCAACGGCACCCTCGGCGGCACGGGCACCGTGGGTGGCAACACCACCATCTCTGGCATCCACTCCCCTGGCAACTCCCCCGGCATCCAGAACTTCACAGGCAACCTTTCCTACGTGGACGCCGGCACCCCTGATCCGACTGTGAACTGGGAACTCGCCAGCAACACGTCCACGGTCGGAGTCAACCCGACAGCAAACTTTGATCAGGTCATCGTTGGCGGAAACCTCGACTTCACCAACACCACCACCATCAATCTGAGCTTCAACGGGGCGGGCAGCGGAGTCCTCTGGGCCAACGCCCTCTGGGATGCCAACCAAAGTTGGCTTCTCTATGATGTTGCCGGAACCACCTCGAACTTCGTCAATCTCAATCTCGCCACGATCAACTGGCTGGACAGTGCCGGCAACCTCTTCAGCACCACCGGAGGCAACTTCTCGCTCGGCCAGAGCGGACAGGACGTGCTGCTCAACTACACCGTAGTTCCCGAGCCCAGCGCTGCGCTTCTCGGAGCCATCGGCCTCCTCTCACTGCTCCGCCGCCGCCGCTGAGGCGCTGGAGTTAAGAGTTATTCGTTAGAAGATGAGATTCAGACTCAGGGACCAAATAACAAATAACTTCTAACGTTGAACCAATAATCGATTTTCCGGAACTTAATGGGTTTTCTTCCGGATGAACCTGGGGGGATCGTCTGGAGAGGCGGTTTC
This sequence comes from Akkermansiaceae bacterium, assembly GCA_903878115.1. GTDB lineage: Bacteria > Verrucomicrobiota > Verrucomicrobiia > Verrucomicrobiales > Akkermansiaceae > UBA956. Next base: position 2,323 of record CAIRGO010000231.1, on the reverse strand, counting down.
CCTTATTACCGGGGGGCGTCGTCTGGAGTGACGGCGTCCCCCACTGCTCCCATCAAATGCTATGAGAAAGTCTGCCACAGCGAGCCCACAGGGCGAGGCTGGAGGGCCTCGGAAATACCCTTCGCTTGTGTATTGCCGTCTTGCATCTTGGAGCGCAGCGGTCTTTTTTGGGGTCTTTTTTTGTCACCCGATTGTCACCCATTTTTCTTCTTCCTTCCCGTCCTACATCGCAGTAATTTTCATAGAAATTCTGAAGATGTAGCCCTTAATGAAGATGTAATCCTAAACATAACTGACCTACAACCACGATGAAAATAACCTTGCCAAAAAACCACTATCCAATGAAAAAATACCGCAACCTCGCCGGTTCAATCGCCGGACTCTTGCTTCTCGCCACTCTCCCGCAGGTGGCTCGCGCCGCTAACTATTACTGGGACACCAACGGTGCCACCGGCGGCTTTGGCGCCGCAGGCGGTACCTGGGGAACCGATACCAATTGGAGCACCGATGACTCCGGCGCGATATCTCCCACCGTCATCAGCCCCAACACCAGCGATAACCTCAACTTTGGATTTGGCGTGACCGGCCTCGGCGCTGGCACAGTCGCTGTCACCGGAACTCAGGATGCCGCGACCATCACCTTCGGCTCGGGCTCGGGTGCCATCGTCCTGTCGGGCGGTACTGCGATCAACTTGGCCGCCGTCTCCAACATCACCCTCAACAACGCTGCCGACACCATCAGCACTCCGCTCACCGGCGCCGCAACCAGCCTGTTCAAGAACGGCATCGGTTCGCTAACCCTCAATGGAGCTAACAGCTACACCGGCACCACCATCGTTGGCTCTGGCACGCTGCAGATCGGCGACGGCTCGAACGGCAGCCTCAACGGCACGACCGGCACCGCCCTGACTTTCACGGGCACCAGCGTTTTCAACGTGCTGGAAGCGGGAAACAGCACCCAGGGCATGGGCGAGCTCACCTTCAGTAGCGGCCAAGGCACCATCCTTTCGACCGCCTCCTCGGGCTCTGCCACCCCCACGTTGACATTCGCATCCATCGCCGCCCGCGCTTCGGGGGCAACGGGTAATTTCAACATTCTGACGAACACCACGGCGGGCGTAGGTGGAAACAACATCGTCCTATCCAGCACCTCCAACGCACCCGTCAGCGGCTCTGGCTCAAATAACCGAGGCCTCTTTTTCGGCCTGAATACCGCGTATAGTTTGACCACGAGCACCGGGAGCACCTCAACCAGTTTCGCCCGCTACGACACCACCAACGGTTATTTCCGGGCCACCAACTACAGCGGAGATACGAATGCACAAACCTCAACTACCACCCCCAGCCTCACCTCTGCGACCGACCTTGCGATCACAGCCCAGTATGCTCCCGGGGCCTCATTTAGCGCCAATACGATAAGAATTCAAACCACTACCAACGCCCAGCGTATCGACGTTGGTGGCGGTAACACCCTCAGTGTGAACGGGATCCTTGCGGTCGTTCCGGGACCCGGTGTCCAAGTTAAGGTCGGGCCCGCCAATCAAACTAACCTTCCCCAAGCCAGACTCCAGCCGACGAGCGACGGCGGTGAAATTGTTATAGCCATGAGTCCTACCAGTGCTCTTTCTAACAGTTCGTTGGCAATATCCTCGATAATTCAGGACTTTGCCGGCGGAACGCTGCCGACGAAAGCGACTTTTACCGGCGGCGGCATTAACGTACTGCAAACTGCAAATACCTATACGGGTGTCACGACAATCAACTCCGGCCTCGTGCGGGCGCTTATTTGGGGAGACGCGGGAACGGCTAGCGGCCTCGGCACGGGTTCGAACGGCACGACGCCAATGGCGGCTGACATCGTGATCAACGGCGGCATACTGAACTATGGCAATACCACCAATATCCTCAGGACGAACCGGCTCTTCACCATCGGCCAGGGCGGCGCCACCCTCGACAACTCGGGGAACTCTGGAGGCGCGGCCAATTGGACGATTGGTCTGACTTCTGGCGGAGTCAGCAGTGGCAGTATCGCTTTCAGCAACAGCAACGCTCCGACCACGCTTACCTTGGCCAACGCGGTGCCGGGCGTCTCAGCTACCGGAACCGGAACTCTCGCTGCTGCGCTTGGTGACCCAGGCACCGGCGCGAATGTCACCAGCGTGATCAAGACCGGCACTGGCACCTGGCAACTGGCCGGTCCCAACACCTATTCCGGCAATACGACCATTCTCACAGGCGGCACCCTCACCCTCACCGCGGCTGGCAGCCCGGCGCTCGGGAGCCTGACATTCTACCCCAAAGCCAACGACGTCTGCAACAAGAT
>CAIRGO010000230.1 GCA_903878115.1 Akkermansiaceae bacterium | reverse complement strand
GGACCCGCTTGTTCGGCGGGTGGTGGGCCAGGTCCCGGGGAGTCGAAAGTTAAAAGGCTTTTTGAGTGGTGCTCGTTGAGAAAAACAGAACAAAGGATCCTTCAGTCTCAGCCACTCAAAGAGTGTAATTAGCCCGATATCGGCATCGGCGTGCTCCCGCGGAGATGCGAGACCTGTCACCGAGTCAATTGTTGCTTTTAAAAACACAGCGCGTTAATACTAACAAAAAAACAGGAAACAAGATTTTTATTGTTTCAAATCGGAGGCAATAACCCATTTCTCCCACCGATCGCCTTGGCGATTCGGGGCACACCAAAGCCGGTGGTGAAAAATCATTCGAATCCAGCCTGCCGGATAGTTGCCGCAGACCACACCCGCCGATCCCACCAACTGCATCCCCTCATGCAAAGTAGCAAGCTCATCACGAAAAAATGGAACATCAGCAAGGTGCGAAATCATACACATAGCGCTCATGCCAAGGGATTCACAAGATCGAGAAAACCGAAATTTTTGAAATCAGTATCGGCCCCAATCCTCCTCCGCCACCATGTTTCAGTCTAAAGCGATGTGAGCAAATCCGGATGCAATCTTGTCAGTGAGTGCTCAAGACCTAAGTTGGTCTTGAAAGGGTTATCTCCCTGTGAGGCAAAACCGTGCCTTGTAACTTCACAAACCGACCGCTGAGCCACCGCCCAGCGAGGCCGAGCAATCCGCAAACCAGGAGCAGATATGTTGAAGGTTCAGGAACAGCCGCCGCACTGCCTAAAAACTTCATTTCGCCAGCGCCATCATAGCCATTGCCCTGTGCCGAGATGACATCCCACTTCACATAGCGGGCTTCGATGCCGCCAGAAAAAGCAAACTCCTGACGAGCACCTGCAGTGTCGTCAAGCAGGTCAAAATCGCGATTCCCACTTGTAGCGAAGGTAAGGGTCGAAAGTGGCGATGAGAAATCAGCAGCGTCGTCGAACAGCAACTGGAAACTGGTGATGCCGTCCGCGCCTCCTAACCGCTGATAGAATACAAATCCACCCACAATGGTTGGAGATCCGAAGTCAAATTCGATGAAAGCATCGCCATTGATCCCGCTACTGGTCGCATACTCCCCGCTGCCCGTGCCGAAGATGCCGTCGAAGACATTCGCCGTAGTGTAGTTATCATTAGCCGGGGTCGCGCTGGCGATGATTGTCGGATCAGACAGCAAGTTTGCCGAAGCGTCAAAGATCGTGGCTGTTATGAGCACCGCGATTCCCAACATACGGACAAATGAATCCACGACAGTTTTCATCAGCGAGAACCCGCGGATGTGTGTATTAGAAACCAGACACTCGTTTGTTGAATGGCCGTTGTGTGCAATGCTTAAAGACAGGGTCACTTCTCCGTAGGTTATCTCCGGAGATATTGGATGGCAAGAGCGAGGAATTGATCCTTGTCTATTTCACCCGCCCTTGCGGCAGTTCTCGAACATTTCGGCTGGCATGGGGTAGGCGAGCCGCCAGACCATCTTGATCGGGCGTTCGCTTTCGTGGCTCACATAATTGGCTTGGCCGAGGTAGGTGAAGGGAAGAGTGAAATCGTTCTGCCGCTTCTTTTCTCGGGCAAAAACCAAAATTCTATAATCCCGGTTGGCATGATTGATCAGATTTTGTCCTGTGGGGCTTGCCTCCGAGG
>CAIRGO010000229.1 GCA_903878115.1 Akkermansiaceae bacterium | reverse complement strand
TTGAGTATCTGCTTGAGGGAGACTACATTGGCGGCGGCTGGTTTGGTATTTTTCATTACACCCCTACCGAGTGGCAGGGATTGAAATGCAACTCCAGCCAACTTTTTTACTTTCTCAAAAAAATCCTATGGGATGGCTATGAAAAACAATCTACAGTTAAATATGACTCATTTCTATAGGGTAAAACCCCACTTACATTACGCGGTGTAATTTCTATTTACTATGAAAATAGTAGTCTAATGATGCGGAGGAATCTGACTCCTAAGACTCAATTTTTTTAAGTAGGGATACACCCTATGGCAGAATGCTCAAATCGAGAACATAACTATGCCCTTGCCACAAAATACGGCACAACCAAATCAATATTATGAAAAACAAAACAATTGGATCCCTCGCGTTCCTCATCGTCACTGGAACATTCTGCGCCACAAGTTCAACACTCCGTGCTTCCGAAATGGATGATCGCATTGTCGAAACTGCTGCTAAATCGTATGTCTTTAAAACCTATCTCATTGATGACTCTGTGAAGACTTCTTCTGTTGATGGCGATGTGGTTCTTACTGGCACAGTCTCCCATGATTTTCACAGCGCGTTAGCGCAAGATACCGTGCAAAGCTTACCTGGTGTAAAAAGCGTTAGTAATTTGATCGAAGTCAAAGAAGAAGTACCTGCCAAAAACACTGATGCTTGGTTAGTGCGGAAAGTGAGAACGGCACTCATTTTTCACCGCAATGTAAACACTATTACTACCGAAGTGACTGCTAAAGACGGCAATGTGACACTTTCTGGTGTAGCTTCTAGTATCGCTCAGAAAGAATTAACCTCTGAGTATGCTAGTGATGTTGAAGGCGTGAAAGATGTTGATAACAATATGAGCGTTACGAAGGATCCCGTTGTGGAAGACCGGACGGTCATGGAGAAAATTGATGATGCGTCAATCACGGCACAAATTAAAATGTCACTACTTGGGCATCGCTCGACTAGTGCGTTGAAGACCGAAATCAAAACCAAAGACGGCGTGGTTATAATCAACGGGATGGCGAAAAATGCTGCGGAGCGTAGCTTAGTTACCAAGTTAGTCCTAGACACCCGCGGAGTTGTCAGTGTGACAAATGAAATGTCTGTCAAAGGCGAGTAATCGCTGATGTCGAAAGAGCAACCGGCATTCTTGGGCGAATATGCGCCGGTTGATTTTTTTACTAATCTTTCAACTATTAAAAAGCATGAACGCAAAAAATATGTTAGCGGCATTTTTAATCGCGTTGGGATTGGTGATTTTCACGTCCTCTGGGATTTCGTTTACCACCGCAAGGCAATCGATCATGATGTTCGGTTTGCAAGTGGAAAAAAAAGACCACCATCACGTGCCGCCAGCGGTCGGTTTAATCACGATCATGGGTGGCATGGTCTTGCGATTGATAAAACTTAAACAGTTTGAAAAACGGGTCGATTCTATAGAATAAGAAGAAAAAAAGTTAATTCTCGCTACTGCATGAAGCAGTTGGTACATTAGCAATACTCTTCAAAGTAGTTAATACAGTATCAAGCAAAATCGATGAACCACATTTGCCCCATTTTTTTCACTCATTATATTGAGACGTTGCGAACGCAACTTAAGCAGCGTATATCCCTGCCCAAGGAGGCAAGAGCTATAGCAGATGCTGCGACTGCTGCTGGATTGACGACGCTAAATCTCGCGAGACTGCATGAGCATATTTTGCTAACAGAAATCCTAGTGCACGTGCCCGCGCGTCAGAAGCCAGCCATAATCAATCGTGCTGCTGCTTTTTTTGCATCTATTATTGCTTCCGAGATCACCTGCCCGAATGAGCAAGTGATTACCAAAAATCATAAAAAAATCATTTTCCAGCTGAGTCAACATGTTCATGAATTGGCCGTTTCTAAGCTGAAATTGAGGAATGAAATTGCACGACATAAAGCTACTGAGAAGTCCTTAAGAGAAAGTGAGACACATTACATTGCGACTTTAAAAGAAACAAGATTTCTCAAAGAGCAACTGCATAGAATGGCTCGAAAAATTCTTACCACTCAGGAGGAAGAGCGTAAAAAAATCAGCCGTGACCTTCATGATGTAATTGCCCAATCGTTAATGAGCATCAATGTAAAGCTTGCCACTCTTAAAAAACAGACGGGCTTAAATGTAAAAGATTTTAATAAAGCAATCACAGGCACACAGAGCATTCTAGCAAAGACAGCTGGAGCCGTGCACCGCTTTGCTAGTGGACTACGACCGCCAGTGTTGGACGACATGGGATTAATTCCTGCACTACACGCATTCTTGTTAGATTTCACCATTCGCTCAGGTGTGAAAGCAGAAATCATAGCAAGCCGCGCGGTTGAAAAGATCAGAGGAGATGCTTTAACTGTGCTTTTTCGCGTCGCCCAAGAAGCCATTACCAACATAGAGCGTCATGCTGATGCTACCAGTGCGAAAGTGTGTATCAAAGAAACTTCTAACAAATTAATCATGTCGATTATAGACGATGGTAAATCCTTTAAAGCCGATAAATTTTTGCGTAGTCGGACAAGCAAACTAGGTCTTCTGGGCATGCGTGAAAGATTAGACATGGTGGGTGGTAGTTTATCAATCGAGTCATCATCTGGCATAGGAACAACCATTACCGCGACGATCCCCCATATCAAAAATGCAAAGGCGATACCAAAAGGCACCAAAAAATAACAAAATCAAATTACTACTATGAAAAAAATTACTATTATTGTGGTAGACGATCACATGATCGTGCGTGAGGGCTTATGCAAAATGCTCGCGCTTGAAGATGACTTCGCTGTAGTAGCCGAGGCGAAGAATGGCAGAGTCGCTGTGGCACAGGCACTCGATCTTAAGCCCGATGTAATATTGATGGACATCGCGATGCCTGGACTTAATGGCCTAGAAGCAACGCGGCAGATACTAAAAGCACTGCCTAACACAAAAATCATTATTCTAACAGCTCATAATGATGATGCTTATATAAACAGCGCTACTGCAGCAGGAGCTGTAGGATTTTTACTTAAGCAAACCTCGGCCCACAAAGTTTGTCGTGCAGTTCGTGAAATCCAGAACGGCAAGACATTTTTTGGTAATTCCATTGCCAAGCGCTTAGCGCGTCTGGGCCAAAGTTCACCAAGCCGCGAAAGCGTCCGCGGAGGCAAACAATCATCGCTAACCTCACGTGAGGTGGAAGTGCTACAACTCATCGCAGAGGGTAAAGCAAATAAAGAAACAGCATCAGATTTAGGTATCAGCATCAAAACTGTGGAGAAGCATCGCGGCAATCTCATGGAAAAACTCGATATTCATGATACTGCTAGTCTCACGCGATATGCCATTAGCGCAGGGATTATTGAAAGCAGCGTGTAAGTAACCATTATCTGAGGTACTGAGATAGCATTCTGACTACCTTAACTTGCGCGTGGCAAGTCAGTTCCCCATTTCTGGTGTGCCTGATCCACATTACATCGCCACATGTAGCAAAAGTAGGGTTACACCCCATAGCGTCTTGATTTGTAAGCGCTATAGTTACGTTCACCAAGCAGCCACAATGGTTGAGGTGAAATTAACAAAATACAAATTATGAAAAATACACTAAAAAATATGTTCACGCTACTCCTTGCTTCAGCCATTTTGGCTGCACTATGTAGCAGTTGTAATACGATGCGCGGTGCGGGTCGTGATGTGGAACAAACAGGGGAAAATATTCAAAAAGCCACCCGCTAATTATAAACTAGTAACACCACAAATTATGTTAACTACTATAGCCATTGTACTAATTGTTCTATGGGCATTAGGACTGGTTACTAGCACTACTATGGGTGGATTAGTCCATGTTCTCTTAGTCATTGCGGTGATCATGATCTTGATTCGTTTGATCCAAGGAAGAAAAGTTCTCTAACGTATTAAAATATGAATAAATCAATTGTAGCAATCATACTCATTGTTATTGGTTTGGTAGCATTTGCCTACCAAGGCATTACTTACACAACCCGTGAAAAAGCAGTGGATCTTGGTCCCTTGCAAATCACGGCGGAAAAAACTCATACAGTTCCATTGCCGCCGATTCTTGGTGGTGTTTGTTTGATTGGTGGTATTTTGCTACTAGTGCTGGGTAATAAGCGCATCTCATGACAGAACGCTGACAATATCAAAAAGCACAACCCAAGGATAATATCACAACATTTCAAATAAAATTAAACGAACAATAATATGAGTAAAGAAACACAAGCAATATCTAACGACATCAATCAACTTACCAATCATGCCCGCGCGCTCGTAGTAGCTACGGCAGATGTAGCCAACGAGCAAGTTACAGAAGCGGAGCTGGCGAGCCGAATCGTACTCGCCAAGCGATGGCCGCTGTTGATCAGCGGCTCGTCCGGCGTGATGCTGGCATCATTCAGTTGTTTGACCCGCCCTTTGACAAGTCCCCTCTCAACCCTGGCTATATTAAAGGCTACACACCAGGAGTGCGCGAAAATGGAGGACAATATACGCACGCGGGAATCTGGGCGGCAATGGCCTTTGCCAAAATCGGAGATCGCGAACGCGCATGGGAACTTTTTCACCTTCTTAATCCCGTGAACCATGGCAACAGCGAATCTCGGATCGCGATTTACAAAGTAGAACCTTACGTTGTTGCCGCTGATGTCTATGCAATCGCCCCCCATGTGGGGCGCGGTGGCTGGACTTGGTATACTGGTTCGGCATCATGGATGTATCGCTTGCTAATCGAAACATTGCTTGGCTTACATCTGGAGGGAAACAGCCTACGCCTCACTCCACTGCTCCCCAAGGCGTGGCCAAGTTATAAGATTCACTATAGATTCCGGCAAACAGTGTATCATATTACGATCATGCGAAATGAATCAAATATCAGCAGTATGAATTTGCTTACGCTCGATGGCCTAGAAATCCATGGAACTAGCATTCCGCTGGTAGACGATCACCATGACCATGAGGTGGAGATGAAGGTGGGATATGTTGAGTAATATGGCATTTCTCAATAGTAAGATCATCCCTGCCATATACGTATGGTAGATCATGATAAAAAAATCATGGCTTTTAGTTTTTCCTTTGATGCTGTGCTCACTCATTTATGCAGAAGGACCATATCCGATTGATGAGGCAGCAGTGGTGCATGAAGGTGTGCCTAAGGGGATAATCACCAAGTATCATTTCTCTAACAGTAAAATATTCCCGGGCACAGAACGCTATTACTGGATTTATGTACCCGCCCAGTATGACGCCGCGAAACCTGCCTCGCTGATGGTATTTCAAGATGGCGAAGGCTACATGAACCCGAATGGTCCTGACAAAGCCACCGTGGTTTTTGATAATCTGATTCATCAAAAAGAAATGCCCGTAACGATCGGCCTGTTCATCAATCCTGGCGTGGTTCCGGCACTTCAAGAAAATGCACAGCCGCGCTTCAATCGCAGTTACGAGTATGATGCTTTTTCTGGCGACTATGCTCGATTTTTGATCGATGAAATTTTACCAGAGGTGTCAAAAAATTATCAGATTTCTGCTAACCCCGATGACCGTGGCCTCTGTGGTGCTTCGTCGGGCGGCATCGCTGCATTCACTGCCGCATGGCATCGCCCTGATGCCTTTCGCCGCGTTTATTCGATGATTGGCACCTATGTTGGTCTGCGCGATGGTGAGCAAATTTCCACCTTGATTCGCAAGACCGAGCCAAAGCCGCTACGCATATTTCTGCAAGATGGCAGCAATGATAACAACATCTATTGCGGCGATTGGTGGATGGCCAATCAAATGATGGAACGCTCACTGGTGTTTTCTGGTTATCAAGTAGCCCATGAATGGGGTGAAGGACCACATTCCCATCAACACGGTGGTTCTTTGCTCGCCAAGGCAATGCGCTGGCTTTGGCAGGATGCAGGGAAACCATTGAATGCCATCTACGATAAATGTAGTAGCAAAGCAAAAGACATGCTCATCGCCGGAGAAAATTGGCAACTCGTAGGAGAAGGTTACGGATTTACCGAAGGCCCTGTGTGTGCGAAAGATCAATCGTTGTACTTTTCTGATATCCCAAAAAATCAAATCTGGAAACGTTCTGCGGACGGAAAATTAGAAGTGTTTCTCAACGACACCAAAGCCACCAATGGATTAGCCATCGGCCCCGATGGACGACTTTATGGCTGTCGCGCTGGAAGCAAACAAATTGTTTCATGGGATCTAACAACCAAGCAAGTAATCGTTCACGCCACGGGCATTGAAGGCAATGACCTCATTGTGGCGCACGATACGACGATCTATGTGACTGAACCAAAAAAACATGCAGTTTGGTACATCAAGCCCGGGCAGCCACAAAAGCTTGGTTCTGATCAATTTCACGGTGTCAATGGCATCACTCTAACCCCCGATCAATCACGCGTCGAAGTCGCCGATCCGAGTGGTCGTTTTGTTTATTCCTGCACTCGTCAGCTTGATGGTGGGCTGACCTTCGTTCAACCATATCACCACTTGCACTTGCCACTTGCCGAAGAAGATCCGCGCAGTAGTGCCGATGGTATGGCGGTCGCGCGAGACGGTTGGCTATTTGTCGCGACGGCCCTAGGTGTGCAAGTCTCTGATCAACCAGGGCGGGTGAATCTAATTCTGACCATGCCCCAAGGCGTTCGCTATCCATCAAATCTTTGCTTTGGTGGTGCCGATGGCAAAACTCTTTACGCCACCTGCGGCGATAAAGTTTATCAACGCAAAATCAATCTAGCAGGAGTCTTCGCATGGGAATCCCCGATCAAACCACCGAAACCAGGGCTATAATTTTATCTGAACATACTTAGCACAATTCCACGATGAAATTTCTTCAGTCACTCCTAACAATTACTATTATTATCGTAGTTGCTGCAAAAGCAGCAGATTTGGTGCCCACTCTTCCTGCAGACCGTGCCCATGGTTACTCATTGGCTTGGCACGATGAATTTGATGGTGACAAGCTCAATCATGCCGACTGGAACATTCGCACTGGCGATCGACTCGGCTCGCGCAATCTCGCTGCAAATGTCAGCATTGCTGATGGCATGCTGCGGTTGGCCGTGAAAAAAGAGGCGGCAGGGCCCATGAATTACACCTCTGGTGGTGTGATCTCGAAACGTGAATTCCTCTATGGTTATTACGAGGCACGCATGCGCGTCCCTAGCGGAAAAGGCTGGCATAGTTCCTTTTGGATGATGAAAAATTCCACAGGCGAAACCGGCAGTCGCCAAGAGATCGACGTCGTAGAACATGATTCATACAACCCGCGCGAATACGGATTGAATTTGCATCTATGGCGACCTGATCATGTTGTCTTAGGCGGTACACGCGTCAAAACTCCACGTGTGGATGATTCTTTTCACACTTGGGGTTGCGAGTTCACGCCGTTAGAAATCCGATTCTATTTTGACGGAAAACTTGTCTTCGCTCATGAAGCAAAATCGTTCGCCCATGATAAGCAAAGTGTCTGGCTAACAACTGTAGGATGGACCCGTCTGCCATGGTCGAAGGATGCAAAGATCGACGACACCAAGCTGCCCGCTTTTACCGATTTCGAATACGTGCGTGTCTTTGAAAAATCTTCATGGGATCAAGCCAAAACCGTAGCTCCCTATCCGCGCACAGTCGTTGTTTTTGGTGATTCTCTCACTGAGGGTGGCGCCTTACCAAAAGACCAACAATCCAAAGCCTGGGTCAAGCTCGTCGAAACCAAAGCAAACGGTGCATTGATCATGGTCAATGAAGGCAAAGGTGGCCGCGCCACTTCGGCGACTAAAGAATTCGATGACATGCTAGTACGACGTCAAAAAGCAAATGTATTGGTGATCGCGTTGGGAACGAATGACTCGCGCGACATCACCACGCAATGCGTGCCCAAAGCCACTGCTAATGTGCGAGCGATGGTAGAAAAAGCTCGCAAGGCCTACGGCGTTTCACTACGGGTGGTCCTTGTGGGGCCGCCTAATATCAACAAATCGGCACTCGGACCCACGAAAAATATCGCCAATGAACGAGAACAAAAACTGCGAGAACTTGGGGAAAGTTTTGCTAAACTGGCGAAAGATATGAACTGTGAATATGTATCACTATACGGAAAGATTCCAGAAAGCGCCATGACCAAAGACGGCGTCCATCCCGACCCTAACGGAAATGAGGCGATTGCGAAAATTATTTTTCAAGAACTCCAACAATGATTGGCGAAAGTAAAAATTTGATGCGCTCCATTTGATCTGCAGCTAATAAAAAATGTCCGATTACTTCACAGTTTCCCTTTCGATGCGCTTGAGCATTCTCAGGCAGTAAAGGAGAGGTAGAATGCCGATGATGCCAAATGAGCAATCGATGAGCCTCCAGTAAAATGGAATGCCTCGGATCGGGCCACAGATGAGAGCCAACGGGATGACTGCGAGGCAAGCGCAGATCCCAGCATACAGAGTGGCACGCGAGCCGATTGGATTGATCAACGGGCCGAAGAAAAACATCGCGATCACAATGTGAGCGAATGCCAACCAGTCGGTGCCATAAGCGATCCACGGATACTGCGCATAAGTATCTTCAAGCCCGAAGCGCACCGTGAGAATCCAATAGGCAACACCGCTAGATCCCTCAGAGCTCTGAACTGATTCAGACGCGAATATTTTTGCTAGAATTTTTAGCTCATGCAATAGAGGAAATGCGGTGACTCCACTAACAATAAGTCCACCGATGAAAAGCAACATCATGGCGCGGTAACGAAAAATAGACGAAGAGAAATTCATATGTGTTAGCATCACGGCGTAGCGTGCAATTGTTAGACGTTTCCGCTAGGCGCTAGGAGAGAGAGTAATAGCAATAAGACAACCAAAATAAGAAAAAACAGAGCCAGGTATGAACCGGCCGATTTGTAATGGGTCACAACTCTGCAATCCCTACATTCGGCTTTGCGCATGGCAAAAGCTCCGCGAATTAATAAATACAACCAGCCGAAAAAAAGAAAAAAGATGATGCTTGGCCGGGCACGCAGTAGGCTGTATTCCGACGTATTCGTGGAGCCGCAGGAGCAACATTCTTTGCCACGAATCGCAGGTTGAATGTGGGGAGCTTCTTTCGTTGAGCCAGTGGCTGATTGGTATGGATTCATGTTGACCGCTGCTGTCTCCGTTAGCCGAAGACTGCAGTGATCGGGGCACCTTTGTCAGCGATTTTAAAAGGCCGCTTGCTAGGCGACATAATCACCAGATCATGAGGCAAGCCTAACGCATGGGCAATGGTAGCATTGAAGTCTTGCACACTCACGGGATTGGTTTTTACTTTTTCACCACTGGCGTCTGTTTCTCCATATTTCATGCCGCCTTTGATACCGCCGCCGGCGAGAAGGCATGAGTAAGCTGAGGGGTGGTGATCACGACCATCTTTATGCTCGGTTTTGATTTCTGGTGAACGACCGAACTCTGTGGCTACGACCACGAGCGTGTCTTGCAGTTTGCCGCGCTTGTGCAGGTCGGTGATCAGGGCTGCGTATGCTTGGTCAAATTCTTTGCAACGACCTTCTACCGCCGTGAAGTTATCATAATGAGTATCCCAACCGCCGAGTTGCACCTCTACAAAACGCACACCGTGCTCCACCAAACGTCTTGCCAGCATGCATCCTTGAGCAAAACGACTGCTGCCGTAGAGATTTTTTGTTTCCGCTGATTCTTGGTTGAGGTCGAATGCTTTTAGATCTTTCGAGTTCATCAACTTGATCGCTTCTTGATAGAGATCTTGATAGGCCTGCACGTCGGTATTATTATAACGATCATGGAATTGCTTGTTTAACTTGTCAGCCAAGCTGAGACGACGGTCAAAATTTTCTTTCGATACATCAGTCACGCGCTTGGAATCTTGAAGTCCCTCTTGCGGGCTGCCTACAGGAGCTGCCGCAAATTTAGCGCCAAAAAATCCGCCGCCCGAATGGTCAGCTGGGGTATCGATGGACACATAGCCAGGAATTTCTTGATTGATACGGCCCCCGAGTTTCATCACCCATGATCCGAGCGATGGGTGCTTGATCGTGCCGCGTTGGGTGTAACTGGTATGCATGATGTAGGCACCTTGCTCGTGGGCACCTTGCGTCGAGTTCATCGAATTAATGACGCATACTTTGTCCATGACCTTTGCCGTTTCTGGCAAATAATTTCCTAACATAATATCATCGGCTGTCGAAGCAATCGCGGTGGTTTTGCCCATCACTTCTTTCTTCTTCGGCTTTGGATCAAAGGTGTCCACGTGGCTCATTCCGCCAGACATAAATAGATAGATCACGTGTTTTGCTTTGGCAACTTGCGCAGCGCTAGCGGGAGCAGCTTCGGCAATGCTGCTGCCGAGCATCGGAAATAGATGCACTCCTAGATAGGCGCGTGCGGCATTAGACAAAAATTGTCGGCGGGTCGATTCATCAGATTTTTGTAAAGACATGAGCGTGGGTAAGTTAGATTGTTGTTTGGGTGTTAATTATTGAAGGAAAAGAAACTCAGAAGACATGACGAGCGCAGAAACGATGTTACCAATACCGCTTGGTCCGGAGGTTTTCATCTCATCTACCATCCAGCCCATTTCTTCTTTTGTGGGTGGACGATTAAGAATCGCAACGTAGATGCGTCTGACTTTTTCCTCGTCGGTCGTAGCACCTTCCAGACTCTTGTAGAGATGAGCTTTCGGATTATTTACCAATTGACGTTGCACAAAACCATTCATCAGCGAGAGCACTTGACCAACGTTTGGCTCACGGCTGGCGGCCTCGACAACATCGCGCTCTGATTGACCAAATAGATAGAGGAAGTGCGACCTTGGTGCGGGCGATGGCAGCTCCGATGCGCGCACTTGAGCATCGTTGTTATAAGTGCGGACTTCGTTCATCATCATCATTGAATCTCCTTTCCCACCACCACCACCACTCTTAATATCCGAAACGAATTGGGCAAAATAATCACGCACTTCTTTCTCGGATTTTAGCGCGAGAACTTCTTTAGAGAGTTGCGACATGTTTTTCTTGCCCACAAGAACAGGACGTCCGTTGAGGTAGATGCGATCATCGAGCGTGCGCATCGGCATTTTATCTGGATTGCCACTGGCGAGAGTGATCAGCGAATCCCAGATTTGTTCCGCGGAGAGACGTTCGATTTTACGTCCGTGAAAATCATCACCCGTTTCGACAGTGGAGGCATTCGGATTGGTGGCAAATTGGAACGTTTTTGTTAGCAGAAGAACATGTTGGAAAGCGCGCAGGTCATAGTTGAGACCAGCCATTGTTTGCGCGAGAAATGCCATCAACTCTGGCGACTGGGTGTCCTTAGAGGCAATGTATTCGTCCACTGGCTCATAGAATCCTTTGCCCATCACACGGCGCCACATGCGGTTCGCTATGACAGAGGCAAATTGCTCACCAGTTTTTGTGGTAACCCACTCAGCCAACTGCTTACGACCTTCTTTTTCATCCTTTTTCTCCGACATCCGCACGCCTTTGCCGAATGGAGTTTTCGCGCCTACCATTTCTCCGGGCTGAGCATCGCGGTATTGATAATCTGATGGTAGTCCGATGCGTCCATTGCCGCTGCCGCTGAGACTCATGCCATAGACCTTATCCCAGAGGATTTGGGCGATGTTATAATCTTGCCCCATGGCCCGACGATCCTCGCGCATCTCGTCCCACATCGGTTGCATGTATTTTTGATTCACTGTATCTTGACCATTGGTGAATGCGGCCAATTCATAGAAATTATGTCGTTCGGTTTTGCCGAATGGATCGTCATGGCACTGCGCGCACTCCATGCGTGAACCGAGGAAAATACGCATGGAATTCGCTATGTTATCCAGTGGCATACCGCGATCACGAGTATAATATCCCACCGCTGCGGTATCAGTGGCCCAGCCATCACCCTCCGCGGACAATAAAGTATTCACGAATTGATTCCACGGCATGTTTTTGTCAATTGCCGTGCGCACCCAATTGCGATAAGGCTCGTTACTAGCACTAGTTCCCGTGCGCCCGTCCGTTAATCTGAGCAAGTCGAATGCCCAATTGGTCATGTGGCTCGAGTAACCCTTCGAGTTGAGCAAGTAAGCGACTAATTCCTCACGCTTTTTAGGTTCGTTAATCTCCAAAAACGCCCGTGCTTCCTCCGCTGTGGGAATGCGGCCTACGCTCACGAGGAAAGCACGACGCAAGAATGTAGCGTCGTCAGTCACTTGCGGAACGGGGAGTTTCTTGAGCCGATAAAAACTTGCCACGGCTTGATCAATCGAAAGTGCCGCTTTTTTATACGTTTCTAATTCCTTTGCCGGATCAGCTTGTTGCGCCCAAGCAAGACAAGGAATCAATAACAGTGCAAAAGTAAAACGTTTCATAAGGTAAACAAACTTGCATCACTACAGTAGATGTCAAGCAAATTTAGCGGTATGACAAAACAGCGCGATGATGAATTGTGATGGTTCGAATGTGACCTTGCCGAGCTGTCATGGAAATCTTAATTTAACTTCCAAAGCTGATCGTAGGGAAACACCCCATGGTTAGGACTGCGGTCATGCACTACTACTATAGATGTTCGCACGAGCAATGGTATTTTCCCAGCATGGGACGACCAACGAATCGCTGCGGTGCGCATTAAAACAAAAACATTATGAAAATCAAAAACAACGTTGTTGCCCGCAAGGGAAAAAATCAGTGCTTGGCTCGCGCTTTGCGCCCCATGCTCGCTTTCACCGGCACTATCATTTGCTTATCGCTAGCAGCCTGCGTGGATGTTGTCGAAGGCGGCTACGGACATTACAATGGTGCATCCTCGAGCTACTCTACTTATCAGCCAGGATACCGCATCACCAGCCTTCCCTCGGGATATCGCAGTGAAACAATCGACGGGCGGAACTACTATTATCATAACGGCGCTTATTATCAACGCAACTCGAATGGCTATGTCGTAGCTGAGGCTCCGCGTCAGAGCCGTTACTATACCGATTACAATCGTACTCGCCAGCCCGCGGGTCCGGACGGTCGCACAACTTACACAAGTTATCAACCTGGCTACACGACCAGAAGCCTACCGACGGGATACCGTAGCGAATCTATCTCTGGTCGCGATTACTACTACCATAATGGGGCGTATTATTTGCAAAATTCTAACGGTTACACCGTGACCCAAGCTCCTCGCGAAAGCCGCTATTACACTGAATACAGTCGGTATCGTTAATCCCCTGCATTGATACAACAATCGGGGCGAAGGGCTTTTTGCTCTTCGCTCTTTTTCGTATGCGCGGGACAAGTGATAAAATTGCAGTAAAGCTGATGCTGAAGTTCCCTATTGAAAAACACTTCCGATCGGTATTGCCTGCGAATTTATGAGAGTCGCTGCGGCTTGTTCTGCATTTTTTGTTTATGATTCGAATAAAGTCTAAACTACTTTCCAATCACTTCGCTTGCCCAGGTGTCATGAAGATTCTTGAGCATTTCTAGGATCTCAGGACGCTCTGCGGCGTGATTTTTGACTTCAGGATTTGCTTCTGCCAGATTGTGCAGGGAAAAATCAATCGAACTTGTTTTTTTGTTAAATGTGGCGATCAATTTCCAATCGCCCTTGCGCACGGCCCAATTGTCAGCCCATGAGAAATGCAGAACTTCGTTGACACCCATGGCCTTAGGATCTACAATGATGGGGATGATGCTGTGACCATCAAGTTTTGCGACGCTTTTTTCGTCTTTGATGCCGCAAAGATCGAGCACGGTGGGAAACCAATCCATGATCGTGATGATCTGATCGCGAGTTTGGCCTTTGGCAAATCTTGCCGGATAACTGATCATTGCTGGCACACGGATCCCACCTTCGAGAAACTCTCCCTTATGCCCGATCCATTTTCCTGTGTTGCCCCCGCCGCCATGAGCGAGATAGTAATGACCACGCGGATAACCACTGGAGTGATTGTCCACGGCAATGCCGGCGTTGTCCTCTGTCGAGTGACCATTGTCGCTCATCATGATGACGATGGTATTTTCTCTCAGCCCATTTTTTTCTAACGAATCAAGCACGCGACCGATGTGGTCATCCACAGAGGAAATGACTCGCGCATAGGACTGACGAGGCATCGGCATCTCTGCATAGGCGTCCTTAAATTTGTCGATCGGTTGCTCAGGATAGTGTGGCAGGTTAAATGCCACGGTCATAAAAAATGGCGCAGTTTTGTTAGCTTCGATGTAATTGATCGCACGCTTGACTAACATTTCTGGGTAGTATTCTTCGCGGCGAAAAATTTCCTTATTGCCGTCGTAGAGGTCGTGATAGCCTCTACTGTGAAGGAAGAAGTGGCGATAGTTATCGATGAAGCCGCCAAGGTGGCCAAAATAGGTTTCAAATCCTTGATCCAGCGGGCCATAGCCGGCTTTGGCGCCGAGATGCCATTTGCCGAATAGAGCGGTGTGATAGCCAGCGGATTTCATCACTTCGGCGAGGGTGACTTCCTCCAGTGCCATGTTGAGCTTAGGGAGATCGGTGCCGTGTCGATCACCCTGTGTCCAGGCAATCACGCCGCCACGTTGCGGATATCGTCCGGTAAACAAAGCCGCCCGCGCAGGACAGCAAACGGTGTGTGCATAAGCCTGAGTGAAACGAACGCCAGAAGCTGCGATCTTGTCCATGTTCGGCGTTTTCAAGTCTGTAGAGCCGTAGCAATTGGCATCCAAAGTTCCTTGGTCATCAGTGAGAAGGATGATCACGTTAGGCCTGGCGGGAGTTTTTTCTACTGCAAGTGTATGGATCACCGTCGCGAGTAGGATGATTGATAACATGCTCTTCATTGGGTGAGAATAAGTGTAATGTCGACAGGGGTCAATTTGTTTAGGGTTCATTTTTTTAACATCTCGATGCCTTACATTGGCATTGCCAGGTAGAGGCGGATCGTGCATGTTCATCATATAATCTAATGCCACAAAATTACACTCAGCCCGGCGTCTATATCGAAGAAATCAGCACCCTTCCCGCTTCCGTGATTCAGGTTCCGACAGCCATTCCAGCTTTCATCGGCTTGACCATGAAGTCACCCGGACCATTGTTTCATCAAATCACTTCGCTCAGTGACTATCAGAACCTTTTTGAGGACGACGCCAGCACTTCTGATACTCCACAAGGTTATCTTGGAATTTCGATGCGGCTTTTTTATGCCAATGGTGGTGGTGAGGCGTATGTGTATTCCATCGCTACCAACACTGCTGATGTGACGAAAGAACTATTTCTCTCTGCCTTGACCGATTTGCGAAACATGTCAGAGCCTACGCTCATCGCGTTTCCTGATGCTGTATTACTCGCCAATGGCCAAGATCAAGTGATCGCTGCTGCGCTCAAGCAATGCGGCGAACTGAGAAATCGATTCTGCATTATCGATGTGCCTGCAGCGGATGCCTTGTCATCTGACAATCGTGTGACTGCGTTACGACAGCTCGTTGGTGATGATGATCTTGCATACGGCGCTGCTTATGGTCCATGGCTTGAGGTGCTTTCAGCTTCGGAGAGTGACTCTATGATGATTCCTGCGAGCGCGGCTATTGCTGGAATTTACGCCCAAGTTGATTCTACTAGAGGCGTGTGGAAAGCTCCCGCTAACGTCACGATTAGCGGCATAGTTGGGCTCTCGCAGTGTATCAACAACGCCGAGCAAGCGAGTCTTAACATAGATCCCTCAGGTGCGGGTAAATCGATCAACGTCATCAGCCGCTTTATTGGCAAAGGCTGTTTGGTCTGGGGTGCGCGCACGCTCGCAGGAGATGATAACGAGTGGCGATACGTTCCAGTCCGCCGCCTATTCATCATGATCGAGGAGTCGATCCGTCGCGCCACCGCGTTTGTGGTCTTTGAGCCGAATGACGCCAACACTTGGATCAAAGTAAAAGCTATGACTGAGAATTTTCTTAGTGATTTGTGGCGTCAGGGTGCACTCGCCGGTGCAAAGCCTGCTCAGGCTTTTTACGTCAATTGCGGACTCGGGAGCACAATGACCCCTCAAGATATTCTAGATGGGAGACTCATAATCAATGTCGGCCTCGCGGCAATTCGACCCGCCGAGTTCATCATAACCCGCTTTTCTCATAAGCTCCAAGAAGCCTGAGGGAGCCCGCGCTACCAATCCTTTGAATATCACCCCTTGCTAATGAGAGTCAATACGATCAAATCTGAAAATCCGACTGGTTGGATTGTTCGTGCAGGCCGCACTCATATTTTTCTCCGTTGTAGCGAGTTGCTTCGGCTTCGATGCCTTGTTCAGCAGCGGCGGTACTGTGCCAATCGCCCATGGTGACGTAGGAAGCTGCCAAGGGATGTGTCGGGATTTTATGAATTGCCATGTACGAGCTAACCTGCGCGTCCGGCCAATCGAGGATGGGGTAAACCTTGAGCGTTTTATTTTGCTGCTCGGCAAAAGGACGATGGACACGGGTAGAGCTTTGACTGCGGCGGAGACCGGAGATCCAGACATCGGCGGATAGTTCTTTTAAAGCGCGATTCATAGGCTCGATCTTGTTGATCAGCGCATACTTGTCATTGCCTTCTTTGCCCTGTTCCCAGAGTTTGCCATAAATCGCTTCTTGCCGCGCCGAGGTCATCAATGGAGTGTAGGTGCGCAGATCGACAGGCCATTTCGCCAGCAATTCCTCAATGTATTGATATGTTTCAGGGAATAAATAGCCAGTATCAATAAACACCACCGGCATTTCGGGGGCGTAATGGTGGATGAGATGCAGGGTCACCGCCGCTTGCAGCCCAAACGAAGTAGTTGCCACCGCACGTGACCCGTAGATCTCGAAAAGCCGCGCGAACCGATCTGGCGTCTTGAGAGACACGAGCTCGAGCGAGAGTTCCGAAGGCGTGGGCGACATAAGGCTAGCAGACATCGAAGTTACTTGATGTTTTTGTGGAAATCATCGCCCTGAATCGTCGCGGCGATGATGCCAGCGCGAATCACGAAATCGCCAAATTTTTCGCCGCTTTCGCGCTCCTTTGCGTAGCGAGAAAAGATCGGCGCGAGCAGTGGTTTAATTTCGGGACTAGGCACATCTGCTTTGAACAACTTGCTGAGACGCTGGCCGGCATGACCGCCGCCGAGATAAACATTGTAACGATCTGGACCACGACCGACGAAGCCAATTTCTGCAATGTAAGGTCGAGCGCAACCATTGGGGCAGCCAGTCATGCGGATGGTGATGGCGTCATGACGCAGGCCAACTTCTTCGAGCGATTGCTCCAGTTCGGTAATCAAGGTCGGCAGAAAACGCTCGGCCTCGGCGAGTGAAAGCGCGCAAGTAGGCAAGGCGACGCAGGCTAAGGCATTGAGGCGCAGTGCGCTGCGTTTTTTGCCATCTTCTAGTCCGTATTTTTCCACCAACGATTCGATGAGCGGGCGTTGCTCAGGTGACACATTCGCAATGATCACATTTTGATTCGCGGTGAGTCGAAAGTCTCCCGTATGGATCTTGGCAATTTCCTTCAGTCCCGTGCGCATCGGGAAACCAGGGCGGTCGATCACGCGTCCACCTTCGATGAATAAGGTCAGATGCGAATTCCCCGTCTCATCGGTGACCCAACCATAACGATCACCGTTGGTTTCAAAAACAAACGGGCGCACAGCTTGCAGAGGCCAGCCAAGATAAGTGTTGAGTTTTTCTAAAAACCAAGCAGGTCCGTTGTCTTGCACGGTGTATTTCAAACGTGCGTGTTTACGATCGGTGCGACAGCCGAAATCACGTTGCACTTTGACAACTTCCTCCGCCACTTGTTTCACTTGCTCGGTGGTGCAAAAACCAATCACATCTGCAATGCGTGGATAAGTCTCCTCAGCACCGTGGGTCATCCCCATGCCACCGCCGACGGCAACATTAAAACCAACCAGTTTGTTTTTTTCGACGATCGCGATGAATGATAGGCAATTAGCGTAGATATCGACATCGTTCGATGGTGGAACAGCAACGGTAATTTTGAATTTTCGTGGCAAATACGTTTTTCCGTAGATGGGTTCTTCCTCTTTTTCCGAGGATTCTACCTTTTCTCCATCGAGCCAGATTTCATGATACGCGCCGGTATTAGGAGTCAAGTGCTCGGAGATTTGCTGCGATACTTTCAATACTTCCGCGTGGATTTCACTGAGGAAAGGATTGGGATTGCACATCACGTTTCGATTCACGTCACCGCAGGCGGCGATTGTATCCATGGCCGCTTGGTTGATTTCCTTAATGGTGCGCTTGAGATTTGATTTGATCACCCCGTGAAGTTGGTAAGCTTGGCGGGTGGTGAGTTTAAAATCGTGATTGCCATACTTCTCGCACAGTTCATCTGTTGCCAGCCACTGTGCGGGGGTAGAAACACCTCCTGGAACGCGGATGCGGATCATGAACGAGTAGGCTTTTTCGAGACGATGCTTGCGACGATCAGCACGCAGATCGCGGTCATCCTGCATATAGGAACCGTGAAACTTAATGAGTTGTTGATTATCCTCGGAAATGGATCCGGTAGAGACATCGGCAAGTTCTTCGGCCAAATTCCCGCGCAGATAATTCGAGCGGATCTTGATGTATTCGTTGGCGGCTAATTTTTGTTCGGACATGACTTTTTTGCTTCGTATAATGATCGGTCGGATTAGACTGATTGGTCGGATCGGTCAGATTTTCTCAATAAACATCTCGCTGGTAGCGTTTTGCTTTTTTCAGGGCTTCTAGTTCAGCTTCCGCTGCTTCGCGGGTAAGTTTGCCATGGGTGATGTAGATTTGCGTAAGTGCTTCGTGAACATCATGGGCCATGCGCGAGGCATCGCCGCAGACGTAGAAATGTGCGCCTTGTTGCAGCCAAGCGTAGAGGTCTTTGCCCTTTTCAGCAATGCGCTGCTGCACATAGATTTTCTCAGGTTGGTCGCGCGAAAAGGCAACGTCGAGACGAGAAAGCGTGCCGTTTTTCAAATGCTCCTGCCACTCAAGTTGATAGAGGAAATCGAACATGTAATGCTGATCACCGAAGAATAACCAGTTTTTCCCGGTATTGCCTAATTCTGCGCGATGCTCAACAAAGGCGCGGAATGGCGCCACACCAGTTCCCGGCCCGACCATGATGATAGGAGTATCACCGCTGGCTGGGAGGCGGAAGTTTTTGTTGGCGTGTGTGTAAACTTTAACAGACTGACCGGGATGTCCCTGATCCGCAAGGAATGTCGATGCTACTCCTTTGCGCTCGCGGCCATGGCTTTGATAGCGGACGGCGGCAACCGTTAGGTGAACTTCATCAGGATGTGCTAGCGGGCTAGAGGCAATCGAATAAAGCCGCGGTGGCAATTTGCGAAATAGACTAGCGAGACTCTGCGCCGCTAGTCCATCGGGTGCAAAATCGCTTATGGCGTCAATGATTTCCCGGCCGTAGTTGTATTCTTTGAGTTGCTCCTTGGCATTTTCATCGAGCAATGCCGCTAATTTCGGGTGTGGACTAGCCTCCTGAAGTTTTGTCAGCACCGAACGAGAAAGTCCCGTGATGTCGAGATCTGCGGTGAGCGCCTCGATCAGTGATTTTTTCCCAGAAGCTTTAGTTTCAATGGCCTCATCGCCCTTCAGCTTCGCCGCTTTAAGCAGCGCCGCGACTACGTCATCGGCATTGGAAGGAATCACTGCTAGTGCATCGCCTGGCTCATACGACAGACCTGACCCAGCCAGAGATAGCTCAACGTGGATGGTCTCTTTGGCGGTGCCTTTGCCGTTGAGTAAGATATTTTCCAAGACTTCTGCTGGAAAAGGATTTTTCAGTCCATAGGAACTTTCCACAGCCACAGCGACAACGGGTGCTTCTACCGCAACTGTCGCGGGAGCCAACGTGCCTAGCGTCGCCGTCAACCAAGAGGTGAACGCGTCTTCATAATCGACATCGCAATCTTGACGTGGCACCAATCGTTTGGCGTCTAATGCTTCGAGCTTGGCATCAAAGTCTTTGCCAATTTGGCAGAATTTTTCGTAAGAAGTATCTCCCAAAGCGCAAACGGAAAAATTTACATTCGTGAGTTTTTCCTCGAGAGCCATGAACTCCTTATAAAATTTCGTCGCCCCATCAGGTGGTTCGCCATCGCCCCACGTACTGACGAATACCAATACATTGGCATGTTTTTTCAAATCGGATGGTGATAGGTCGGCCATGTTTTTCACTGTAGCAGAGATCCCCTTTTTCTTCGCTTCCTTTGCCGCGCGATCAGCTAGTTTCTCTGAATTCCCAGACTCCGTGCCATATAACATCAACGCCTTTACATTCGTGGCAGGCTTTTGCGGTAATTCAGTTGCGGGCGTGGCAAGAAAACCGGACAGCCATGCGCGTTGAGTTGCATCCAAGCCAACAAGGGCGGCGTTGACGAGAGAGCGAGTGGATTCAGTGAATGGAGCGTGGGCAGGAAGCATAACCTTAGTTAGTTGATAAAGATACTATTTTCGGCAACAAATTCTTACGCCATCGTTGGCGAAACGCAAGGAAATTTTAGGAAATAATTTGAGAAATCCCTCGCTAGACCTAAGAATAGCATTGCGAAATGAGTGTGAATGCCCATGATGCTGGGCACCATGAACCTTTTCAGAGCATCATATTTGCGTTCTGTTTGCCTATTTTTTGCTATCTTCTCCTGCTACGGTTGGCAATTTTCAGACGCGGCAGAAAAAACCGCAACGCTGCCCGACAAGGTAAAAAAAGTACTTTTTCTTGGCGACAGCATCACCCAAGCGGGTAGTTATTGCGTGATGATCCAAACGTATTTTGCCACTCGGCATCCCGAGCGCGAAATCGAATGGATCAACTGCGGGTTGAGCAGCGAAACGGTGTCCGGACTATCCGAGCAAGGTCACGCCGGCGGTTCATTCCCCCGCCCCGATTTGCATGAACGACTGTCCCGAGTGCTGGAGCAAATCAAACCTGATTACGTTTTTGCCTGTTACGGCATGAATTGCGCCATCTATGAGCCGCTCGATCCTCAACGCTTCGCTGCTTTTCAGCAAGGCATGAAAAAACTCCACGATGCAGTTGTTTCCAGCGGTGCGACCATCGTCCACATCACTCCGCCGATATATGATATGAAAAAACGAGCACTTCCATTTGATTACAATGCCGTTCTCGGGACCTACTCGGAGTGGATGCTAGAGCAGAAAAAATCTAGCTGGAATGTCATCGATCTTCATGGGCCAATGACTCAATACCTCGACGATCAACGCAAAGCAAACCCCGCGTTCACCATTAGCAGCGACGGCATCCATCCCGATGAAAACGGCCACTGGTTCATGGCAAAAACCATCCTCCTGGCGTCGGGAGCTGACGACCTAAAAACCACCACTGATTTTGCATCATCGCTCGCCAACTACCCCCAAGGCAAAGAAATCCACGGATTGATCAAACAAAGATCCGGCATTCTACAATTCGCGTGGCTACAAAAAACCGGCCACAAACGCCCCGGTGTCCCCAAAGGCCTCGCCCTCGAAGAAGCCCAGAAAAAAGCCGAGGAATCGACGGTAAAGATTCGTCAGCTCTCTAAAAAATAGTTAGTCGGCATTGCTCAAAAACTCTGGTGCCATATCCACTCGTTCGTAGGCGACTTTGTGTCGATCGCAGAGCAAATTACTAGATAACCTACCACTTTCATAAATGGTCGGCAGGCCGCTGCCGGGGTGAGTGCCACCGCCAACGAGATAGAGATTGTCATAACCCTCCATCAGATTGCGTGGGCGGAGGTAGAGCATTTGATCAAGCGTGTGGGCTAAATTAAAGGTAGCACCCATGAAAATATCGCCTTGGTCACGCCAATCTTGCGGTGTGAGAATGCGTTCAGCAATGATGTGTTGACGCAGGTCTTTCATACCAGTCTTGGCCTCGATGCGAGCCAGTACTTTATCGCGGTATTCTTGCTTGTAGGCCTCCCAATCAAATCCATGTCGAGTATTGATCGTGGGAACCAAAACGTAGATTCCCGACTGCCCCGCAGGAGCAACGTGCGGGTCGGTGATCGACGAATTCCGCACATAGACCGACATGTCATCGGAGACAATTTTTTCGCTCTGAATGTCTTCCACATTGTGACGATAGTTATCAGCAAAAATAATGTGGTGGTGTGGTTCCTCCGTGTAAATTTTATCCAAGCCTAGATAGAGCATGAACGTAGAGCAGGAGAATTTTTTCTTTGCAACTTGCTCTGCTGGCTGTGATTTCCCATTAAGTAAATTTGTGACCGCGTGAGCATAATCGGCATTCATGATGATGTCGTCGCAGTCGAGTGACTCCCCATTTTCTAACAACACGCCCGTGACCTGTGAACCAGTGAACTTGAGTTCTTTCACTCCGGCATTGAGACGCAAATTGCCGCCATTTTTGACGAATACTTTTGCCATGCCCTCGGAGATTTTGCAAAGACCACCTTGCACGTGATAGATCCCGTAGCGGTATTCGATGTACGAGAGAATGCTGAACAGCGCCGGGCAGCGCCATGGTGACATGCCTAGGTATTTCGCCTGAAAGGTAAACGCTAACTTCAAGCGATCATCTGCAAAGTAATTTTCTAACACATCGACCACACTTTTCCCGGTGGCAACGTAAGGAATCGCCTTCATTAATGTAGCGCTGAGGAAAGATTTTAGCTGGTGATAGGGACGTTGCAGGCAAGGATAAATCGCAGCCAATTTCACCGCATGATCGGCCATGAAACGACGGTATCCTTCGCCATGACCTGGAAATGCTTTTTCGACATTTTCCTCCATCTGAGTGCGGTTGTTAGTGGTTTCCATCGAAAGATCACCCCAAGTCAAGCGCGTCATCGGATCGAGCAATTTCAGATCCATGTAATCCTCGGGCTTGGCACCAGCCTCTGCGAATACTTCATCGAGAGTAAATTTTTGATGCAAAAAAGTTGGGCCCGTATCGAACGAGAAATCTCCTACTTTCAATTCTGCATTTCTGCCACCTACGCACGCCTGTTTTTCCAAAATCGTCACGTCAAAACCACGATATGCCAAGATCATCCCAGCGGTCAATCCACCAGGCCCGGCACCTACAATGATCACTTTCTTATTTCTCATGTTGCGTCTCGCAATTTTCCTATAACGCAGATTTACCATTGAGCGAATAATTTTTTACCTGTGTCGGCAAAAAAGTTGCTGATTCATCAAGCTTGCGTTCTCATGCGTTATCAGGCAAGGATACAGCCGTGAGAGGTTCTCCCATCATCCGCACCATTTTGGTTTCGTGCTGCCTTGGCATTGCGGCGCTGTTGCTGTGGAAACTCACCGCCGTGAGAAATCCACAACCGGTAGATGGACCGCCAACGATGACGGACACACCAAATGCGACATTGAAAAAAGTCCCCTTCTCGCTTGTCCTCTCTGCTCCCACAACGGAAATTAATCTCCGAGATCCGCAAGGCGCATTGCTCTATGAAGGTAAATTTGCCACGTCACAAACGGAAATCAATGGCGTTCTCGATACCTTACCAGAAATCATCCATCTCTCGGTTCAATGGCAAAGCATCTCAAATGCTCAACATTTTTTTGCAAAAATGCGACTCGATGTCCCAGGAAAAGACACGCTAACGCATGTATTCGACGCCTCCACTCACATTGACGACATTTGGGAACTGCCATGACCGATCACGTTCATCACGACTGTTGCGCACACCATCATCACCACCATGAGTTGGTGGTGGAGAATCTCAGCGTGGCCTATCGGAAAATTCTCGCCTTAGATTCCATTTCTTTCGCCACCTCTTGTGGCACTCGCGTTGCCCTCATCGGTCCGAACGGAGCGGGAAAATCGACATTGCTCAAAACCATCGCTGGCCTGCTCCCACGTCAATCAGGCAGCATCCTCTGGCGTGGTTCTCCCGTGAAAAAGTGGTCGCGCGAATTCGCCTACTTACCGCAGCGAGAAGAAGTCGATTGGTCCTTTCCCATAACCGTCCGTGGTTTAGTGGAAATGGGACGCTATCCGCAAACCGGTTGGTGGCGCAGTTATCAACCGAGCGATGCTCTTGCCGTTGATCAAGCACTGCAAGCACTTGATCTAGAAGCATTACAACATCGTCAAATTCGTGAACTTTCAGGCGGACAACAACAGCGGGCATTTCTCGCCCGCGCTGTAGCACAGGAGGCTCACGTATTACTGCTTGATGAACCATTCACAGGCCTCGATCGCAATGCTTCATTGCGACTCGGCGCTTTGTTAGAAAAGCTCGCCACCGAAGGCCGCTTGATCATTGCCTCGCACCACGATCTCGCCACTGTTCCCCTGCTGTTCAATGAAGCGCTATTGCTTGATCAAAAAGCTCTCGCCTTCGGCTCTATCGAACACGTGCTGCAAAAACAATTAGTTGATCAAGCATTCTCCACCTCACTCGTCTAACATTTTTCTACCATGCACTATCGCGCCATTATCTTTGATTTCGATGGAACCATTGCTGATACACTGGAACTATCACGCTGCATCTATAACCAAATGGCACCCGATTACGGCCTGCGCACCGTTGAGCCGCACGAATTACCAGGGTTACGAAATTTTTCTCTCAAAGAATTGCTGAGCCATCTTTCTATTTCAAAATTCCGTGTGCCCTCGTTGCTATCCCGAGGCACTTCTCTTCTACGCGAGCAAATTGGTGACATATCGATCATTCCCGGCATTGCAGAAATGATTCCTGAATTGCGAAAAACCACGCAAACGATGGGAATTCTGACTTCCAATTCTATCGAAAACGTCAATCTATTTTTAGAGACTCAAGGATTGCGCGGGAGTTTTAACTTTGTTTCATCCACCTCTAAGCTAACAGGAAAATCCAAACATTTGCGCGCCATCCGTAAAACATTTTCTCTAAGGCACGAAGAAATGCTCTACGTCGGCGATGAGATCCGCGACGTCAAAGCTAGCCACAAAGCTGGTATCGATTGCGCTGCCGTTACCTGGGGCTTCAACTCCCGTGATTCTCTCACCGCCGCCGAACCAAAGCACATCTTGGATGAACCTGTGCAATTGTTAGACGTGCGGCGAATCAGTTAACTTGTACTTTGCCATGACACGCTCATCAAAAATCACAATTTTCCTAGCGCTGTTGGTAGTTGTCGTCATCGGCATGGGTACCGTAATTTTTCGTCAGTACTATAGTCATCAAGTGCACATAAAAATTACGCAAGCACAGATTGATGATGTGTTACGCAAAAAATTTCCGCGCAGCAAAAAATACCTCAAGATCGTTGAAATCAACTTCAGCAATCCTCAGGCCACCTTGATCAAAGGCACCGATAAAGTTCGCATCGGGCTTGATGCAAACGTCTTCATCGGCCTCGGAAAAATGGGTGAATCTTACAAGGGTGGCACCACCATCATCTGCAAAGTTGCATACAACGATAAGAAAAAACAATTTGTGCTCAAAGAAGCCGAATTTGAACGACTCGACATCGATAAAATTCCCGATAAGTATCTAGAAATCACCAAAGAGTTGGCCAGACAAGTATCCAAAGATTATATCAATTCGATTCCTGTTTATACTCTATCAGAAAAAGATACGAAACAAGTATTAGCAAGTTGGCTTCTCAAAAGTTTAACCATCGAAGAAGAAGTCGTCAAAATTACACTTGGCTTGCCCCAATAAGCGCTGGAATTATTTTTTCTTATTACGCAAAAACGGTGGAACATCTAGGTCATCGCCATCGACTAAGGTTTGTTCTGTTTTCGAAAATCTTCCACGATTTCCTTCCTCAAACAACAAATCCTTCTGACCCAATTTAGGACGATTGCTCGATAGCAAATCGCCTAAATCTGGCACGGCTGCCTGAGCAGCTTCAGTAGAAGTTTGCAGCGCCTCGCGTAAATCCTTTGCTGCCTCTGAAACCGCAGGTGAAATGCTAGAAACGGGCGGAGCCACCACAGCCGAAAAATCTTTAAGCTCGTCCTCTACTTCTTCCTCTGCTTCTGCAAAGGGTCGGTCCTCTTCCGTCGCAGTTGGCTGGACATCGATCCATTCCTCAATCTGTGCTGTAGCAGGAGTCGTTACTTCTTCAAAGGCATCGAATGCAGACGCAATTTGCAGCAATTCCATTTCTGGTTCAGGCTCCTCTTCTTCAAAGCCGAAACCAACGGATGGCTCCATGATCTCGCGTTTTTGTTCGGTGTCTTCCTCTGACGATACTTGCAGTTTTTCCTCGGGAAGAGCACTAATCAAGGTAATGCTCAGAGAATCTTTCATCTGCGAATCAATCGCAGCGCCGAATAATACATGTGCTTTCGCAGGCACGTATTTCATCAACTTTTGCATCAGTAGTTCGATTTCATAAAGTGTCAAATCGTCACCACCGCAGATATGCACCAGCACAGAAACGGCTTCTTTTAACAAAGCGCCTTTATCTAACAAAGGACTGGAAAGCGCATTCGCCAAAGCTTTAGCAGCTCTGTCTTTACCGCTCGCTAGACCAGAACCGAAAAGACAACGCGAGCGCGTGGTGCGTAGCGCAGTCATCAGTTCATCAAGACCCACATGGATCAAACCGGGTCGAATCACCAAACGAATCACCGCTTTGATGCTATCTGAAATCATTCGGTCACCTGCGGAAAAGGCTTCGTGAATCCCCTGCTTCGCTAGTACTAGTTCGCCCATGCGATTGTTATCAAATACCACCAAGGCATTGCTTAGTACCGCGAGTTCATTCAGCGAACTTTCGGCCTGCTCTCGACGACGCAGACCTTCAAAATGAAAAGGCATCGTCGCAAATACGACACAGAAAGCACCTTCCTCACGAGCAATGCGAGTCAATATCGGCGCGCCACCAGAACCAGTGCCGCCGCCTAGCCCTACGCAA
Organism: Akkermansiaceae bacterium; assembly: GCA_903878115.1. GTDB lineage: Bacteria > Verrucomicrobiota > Verrucomicrobiia > Verrucomicrobiales > Akkermansiaceae > UBA956. Next base: position 55,433 of record CAIRGO010000229.1, on the reverse strand, counting down.
AGAAACACGATCTTACGACCTTTGATCGCAGCGCGCACTTCTTTCTCCGCTTCGAGCATGACCTTCTGCCCCAAGTCCGGATCACCGCCTGTACCAAGACCTTTTGTTAGATTGCGACCTAATTGAATACGATCCGATGCCACTGATCCACCCAGAGTGCGGATGTCTGCATTCAGGGCCAACATTTCTGCGCCTTCCATGCCATCGAGCGCAATGCGATCTAACATATTTGCACCCGCGCCACCCAAGCCAATAATTTTTACGAGCGAAGATGGAATAGTGTCTTGTTTATCTTGATTGAATTCGATCATACAAAAATGAAAGGTGATTGTTATTATTTACCAAAAGGCCAAAACCGACCAAAAAAACCACGCGGTTTATTTTGTTTTTCAATATCTGCCAACTGAGCGTAACGTATCAAACCAATCGCAGTGGCAAATTGCGGATCTTTGAAATTCGCTTGAACGCCGCTGATTTCTGCCGCTTGTGCACGATAAATATCGCGACCAAATATTTGATGTGTCAATTCGCTTAGTCCACGCATGGAACTTGTGCCACCAGAGAGAAAAACGCCTGTGCCGATCAATTCGATCGATCCAGGAGGCAGCCGTTTATAGACCAATTGCAAAGTTTCTAACAGACGTTGACGAATCACTTCGTTCAAGGTTTCACGTTTGATTTCCTGCTGAGAAAATCCTTTTTCATCCATGATCTTGATCACCCCTACCGAGCGTGATTGCTCACCAGAAACATCGCCCTCTTTGATTTTTATGGTTTCCGCCTTGGAAAATGGTAGACCTGTTAGTAGATGAATGTCGTTCGTAATGTGTTCTCCGCCTACTGGTATGCAGCCAGAGGCAACCAAAGAACCTGCGAGATATAAAGCGTAGTCTGTAGTGCCGCCACCGATATCAATCAACAGGGCGCCGCGTTCACGTGCCGCACGATCTAACGCAAATTGCGCTGTTGCGATCGGCGCGAAGGCAATGTCATCGATGTCTAAATGCATTTCTCTTACACACTTAATGCAATTCTGCATGCGTGTGCGGATGCCACTAATCACATGAAAATCCACTTCTAGCGTTTTGCCAAACAAACCCACTGGACTCGATGTATGTTCAAAACCATCCACGCGATAACTGCGCAGGATGTGGTGCAGGTATTCATGTTCTGGGGAAATATCGACATTTTTTGCAATCTCTATCGCCTCATCCAAATGCTCTCTGCGGATTTGTTTTTCATTATCAGGCAGCCGGTAAGTTCCGGTATTATTCACTCCACAAATATGCCCACCGCTGATCGAAAGATAAACACTGCCGATTTCTACATCGCTGGTATCTTCTGCTTTTACTAACGCATCACGAATGCAGGCTTTGATATCGACAAAATCACATATTTCACCTTTCCGCACGCCAACGGATTTGCTCGTGCCGAGTCCTAAAATTTTGATCGAGCCATCAACCTTCACCTCGCCTACCAAGACACATATCTTGCTAGTACCAATTTCCAATCCGACGTGAATTTTTGCGCGCGCCATAACACCTATCTTCTCTCTGTGGTTGATCGCCCTGCTCTCTGTGCGGGCACATTGGGTGAAACACGTTTCGCGCTAGGTTGATTTTCTGATCTCAACACCACAGGAAAATTACGTTCGGGAATTAAATTAATCGAACCAATTTGCATGCCTTTCCCAGATGCATACTTCATCGATGTCAGCAAATCATTCATTTGTCGTTCGTGATCTTCCAGCCCGAACACGGCCTCGACATTATCGCGTGTCCATACCTTGAAGCCCCATTTTTGATAAGGAGCGATTCGATTAATCCATGGCAGCGGAGAGCCACTGACCTTCGCGGCCACATCTAACAGGTTAAGTGATCGCTTCAGCGATTTCGTTTCGATCGTGGTGCCAGCGATCAGCAACTCGGCATCATCTGCGTTCATAGAAATAATCGGCAAGGCCAGCGATGCTTCATACTGCATGGCTGGACAAGCATAGAGAAATCCTTGGTGATCAATCACATAGCCTTGCTTGGCATCACGCGCGATCATATTTTTTGCTGGGCATTCGATCCATGCAAATGGATGGCGCTCTTTAATTTCAACCACGATGGTCGCGGGGAGCTCTCGTTTTACGGTAGCCGATACAACTTCATGCCGCGCTATCAAACGATCTTCTACGTCACTCAAGGAAATCCCAAAAATACTACTGTTGAGTGAAATGCCACCAACAGCCACCACCTCTGCTTCATTCATCGCCGTATTCGCATTCAATCGCACAACGCGCAACTGGTATTCTGGATTATCCAAGTAAGAACGCTGCAGAAATGTCCATGCAGCATAGCAGACACCAAAGCAGGCACCTCCCATTAAGCAGAACTTAAACAATTTCCAAATCCAGCGCTGAATTCCGATCCAAACAATGCGTCCAGACAATATCCGCGTCTCCAGCACTCGAGAGCGCTGAGTGGAACGAGATGTACTGGTACGGCGGCGTGACATGTTATGCGCGTAACTTTAGTGAAATATCAGCAATACGTAAACATAATTCCCCAAAAGCGATACCTTTTGCTGCCGCCGCCTTTGGTAGCAAGCTCGTTTCCGTCATGCCAGGTATGGTATTTGCTTCTAAAACAAAGGGATTATTGTCCGAATCTAACAAAACATCGACCCGGGAATAAACTTCTACCCCCAACGATTTGTGAGCTGCCACAGCAGCTTCTTGGACTCGGCGGGTGGTTTCCGCGTCTAAATCAGCTGGGCAATAGTAATCGCTGCCATCGCCACCATTCATCCATGGATACTTATTGCTCATGTCGTAAAAGCCACTGCGCGGCGCGATGTGCACAATCGGCAAGGCCTCACCATTAAGCACGCCCACCGTGAGTTCTTTGCCTGAGATGTACTGCTCTACTAAAATATCGTTACCGTATTTCGCCGCATCTTCCATCGCCGACAAAGCGTCTTCTTGCTTGAGCACAATGTGAACCCCCACGCTTGATCCTTCACGTGGCGGTTTTACAACAAATGGCACGGGCATAGTTGGCAAACGCACACCAGCTGAGACATCAATAATTTCTGCCAAAGGAGTCGGCACTCCAGCGGCAAGAAATTTTTCTTTCGCAAGATTTTTATCAAATGCCACACGGCTGCTTTGCACGCCAGCGCCAGTGTAGGGAACTCCTTGATCTTCTAACAGTTGTTGTAAAGTTCCGTCTTCACCAAAAGTGCCATGGATGACATTAAATGCCAAAGCAGTACCTTCTGGCAGATCTACCGTGTAACCCGTCAGATCCACAGCTTCCGCTCTGCAACCCATGTCCCGTAACGCTTTCACCACGGCTGCTCCTGAGGCAAGTGACACTTTGCGCTCCGATCCTGGACCACCCATCAATACTGCGATTAATAATTCTTTGTTCATCTTTTGTTAGAATGTGTATTCGTCTTCTCCAATTACCTTAACTTCCATCTCCATCTCGATACCTCTATCGATTCGCGCTTTACTGCGGATTTCTTCTACGAGACCAAGTACATCGGCGGCCTTGGCACCACCGCGATTCACGATAAAATTTCCATGCACATCAGACACCGCGGCATTTCCGTGATGCACCGACTTCATGCCTAGCTCATCCACCAGCTTACCAGCAGGAATTTCTGACGGATTTTTAAACATGCACCCAGCACTGGCGGCAATCGGCTGCGAGATACGCCGTTTATTCCGCGATAGATCCCAGCGGCTTTGGATATTTTCTGCGGTATCGGGCGGTCCAACTAGAGTGCATTCTAACGCAAAATTGCGTCTTAGTTCCGCGACATTACGGTACCCTGCCTCAATCTCTGCGCGAGAACGCGTGCGAATTTCTCCATCTTCATCGAGGAAGGTAACGCTGACCACTTGATCAAACATTTCTATGCCCATGGCACCAGCATTCATGCGCAGGGCGCCGCCGATATTTCCAGGGATGCCTTCCATCCACTCATATCCACCAAAACCGGCAGCTTGCGCCACACTGGCAACTTTTTTCAATCGCGCTCCGGCACCAGCAATTACATATCCATTTTCCACACGCACTTGGGAAAACACGCCGCCAGTGGGATGAATCACCACGCCACGAATGCCGCCATCACGCACTAACAGATTTGATCCCCTGCCGACTACTCTAACGGCAATACCGCGCTCACGGCAATAGTTGACCGTCTCCGCAAAGGCACGAAATGTGTGCGGTTCAATCCAGAATTGTGCAGGACCACCTACTAAGATCGTAGTATGCCGACGCATCGGCTCATACAGGCGACCATCGATTTCACCATCAGGCGCTAAGCGCAGTATTTCTTCTAACGCTTTCAAATCATCAGTGATGCGAGTACCCGCCTCATGAACATTCCCCGCGCCTAAGGTGATCAATAAGTCCCCCGCTTCTAGCACGTTTCCTACTTCGTGGTGAGCAATCGATACATCTGGGACAGAGACAACTTTGATATCACCATGGCGTTTCATCGCATCTACCAATGTTTGACCGCTAATGCCGGGAATTGGTTTCTCGCTAGCTGCATAAACACCAGTGATGAACACCAAATCGGCGGCTTGTAGGACTTTGCCAAAATCATCTGCCAAGGCCTGCGTTCGCGAATAACGATGCGGTTGAAAAAGCACCACCACCCGTTGTGGATTAAGCGATCGCGCTGTTTGCAACGTGGCAGCAAGCTCGGTTGGGTGATGACCGTAATCATCTACAATGCGGTAGCGCGATGACAAATATTTCGTTTCAAAACGTCGCTTAGCTCCAGCAAATGTTGATAGGGCACGCGCTATAAGTGGAAAGCTAGCACCGACTCCATCGGCTAAGGAAATAGCGCCTAACGCATTTAAAATATTATGTCGCCCAGGAATTCCCAGTTCGATATTTCCTAACAATTCCCCATCACGCAACACACGAAACGCGCTAGATCCTCGCAATTCTCTGACATCGTCCGCCACATAATTCGCATCACTCCAACCGTAAGAAACAGCATTCGCGCGACCAATTTGTAACTTTGTAGCGACAGGACACTCCTTGCAATAAACGATGCGCCCGCGAGTTTGATCAAGCAATTTGGTAAAAACCTCACAGATATGATCGAGATCTCGATAGTAGTCGAGATGCTCAGCCTCTACATTCAACACGATTGAGCATTCGGGTTCATAGAGCGCTAGAGTGCCATCGCTTTCATCGCCTTCTGCCACCATGAACTCCCCTTCTTCGTCCCACTTTGCGTTCGCACCTAAGACAGGTATTTCTGCACCAACGTAGTGGCATGGACGCAAACCAGCCTCGCGCAAGATATGAGACGTCATTGCTGAAGTCGTGGTTTTGCCGTGCGTGCCGCTGATGACAATCCCCTTTTTCGTATGCAAAATTGCCGCAAGGCATTCTGCTCTGCGCAGTAAAGGAATGCCCAACGCTGTGGCTTCTGCGTAGGCAGGATTCTCTGGACGAATGGCCGATGAGTAAACCACCAAATCAACTCCATTGACCGCTGCTGCAGTATGCGGTGAGGAAAATACTAGACCCACTCCTTGCAGTCGCTCAGTTTCCGCACTGGTCACTCGATCCGATCCGCTGACCCGATGGCCCATGCCGATCAACAATAAAGCCAGTCCACTCATGCCAGATCCTGCCACGCCGATCAAATGCACCCGTAGCGGTTGTGTGTTTTCTGTGAGACGTTTACTCCAGTCTTTAATTTCCATTTGTTTTGCTTTCTATGTATCTACTACAATTATCGTAATTCATTTCTTCATCGCCGCTTCCATGTTCTGGCAAACTCTTGCGGCAGCATCAGGCACATCAAGAGCGGCTGCTGCTTTTTTCATGCTACTATGAATATCGTAGTTGTTTAAAATTTCTGTCACGAGTCGCGCCAAGCTATCACCATCGAGCTGTGCCTCTTGCACTAATTTCGCTGCACCCGCATTGGCAAAGGCATCTGCATTTTTGGTTTGATGGTCATCTGCAGCGTAAGGAAATGGCACCAAGATCGATGCCAAACCAGCGTATGCTAATTCGGTGAGGCTCGAAGCGCCCGAGCGACACAACACCAGATCGGCCACGGCATAAACAGCAGGCATATCATCACAGAATCCCAGCACCGTATAACCAGCGCGACCATTTGCGGCCTCTCGTACCCGCGATTCATCCAGTGTGCCCGCCACATGCAGAACTTGCGTGCCGGTGGGAAAATGGTCAAATGCCTCTGCGACTAACGCGTTCAATCGACGTGCGCCTTGGCTGCCACCCATCACGACTAACACTGGCTGTGTGGCATTCAGTCCAAACTTCCGCGCCGCATCATCACGACTCGGCAAGCATTTCATTTCACCTCGCACCGGTGTGCCAGTGACAATTACCTCACGCCTAGGGAAAAATGGTATCGCCTCTTTCATCCCGACAAATACCTGCGTGCAAAATTTTGCTGTCAATCGATTTGCCTTACCTGGCAACGCATTCGAATCATGAACAAAAGTTTTCAAACCTAATTGCCTTCCTGCAAATACCGGCGGCAGAGAGGTGAAGCCACCCATGCCAATGACGATGTCAGCATTGCGTTCGCGCAGAATTTTTTTGCACAACCGAGCAGTGCTCCATAACTTCCACAAAAAGGGAATCATTTTAGGAGATAAAGTCGATGGTTTTGCGACGGCAGGAATCGCGAGAAATTCCAAGTCGCCATATTTTTTCGATGCCTCTTGGTCCACATTTTTTTGCGAGATCAGCAACAAGGGATCGTGACCACGCGCCCGCAATTCTTCCGCTACGGCGATCCCCGGAAACAAATGTCCACCCGTACCGCCGCATGCAATTACCACTTTTAAACGCTTCTCAGTCATTTTGTTTGCTTATCCTACGCGCAAAAGATGGGCATTTTTCCAACAAAATGCTCGACAGTGCCTCGCCGAGCAATCATGCGCAACGCCCCCCCGTCACGCAATCCTGAATACTGGCTTTTTTAGGGGAATTCGTGTTTTTCAGGGCCCAATCACTTCCCCGCCCCACCCCGCGGCTATGTTGCGGTATCGAACCAGTCATGTTTTGTCGTTGTATTCCCGTCAACATCCGATAGGGTGTTGTTGATGAAAATTCTCGAACCGAACTTGATGGTTTTAGCTTCTGCTGGCTCGGGAAAGACTTATCAGTTAAGCAACAGGATTCTTGGATTTATTGCCAAAGGTGTGGCTCCTGAAACGATTGTCGCGCTGACATTTACACGCAAGGCAGCAGGGGAGTTTACGGACGAAGTGTTGTCGAAAATTGCCAAGGCATGTCTCGATAAGAACTATGCTCAGAATATTCGGAATGATTTGCAGATAGCCGTCAATTTTCCTGATGTGTTAGAAAAATTGATTCGATCTCTACCGCGAATCACCCTTGGGACCATGGATGGATTTTTTTCGCGCGTGGTGAAATCATTTCCGCATGAGCTTGGTGTTTCGGCGGGGAATTTTCAGTTGATCGAAGGTGCGGCGTTAAAGCAAATACATGAAGAAATGCTAAGTGGCATCTTGCGCGATGATCTCACGCCAGAACAATCAGAAAAATTCTATCAAGTGTTCCGCAAATCCCTGATGGGGCGAGAGGCCGTCAATGTGCAGCGCGAATTAGAATCGTATGTAGAAAGTTGGCACGAACAATGGCGCAATGATGCCGATCGTATGCGCTGGGGGCCCATCGAACTCGCTGAAGGCGGCAGTCAGGTGCAGTGGCATGAGCAAAAAAATCATTTTGAGGCTCTGTTAATGAACGCAATGGAAGATATTGCTTTCAATGACAAACGGCAGCGACCCAGCCTAGAAAAAATCATCACTAACATTACCAATCACACTGTTGGCAGTGGGACGATTGGCAAAATTAGTAGTAAGCTTGCCGATCAATTGTTAGATATTTGTTCATTGCCCATAGAGTCTGACATTACCTTATCACTTTACAAAGAGTTTGTGATGCCGCAAGCCACGGCTGCAATTTTCCGCGAGACTTTGCTGTGTGCAGCGCGTGCGGAAATGATGAATGCCTGCGAATTCACACAAGCGATACGTGAAGTCATCGTCATTTACGATGAAGTCTGTGACCGACGCATGCGCAGCAAAGGCATGTTCAATTTTAGTGACATCAAGGTGTTAATGAACGATTGGGCAAATCATGAAGAAAAACGCCTGATGCGCGAGGCTCTCGACTTCCGGCTCGATGCCAAATACTCGCATTGGTTACTCGATGAGTTCCAAGATACAAGCCGCTCGGATTGGATGGGATTATTTCCCTTAATTGACGAAGCCGCGACCGATGATGAAGGTACTATATTCTTAGTAGGTGACAAAAAACAAGCCATCTACGGCTGGCGTGGAGGTGATGTCAGGCTATTTGATGAAGTCCATCAACGCTATCAACAAAACATGTGCGTGGAAACCATGCCAGAGTCCTATCGCTCGGCGACTGAGGTTTTATCCTTAGTCAATCGAGTATGCGGAAACGTTGATCGCTTAAAGTATTTCTATGGTGCCGCTGGTTATGCTTGGCAATGGGAAGACCACATCGCCGCGAAAAAAGAATTGCGCGGTCATGCTCGCGTAGAGGCGATTGAAACGACAGAAGACCACAACCATCTTACTCGTATGGTAGAAATTCTTCATGAAATCGGCATCGGCAAAAAAGAACTATCCTGCGGTATTCTGCTGCGGACGAAGAAGGATGTACAAACGATTTCTGACCACTTACGCGCAGAAGGTTTTCATGTCATCGAGGATGGAAACAGAAAACCATGCGAAGATCATCCGATCGGTGTCGCACTGGCACAATTATTTCGCTGGCTTGCTGACCCCGCTGATCGTTATGCCGAGGAAGCGGTGAAAATGTCTCGACTTCACCAAATTTTGTTAGATAAATTTTCTGCAACATACTGGCTAAAAATTCATCATTACGCTGCTGAACACGGCTATAGCGGATTGGTCAACTTTTTGTTAGAAGATCAGTGGTCGCAACTTTCTGCCTTTGCCAAAAGCCGCGTGTTAGACATCATACAAAAGCTGCACGAAATTGATACCAGCGGCACAGGATCGGCAAAAGCCGCGTCGGAAGCATTAGCGCGCATGGAAATTAGCCAAAGCCCTGGTGCCGCGCAGATTCAAGTCATGACGATTCACAAATCGAAAGGGCTAGGCTTTGATGTCGTTCTGCTGCCAATCATATCGAAAGAAAAAATTCCGAACTCAGGAAATTTTGACATCGCACGTGGCACCGATTGGATCTGCCAAAGCCCTCCGCAGTGGGCGAGGAAAATGATTATCGCCATGCAAGAAGCTGAAAAAACATGGAGCGAGGCACAATGCTACGAAGCCATGTGCGTGCTCTATGTGGCTCTCACCCGAGCCAAACAGGGCCTATATGTTTTGTTAGATAGTAAAGAATCGAGTGAACCTAACAATTCTCTAACGAATTTGATCAAAGACTCCTGCTCTGGTGAGGGAACCTTGCTTTTCGAAGAGGGGAGTTTCGCTTGTTTTGATCGTGTTAAAACGATTGTGAAAGAAGTATCTGAGGCGTCACCCATCACCTTAGGCAATGCGATCAGGCGTCATCGCAGTAAAAAAGCATCACACTCGGATAATCTGCCAAAAGACTATGCCGCCATGCAGCGCGGAACGGAGATTCATGCGTTATTAGAAAAAATAACTTGGTTGGACGATGATGCCACAAATCTATCCGCCTTACCCCCCGTGGTGCTTGCGGCATTAAAAAATCATGATATTGCGTCGCTGTTATCTCATGGTGGTCGCTCAATAGTGTGTCAAAAAGAAATTCCCGTCGATGGGATGATCGATGGTGTTTTGGTGCGTGGCATCATGGACCGCGTGCACATCGAACGCAGCAATGACACGATTGTAGCAGTAGAAATTATCGATTACAAAACCGATGTCGGCGCAACTGCGAATGATTTGTTAGAAAAACATCGTGAGCAATTGCTACACTATCGTGCACTCACCGCAAAAGCATTAGGCGTGTCGAATAACATGGTAAAATGCTACGCCATCGGTCTCCATCAAGGAGTCTACGCGCTCATCGAGTGAAAATTTCTTTTACTTCATCTTCTGTAATGCCCGCCGCATAAGGGTGTGCGGTCACGGCGTCGTACCAACGAATCGATTCTACCGGACGATAACCCAACGCAGCAAAGCGTTTTTGTAAATCTGCAAGATGCGCTGCACCGTAGAAAATCGCAATGCGTTGATGCCCTTTTTCCTTGCGCATGATCGTGGTGACTTCTTTCATAACGAAAGCGTTCCGATCTTCGCGGATCAATTGTTCTAAGCGGGGATGCAGCGATGAATCGTCGTCATTGCTCTCCGAACCAGACGCCACCAACATCAATCTCGTGCGCGCCGTCAGTGCTGGGCTCATCGAAATCAACCCGATCACCGCATTGGCCGCCCATGATTGGCCGCTAAGCACTTTACGCACCGATGCAAATTCTTCGCCCGCTGCGGTGGATGCTTTCGCTCCTGATCCACCACTTGCCATTTCGGATTTCAACAGTGCATCCATTTGCTGCACCGACATATCGCAGCGGCGAAATCGAGAACTTTCATAATTGATCGATGTGTGTTGCGCCACCAAGCCATGACTGGCAGCCAATCGACTGTAGGCTGATTTTTGATAGGCTTTTTGTCGTTGTGCATCCGACATCGCTTCCTCGGCTTGCTGCTGACTTTCGTCAACTACACCTTCAAACAACACCAAATCTGCCTTGTTCAGATCGGATTGCAATTTTTTATAATATGCAGGTTCTGCCGCGTGCATGGCACCGACGAGATCAATGTCTGGGCTTCCCGCTTTACGTAATAAACGACTGCCTGTTTGTATCGTAAAGGTATCTACGCCACTCTGAATCGAGCGATGGTATTGCAATTGTTTACCGCTATCTAACAAAACGCGTGGCAAGGAACCTGCGGCAACGGGTGGCGGAGTCACAGGATCGGAAATGCCGCACGAATTCAGAATACACAGCAGAAAAGCGCCAACGAAACTGAGTGCTAGCAGCGAAACATACGAGCGTGTCATGGGATAAAATTGACGAAAGGAAATACTGATCAGACCAACATCAAAGCGGGGCTTTCGATCAATTTTTTCACTTCGTTCAAGAAGGCCGCAGCGATGGCGCCATCGACGACGCGATGATCACATGAGAGGCCAAGATTGATCATTTGACCAATCACGATTTGTCCATTTTTCACAATTGGTTTATCGATCACAGCGCCCACTGATAAAATAGCAGCTTGCGGTGGATTGACGATGGCATCAAATGATTCAATGCCCCAGGCGCCGAGATTGGAGATGGTAATCGTGCCGCCATCGAACTCGTCAGGGCGGAGTTTGCGGTCTTTCGCACGCACGGCGAAATCTTTTACTTCGCGAGAAATTTGCAGCAACGACTTGGTTTCAGCATTTTTCACCACAGGTGTTACTAAGCCATCCTCGATCGCGATCGCCACTGACAATCCGACCGAACCAAAACGCACAATGTGATCGCCCGCGTAGGAAGAATTGATCGCAGGCACCGCTTGGGTAGCATTGATCAATGCTTTCATAATGAAATCATTTACGGAATATTTGTTACCCGTAGTTCCCGCAGCTTGATCGTTGATTTGTTTGCGCAAGCCCATCAATTGTCCAGCATCAGCTTCGATGTGCAGATAGAAATGAGGAATGGTTTGCTTCGAGGTGAGCAGGCGAGAGGCGATGATTTTTCGCAGGGAAGAAAGCTCGATGATTTGATCGTCTGCCTTGGCAACTGGCAAAATCGCCACGGCTGCTGGAGCGCTGGGAGCAGGGGAGGCAACACGATTTTTTGCGGCGGCTGCGAGTGCGGCTGCGGCAGATCCAAGTTTGCTAGGAGCAGGAGCGGCAGCAGCAGCAGGGGCAGCTGATGCGGATTCCACATCAGCACGAACAATACGACCACCTGGGCCAGTGCCGGTGATTTGAGAAAGATCCACGTGCAACGATGCGGCGACTTTACGCGCTAGCGGTGAAGACTTGATGCGATCGCCCAAGGCATGAGCCACTGGCGCGACTACTGCGGCAACTGCGGCTACCGCTTGAGCTACTGGTGCTGCAGCGGTTGGCGTTGCAGCGGTTGGCGTTGCTGCCGCTGCTGCTGCCACGCCGTCATTGCCATCAAGTACAGCAATGATGGAGTTGATCGGAGCTTTTCCACCCTCTTCGATATTGATCGACGTCAATATACCCTCATCAAATGCCTCCATTTCCATGGTTGCTTTGTCGGTTTCGACCTCAGCGATGATATCGCCAATTTCAATGCGGTCTCCGACCTTCTTGTGCCATTTAAGAAGAGTTCCCTCGGTCATTGTATCCGAGAGTTTGGGCATTTCAATATTTACAGCCATGGTGTGAAGTTATCTGTTGGAAGCGGCCGAATTCATACGCCATAAGATGAGATTATTCCAGTACTTTTTGCGCCTAGGGTCTTAATTCATTAAAAAATTTCACCACGCGCGCGAATCACTCCTGTCGTTGATTTGTCGATCATGCCACTTTGATAAGATAATCCAAACAATCAAAGCGCCGATGCTGGCAGAAAACATATCCGATTGCGTGTCCCACTCATCGCCTTGAAGGCCCAAAAATTCGTCTGCGCCTTGTCCTAACATCAACGCCGCGGCCCATTCGATCAATTCATAAAAAGCGCTGATTGTCATCGCCACACAAAGCGCAATGAGATTGATCAACCATTTCAGAGAAATCGTCTTGCTGCGCACAAAGATTTCACGTGCAAGCAAAGTTGGAACGAGGCCCTGCATCAAATGTCCTATTTTATCATAAGGATTGCGGTCAGTGCCTAACAGTTCTTGCAACCAGTATCCAAAGGGAACACGAGCGTAAGTATATTTTCCGCCAAAAATCAACACAATCGCATGAACGGCAATCAACACATAGGCCAACGTAGTTAGCGGGTATTTTCGATAGCTAAAAACAAGAACAGGCAAGCCTAACAGAACCGGAGCTACTTCCATTACCCAAGTGAGGCGATCATAAGGGCGAATGCTAGATTCCACCAAGCAAATCACTACTGCTATGGCCATGATGATGATGAATCGTTCTTTTTGCATGATGTTTCGATGTAGAAAAAAACGTCCAGAAAAAAAGCGCGATGAGATCCTCACCGCGCTTTATAAAAATTACGAGGTGTGCAGAATTAAGGAGCAAGAACTCTCATCGTTGGAACAAGACCGATATGTGGACTACCCACGCCACCTTGGTCTGTTGCCATGTTGATGGTGGTTTCTGTTGTGTTGCCACAAGTGCCGCGACCAGGGCAATAAGAACGCACGCATCTAGCGTTGTCTTTGACTTTCACATTTTTATAACGAGGAACTTTGGTTGTCACTGTTTCGGTGAGCATGCCGCCTTTCGCGTCTTTCGACGAAACCTGCACTTCTTTCGTAACAGTGTCATAACCACATACACGTTTTTCAACGGTCTTGTGTTCGGCTTTGCCAAGACCGCCGAACATGCAGCAGCAAGAAGAAAGACCGAGAGCGGTCACAGCAAGTAATGATGAGAGAAAAAGGCTTTTCATAACGGCGCGATTATAAGCGATAGAAGGGTAGGGTGGTCAACGATAAAATGATTATTGCAAAAAAATTCTTACTTATTAGGCAATGGTCAGAACCTGCGCAACAATCCGCTTGGCATTTGGCAACTGATCATTCTCTACGAATGGTGAATAAATTGCTGGCGCATCAAGAGTGCAAACACGCTTCACGGGGGCATCTAGGTCATCAAAGCAATGATCCTGGATCAATGTCGCCACCATCGCGGAAACACCACCAAAGGCTTTTGATTCGTCCACGAGCACCGCACGATGTGTTTTACGCACTGTCGCCAGAATCGCGTCTTGATCGAGAGGGCGAATAGTGCGCAAATCTAACACATCACAGGAAATGGCGTGATCGCGTTGCAAAATTTCTGCCGCTTCCAGGGCATGAAGCACCGAACGACCGTGAGCAATCAGCGAAAGATCAGAACCTTCACGCTTCAAATCAGCTAGGCCCAAGGGAATCACATGATCTCCGTCTTCTAGATCTGGCACAGGGCCAGTCGTTCCGTAAAGCAAGGTATTTTCCATGAAAAACACTGGATCGTTGTCGCGAATCGACGCTTTGATAAGACCTTTCACATCTGCTGGTGTAGCAGGCGCCACCACTTTAATCCCCGGAAATGCCGCGAAAAGTCCCTCAGGAATGTGCGAATGAGTCGCTCCCACACCCGTGCCGCCGTTGGCTGGACCACGCACCACAATCGGGCAATTGATCAAACCACCAGACATGTATCGCACACAGCCAGCATTGTTGACCATTTGGTCAAAGGCAACGGAATGAAACGACCAAAACATCAATTCCATCACCGGGCGAATGCCTAACATCGAGGCGCCAATGCCCATACCGATGAATCCTGCTTCCGAAATCGGCGTGTCAACAATGCGTTTATCACCCCATTTTTGCCATAACCCTTCTGTCACTTTATAGGCACCGTTGTACTGGGCTACTTCTTCGCCCATCAGAACGACGTTTTCATCACGGGCTAATTCCTCATCTAGACCTTCGCGAAGTGCTTCTCGATATGATAATGTGCGCATAAAATAATTACTGTGTTAACGAATGAAATATAATTGTTAGAAATTGATACTATGTTTATAGTAATAAAAATCAATCATTGAAAAAATGGCGACCCGTGCGACCTGCTTCCGTTTGATTGTCCACCTCCCAATAAACATCCTTCATGATATCATCAATGGATGGGGCGGGGGATTGGTCGGCAAATACAACAGCGGCAGCGGCTTCTTCTGTCGCTAATTTATTAATGGCATCAGCCTGCTCTGCAGTGATGACGCCCTCTTGGATCAATCGAGTGCGGAATGTAGAAATCGGATCGTGATTGTTTTTATAATTTTCGATTTCCTCAGGAGAACGATATTTTTTCGCATTCGCATCAGCCACGCTATGACCATAATAACGATAGGTGGAAATTTCTAAAATCGTAGGTCGGCATTCGGTGCGCGCACGTTCCATCGCAATATGAGTTTTGGCACGCACTTCGTAAATGTCTGATCCATCGACAAGGTCCCATTCCATATCGTAAGCCTCAGCGCGCTGGGCAAGGCAACCACGATACGCAGATGAGCGTTTTTGCGAGGTGCCCATCGAATAACCATTGTTTTCAATCACATAAATGACTGGTAATTCGAATAATGCGGCTAGATTCAGTGATTCATGGAAAGCGCCTTGGTTCACCGCTCCATCGCCCAAATAGCACAGAGCCACACCAGGAATGCCCTTGTATTTTAAGCCGTAAGCGAGACCAAGTCCCAGCGGAGTCTGACCAGCAACAATCCCGTGGCCACCCCAGAAATTCTTATCGGGAGCAAAAAGGTGCATCGATCCGCCCTTGCCTTTCGCTGAGCCAGTCGCCTTACCGAAAAGTTCCGCCATGCACTCGTTCATATTCATGCCCGACATCAAACCGTGACCGTGACAGCGATACGCCGTGATGGTATGGTCATTCGGCGTGCAAAGAGAAATGGTGCCAACGGCGACGGATTCTTGCCCGATGTACAAGTGAAGGAAACCACCGATGCGACCAGCATTGTAATACTTGAGAGATGCTTGTTCAAATTTACGAATCCTCATCATCTGGGTGAGAAGTCCGATTTTTTGTTCGGCTGTCAGCGCGCGGTTAATCGGCGATGTGGCAAAATCTAAGCGAGCATATTGAGAATCGGCAAGAGACATAAGTGTGATAAAAAAGTAAAGTTAACCTTGTGAGCGAGCGGAATGCAGCACCGCGAAATAAGCGGAAAAAGGACGAATCGCAAGAAGAAATATTGATCCAAAGAGAATATTTGCTGCGCAAGAATTACGTAAGAAAATCCACGTAGGACCCAGCCCCACAGGACCAGTCCACTGCGCCTGAACAAAGCCAGCAAACGTGCGTGCATACAAATCAGGTAAGCTGAAAAACGAAATCGTATTGGTCACGAAGAAGAAGATTACTGCGGCACCTAGGCACCCGACTAAACCTTTGCTCGGCGAAAAATTGCGCTTCATCCATGGCACAATTGACAGCATGGAGAGAACTCCCAACACCAAGCCAAGATGATCCCAGCTTAACAACGGTGAACCTTGGATTTGATTGACCAAAGGATCCGAAATCAACCAGGCCAATCCGGGCACCAACCAGCGATCGTTGCCTTTGAGGCAAACAATGGATAGAAGTAAAATCGCAGGGAGAGGGGAGAAATTCATCCACCCAAGCTGCGCTCCTGACATACGAAACACTAGGAGAAATGCAACCAGTGCGATAATTGATAAACAACGATGCATGAGCACTATTTGCCATAGAAACAAACTTTTTGCCAGTGAAATTTCTTCATTTCCTTCGGGAAAATTTCGTGCTAGCATCGCACGCATGGACTGGTCTGCACTCATTGATGCCGCATGGAAAGCACGCGAAAATGCCCACGCACCCTATTCTCGCTTTTTTGTCGGTGCCGCGCTCGAAACCGATGACGGAAGAATTTTTAGCGGCTGCAATGTAGAAAATCTTTCCTACGGTCTGACCAACTGTGCCGAACGTGTGGCCATCGGTTCTGCCATCGCCGCAGGGGCTAAAAAAATTACCCGCATTGTCTGTGTCGCCGACACTGATACACCGATCTCTCCGTGTGGTGCCTGCAGACAGGTCATGGCTGAGTTCGATATTCCACTCGTCATGCTTTGCAACAAAACCGAACAAATCGTTTTCTCCCTCGATGAGCTATTGCCAAGAAGCAAAAACGGCATATTGAACCGATGATTGTTCCACGTGGAACAAAGAGTCGATAAAATTCTATAGGCGATCAGCCGACATTGTGCTATGATTGCCGCCCCACTTACCAAACATGTTTGTTTATCCTAAAGAGTATGATGTCTTAGTCATCGGTGCCGGTCACGCGGGAATCGAGGCAGCACTAGCGGCGGCCAGGCTCGGCTGCCAAGTCGCCATCTTAACGCAGAATTTGGACACCGTGGGGCAAATGAGCTGCAACCCAGCGATTGGCGGATTGGCAAAAGGTCACATGGTGCGGGAAATCGATGCGCTCGGCGGAGCGATGGCTCTGAACACCGATGCAACCGCCATTCAATGGCGCATGCTCAATGCGAGTAAGGGTCCGAGTGTCAGAGCTCCACGAGCGCAGTGCGACAAAAAAGCCTACCAATTTCGCATGAAATGGTTGCTGGAGCAGACCGAAAATCTCGACATGCACCAAGGCAACGTAGCGGAACTACTTGTAGAAAACGATCAAATTACCGGCATCACCACTTCGTTGGGCATGCAATTTCGTGCCAAATCTGTGGTGCTGAGTGCAGGTACTTTCATGCGGGGACTGATGCACGTAGGACTAAAAAATGAAAAAGGCGGACGCATGGGTGATGCGACTTCCACCGTGAGCGATAGCCTGCGCACCCTTGGATTCGAGGTTGCTCGATTCAAAACCGGGACACCTTGCCGACTCAATGGTCGTTCGATCGATCTAAAGTCCTGCGAAGTGCAGAATGGCGACACTCCGATTTCCCATTTTAGTTATCTTCACGACACCATTGGCAGGGGAGGGGATGATATTTTCACCCTCAACCACTGGGCAGACCCGATGTTCCACGTGGAACAAATGCCGTGTTACATCACCTACACCAACCCCAGCACGCACGATATTATCCGCAATAATCTGGACCAATCACCGATGTACTGCGGCATCATCGAGGGCGTAGGGCCGCGTTATTGTCCATCGATCGAGGATAAAGTCGTTCGCTTTGCCGAAAAAGAACGCCATCAAATTTTCCTCGAACCAGAAGGCCGTCACACGCACGAGTTCTACATCAATGGCGTTTCTACGTCATTACCCTACGAGGTGCAGTATGCGTTTCTGCGCACGATCCCTGGTTTGGAAAAATGCGAAATCCTTCGCCCCGGCTATGCAGTGGAATACGACTATTGCCCGCCAACACAGCTTTATCCTACTCTGGAAACCAAACTGGTGTCAGGATTGTACTTTGCTGGACAAATCAATGGAACATCAGGTTACGAAGAAGCCGCTGGTCAAGGTTTGATGGCAGGCACCAATGCCGCACTAAAGGTGATGGGCAAAACACCATTCATCCTAGGGCGCGACGAAGCATATTTGGGCGTAATGATCGATGACCTGGTCACCCGTGGCTGCACGGAACCCTATCGCATGTTCACCAGCCGTGCTGAATATCGCTTGCTATTGCGCCAAGACAACGCGGATTTGCGATTAACCCCCCTAGGAAATCAGATCGGACTGGTCACACAAGAGCGTATGATGCGGACACAAGCGAAGATTGATGCGCTAGAATCCGCCGCGACATTCGTACGAAAAACCAATGTCGATGGTATCAAACTGGACCTCTGGCTGCGTCGCATGGAAAACACCTGGGAGCAATTGCCCGCAGAAATTTTAGCGCAATATCATCAAGAATTGTGGCCGTTGATCGAGACGGAATACAAATACGAGGGGCACTTAGCGCGACAACAATTGCAGATCGACCGCATGGTCAGACAGGAACAAAAGCACATTCCTGAATGGATCGACTACTCCATGATTCACGGTATGAAAGCGGAAGCAAAAGCACGCTTCCAGCAAATTCGCCCACTCACACTGGGGCAAGCAGGTCGCATCAGTGGCATCACGCCAGTAGACATCGCATTGCTAGCCATTTGGATGGAAAAACGAGAAAAAGAAGTGACCTCCCAGCCCGAATAGCAATTTTTTTGTCTATCCAATTTCCGACTTGCATCTAGCAGAAAAATAGTGCACCTTATGATTAGCCTAGGGGCCATAAGACGTCTAGGTACAAAAAACACAACACAGAATATATGAAACACGCACTCGTTACCATGATCATGATTGCAAGTAGTATCGCCCCCATTAGCGCTCAGCAAGTAGCTTCACCAGCAAAGCCTGCCGACGCACAGCAGCTCTATCGACAAGGCCTCAGCGCCATCGAGCAAGGCGATGCCTCCGAAGGTGAACAATACCTTCGCGCATCACTTAAACTCCAGCCAGACAATCCCAATGCGAAGTATCAACTGACACAATTGATGCTAAACCGAAACGCCATCGTTGCCAAAAAACGTGAGTTTACCCTCAACAAAATCATCATTCCTGCGGTCGAGTATTCTGATGCATCGCTCAGCGAATGCCTAGAATCACTCTCGGCCATCATCGACAAACAAACGGACAAAAAATTTACCCCGAATTTCATCGTTCGCGATCCGGACGGAGAGTTTAAAAATGCACGCGTCACGCTGAAGCTTAATAATCTGCCAGCCACCGCGATTTTAAAATACATTCTCGCTAGCACTAATGGTCGTGCAATTTATGAAGAGCATGCCGTAGTGATCGCACCGGCAATGAAAACAAAGTAAATATCCAGTGCCCGAACGCATATTGATCACAGGAGGCGATGGCTCTACTGCTAGAGTCATCGCCTCTTTATTTCGACAAATTGATTCCTCTGCGGAAATTTACCTCCCATCTCGTCGAGAGATGGATATGACCAACGCTTCACAAATTGTCAAATACATCAGACAACATCCTTGCGATTTATTAATCTGCGCAGCTGGTTGCACAGACGATCAATTGCTCGGGAAAACAACGGAAGAAACATGGGATCACATCATTCAGGTGAATCTGCGTGGCGCTGCACTTTGTGCGAAAGAAGCATCCAAATCCATGCTCAAGAAACGCTGCGGACATGTGATTTTTATTTCTAGTTATTCTGCGCTTCATCCTCCGGCAGGCCAAGTTGCCTATGCAAGCGCAAAAGCGGGACTTATCGGCTTGACCAAAGCACTCGCGAAAGAATGGGGTCGAGCCAATATTCGCGTGAATACGATTTTGCCAGGGTTTATGGAAAATCAAATGACCAAGAATATCAATAAAAAACGCAAAGAATCGGTTCTTTCTGAACATGCTTTGCAACGCTTTACTACCGGAGACCAGGTTGCGCAGATGATTTTATTATTGCATCGTTCATTGATCCATACCTCTGGCCAGTTATTTAATCTAGACAGCCGCATCATTTAGAATAAGGTAATGCCGATGAAAAAAATCTCTCTTTGGATCATATTATTAGCGATCGTTACCCTTATGTCTTCATGCGGTTTAGCGCAAAGCGTGGTAGGAACAGCTAGCAGAACACTACAAAGTGTCGGACGCACTGTTTTTTAATCGATGTTTCTTAACGTCACCAGACGCCGAGAATCGAGAATTTCGATTGACACTTGTAAGGTTGGTTTCGGCCATAATTCAGGAAATAGGTTGGCCCATTCAACTAACAAAATACCTTTCTGATCAAGGTAATCATCCCATCCGATTGACAGAACTTCAGCCGCGCTTTTCAGCCGATACCAATCAAAATGAAAGATCGGCAAACGTCCTCCATGGTATTCTTGGACTAATGAAAATGTAGGACTAGTGACATCACCAGCGTATCCAAGACCGCGTGCAAAGCCTTTGGAAAAATGTGTTTTGCCTGCGCCTAAATCACCTAACAATGCCCAAGTAGCCGGAGATTGAATTGAACTCGCCAATTCCTCCGCCAAGTGTTCCATTTGTTCAACGCCATCAATCAACCATTCCATCAGCACTATTGCTGCAATCAGTGGGGAAAAAAGGCAACGAAAAAGTAAAAATCAAAAAAGAAATATTTTTTCAAAAAAAACTTGCCACACCTCAAAATTTATGGTGAAGTTCGCGCCCGCCCGCAACGGCGGCAACCTCTTCATACCATGGGCTACGCAGTCATAAAAACAGGCGGTAAACAATACCGCGTTCAACAAGGCGACAAGATCGATGTAGAAAAACTATCTCTCGATGTTGGCAGCGAAACAACTTTCGACGTGCTACTTGTCGGCGAAGGATCATCCGTAACCGTGGGTACTCCCCTCGTCGCAGGAGCTAGTGTCACCGCTAAAGTTGTGGAGCAATTCCGCGGCGAAAAAGGCGTGGCTTTCAAATTCAAACGTCGTAAAGGTTTCCATAAGAAAATTGGTTTCCGTCGTCATTTGACTAAACTCGAAATTACCGGCATCTCAGCCTAATCATTTTTTCACCACTCATCATTACTCGTTATGGCCCATAAGAAAGGACAAGGATCAGTTAAGAACGGACGTGACTCACGTAGCAAGCGTCTCGGCGTAAAAAAATTCGGTAGCCAAGCAGTCATCGCTGGCAACATCATCATCCGTCAACGCGGCACCCGCTGGACACCAGGCCTAAATGTAGGCATTGGCCGCGACCACACGCTCTTCGCTCTAAGCGATGGCAAAGTGCTATTCGACAAAGGTGGTAGCCGTGTAAACGTTGTAGCAGCCGCTGCAGTAAACTAATACGTCAACAAATCATTTCAAACCGCTCCTTCCCTTGTGGATCGAGCGGTTTTTCTTTGAACTGCAAGTGTCTAAGTTTTTACTAATTAGAAATAGTGTTAGAATGAAAGTATCAAAAGATTTACTCACATGCTCTAAGAAGAGAATCTTTAAATATAAATAAATATCATCATCATCATCGTGTGAACAAGTCAGCAAAAACAGAGTTCTACACTTTCATGAAAGCAGTTCCACATGAATAATAACCTGTGAAAGAGTAACGATGAAATTCGTAATAACTGATAAAACCCCTAGTCGTATCAAGTTGTTATTTGTCTAATCACATGTTATGCGCAAAAACCCATTACTTGTTCACAATCAAAAAGACATTGATGGGAAATAAGGTATAATTTATATCAGATGAAACATCGCATATTTGTATACGGCACACTTCGGCGTGATGGATCGCAACATCATAGAATGCGTGCCGCAACCTGGATCGCAAATGCTTCGGTGAAAGGTGTTTTGTATCATATTGATTGGTATCCGGCGATTGTTCTGAGCACTGAAGCTGAAGCAAGTGTGCGCGGAGAAATTTTTATGGTAGATGATGATATCCTAGCTGAACTCGATCTATTCGAAGGCAAGGAATACAAGCGTGTTCTCGTGAACGCAACGGATGATCAAGGACACACGCAACAAGCTTGGATTTGGGCGGCTTGGGAGAAACCTAACAAACCAATCATTTTATCGGGAGATTGGTTACAACGATGATTTTTTCATCACTTCTCAACAAATCTGCATATTTTCTGCTTATCCTTCTTTTGGATGACTAAAGAACACGAGAGATTGAACGAAGACCGCGACCGCTCCAAAAATTGGAAGCGTTGGGGTTCGTATCTTAGTGAGCGACAATGGGGAACAGTGCGAGAGGATGATTCTGATCACGGTAATAGCTGGGCTACAGTGCCTCATGATCACGCGCGCTTGCGGGCATACCGCTGGGGTGAGGATGGCTTGCAGGGCTGGTGTGATCGCAAAGGCTTGCTTAGCTTTGCTCCTGCGTTATGGAATGGAAATGATAGCATTTTGAAAGAACGACTTTTTGGCTTAGGCGGCAATGAAGGGAATCACGGGGAAGACGTGAAAGAGTGTTATTACTATCTCGATGCGACTCCTACACACTCCTACACCAAAGCATTGTATAAATACCCACACGCGGCATATCCCTACGCCGCGATCATTGAAGAGAACCAAAAACTCGGACGAGATGGCCCAGAAATGGAACTCGCCGATATGGGGATCTTTCAAGAAGGAAGATACTTTGATGTGTTACAAGAAGTAGCAAAACGCACTTCCGAAGATTTGTTATGGCGTCTAACCATAACCAATCATGGACCAGAGGCCGCGCCGATCTATATTTTGCCAACAGTTTGGTTTCGTAATACTTGGTCTTGGAAAAATGAACGCGATGAAACACTTAAAAAACCAACGATAAATCGAGAGGAAGATTTTTTGCGCATTGTTCATGAAAATTTAGGCACTTATCGGTTCTATTTGGAAGCACAAGGAAATCATGGCGAAGTAGAATGGATATTTACCGAAAATGATAGCAATCACGTCGCGTTAGGAGGCGAGAAGAATCCTCAACCTTATGTGAAAGATGCGTTTCACCGTTATGTGATTCAAAAAGAAAAAGAAGCAGTAAATCCAGATAATATTGGCACTAAAGCAGCCGGATTATTTCATTTTGTGATTCCCGCTGGCGAAAGTATTGTAGTGCGTTGCCGCTTACGTTCAGAAAAAGAACACAATTATCTCGCCGCATTTGAGCAATTTGACGAAACCATCACCGCACGCATACAAGAAGCAGATGAATTTTATGCGTCAGTGATTCCTAACAACATACCAGAGCCAGAACAAATGATTTGTCGGCAAGGATATGCGGGATTGCTTTGGACCAAACAATTTTTTCACTACGTTGTCGATGATTGGCTAAAAGGAGATCCAAATGGACCACCACCAACGACTCGACGATTGAAAGGTCGCAATTCTGATTGGGCCCACTTTTTTGCACGTGATATTTTATCGATGCCCGACAAGTGGGAATACCCATGGTTTGCAGCCTGGGACACGGCATTTCACATGATACCATTTTCCGCAATCGATCCGGACTTTGCTAAGAATCAACTGCTAATGCTATTGCGCGAATGGTATATGCATCCAAATGGACAATTGCCCGCATATGAGTGGAATTTTTCTGATGTAAATCCACCAGTGCATGCATGGGCTGTGTGGCGAGTGTATAAAATTGCCGATCAAAAAGGCAAACGTGATATTCTTTTCTTAGAACGTGCTTTTCAAAAATTACTGATCAATTTCACTTGGTGGGTGAATCGCAAAGACGCGGAAGGTCGTCATGTATTCGGTGGAGGATTCTTAGGGCTTGATAACATCGGCGTATTTGACCGATCACATGCATTACCTGGTGGTGGTCGTTTGCATCAAGCTGATGGCACTGCATGGATGGCATCGTATTGTTTAACGATGCTATCGATTTCGTTAGAGTTAGCCTTGGTAAAACCAGCATACGAGGATATAGCATCGAAATTTTTCGAACACTACGTCAACATTACCGATGCGATCAATAGCCTTGGTGGATCTGGACTGTGGGATGAACAAGATGGATTTTATTACGATGAATTGATCATCGATCATTCTGAGCCGATTCCACTGCGTATTCGTTCGCTGGTTGGTTTGTTGCCACTTTGTGCTGTCACAGTGTTGAAGCAAAAAACGATTGATGCACTTCCTGGTTTTCGCAAACGTCTTGATTGGTTTCTCACCAATCGTCCTGACCTTTTGAAATACATTAAAGTTCGTCGCGCCAGTGGCACTAAGAATCCTGGACGCTGCTTGCTGGCATTGCCGACAGAAGAACGCTTGCGAAAAACTCTCTCGCATATGTTTCATCCTAACGAATTTTTATCACCTTTCGGAATTCGATCGATGAGTAAAGCACACGATAAAGAGCCATTTGTTTTTGAGCATGGCGGCATGCGTAATGAAGTGCGCTACACGCCAGGAGAATCAAATACTGACATGTTCGGAGGCAATTCGAATTGGCGCGGACCAATTTGGTTTCCGACGAATTTTTTAATCATCGAAGCACTTGAACGATATTATTATTTCTATGGCGATTCCTTTACCATCGAGTATCCAACAGGTTCGGGAGAAATGAAAACTTTGTTAGAGATCGCTATTGATTTATGCGATCGTCTTATTTCATTATTCGTCCCCGCAGCAAATGGCTATCGCCCGTGTTTCGGCGATGCCCCGCGATACAGCGATGTGCCTCATTGGCAAAATTTATTACTCTTCCATGAGTATTTCCATGCCGAAACAGGTGAAGGCTTGGGTGCCTCGCATCAAACAGGTTGGACAGCGCTCGTCGTTCGCCTTGTACGTGAACGCAGAGAAAAATTGGTGAATAATCGGTAAGATTAAAGCTAAGGAATAGCTGGCGGTTGTGCCACAGATATTCTAGTGGCATTGCAGGTAAAGAAAATTTTCTTCAACAGTTCTTGGTTTTTGAAGCGTAAATAAACGAAATTTTCATCAATTTTCGTAGGCACGAGCAATCGGCACCATGTAGCGCCCATGATCAAACTTGCCAAGATGGTTAGACATCCGACAAAAACAAACCACGGTTGCTCCAGTTTACCGGCAAGAAAAAAGAAACCGAAGGATGAGAAAAATGTTCCCCATGCGATAAGGATCTTGTTCCTTCTAGCTCGTTTCGCTTCCATGGATAATTGGAAAACCAGTAATCCTTTTTTGTATGCACAATACTACGATCAGAAAAATAATGAGTCCTGTAAGAATAAGCAATACCCAAGCAGGATGATACCAAGACACTGCTCGTTTGATGGGTTTGCTGAGATTTTCAGTCACGCTTGTGCGCAAACAAATGGCAGGAAAGGTATACACTTTAGGGACGATAAGCAGATCGCCTTGCATGAAAACTTCTTGCGGACGACCGATGCTTGATGGTGGCGCATTTATGATGGGTGCAGCGTAAGGATTAACTTGCTCTGACAAAGTGAAATCGTAATAAGATGTTAGATGATGACAAGAACCAAAATGCGCAGAGTCGAAGGGAAAAAATCATTTCCTGACATAAGATGAATTTGTATAATGGTAAGAAATGCATTATACACATCAGCAGATATGAAATTCTTACTTGTTTCGTTGTTCAGCACCGTAGCTCACATAAACTACGCGCTAGAACCATTGAAATATAATAATCCAGGACTTGTCGTTGATTTGGGCGTAGGTTTATGGGCGTGGCCATTACCGTGTGATGCAGATGGCGATGGTGATTATGATTTGATCGTTTCATGCCCCGATAAGCCATCGAATGGCATCTATTTATTTGAAAACACCACGGGTGCTACTTCGAAAAATAAAATGCCTATTTTTTCCAAGGCACGACGAATCAGCGCTACGGTTCCATATGTCATGCCGAGTTATGTTGATGGCAAAATGCATGTGCTTTCGCCAGGTATCGAATACTTAGATTTTTGTAAAACTGGCATTGAGACAAAACAAGTCCTGCCGATCAAAGGAAATTATTTCAATACACAGAAAGCATCATTGCGCATTCGTCATAATCAGTGGCGATATGCAGATTTTAATGGTGATGGTAGAGAAGATCTTATTGTGGCGATAGAAGATTGGAGTGATTACGGATGGGACAATGCATGGGATGCCAGCGGGCATTGGACAAATGGACCATTACGCGGAAGGATTCATGTTTTTTATGGTCGTTCTGATAAAAGCTATAGTGAACCGTATGAAATGTTAGCTGATGGGAAACCTCTCGAAACGTTTGGTTGTCCTTCACCAAACTTTGTCAATTGTGATGCGGATGATGATTTGGATCTTATCTGTGGCAGTTTTTTGGATGGGTTTACCTACTATGAAAATAGTAATACAAGCTCCGAACCATTGTATGCTGCGGGGAAAAAAATTATTGATCCACAAGGACGCGAAGTGAAGATGGATTTACAAATGATTGTGCCGATCGCTTTTGATTGGGATAACGATGGTGACGCGGATCTTATTGTTGGCGACGAAGACGGGCGTGTGGCATTTGTGGAAAACACGGGAACTTTGGTCAATGACACGCCAGTATTTTTGCAGCCAGTGTATTTTCAACAACAGGCGGATACGTTGAAATGTGGTGCGTTAGCCACACCCTTTGCTGTGGACTGGGATGCCGATGGCGATATCGATTTATTGAGTGGGAATAGCGCTGGCTATATCGAGTATTTTGAAAATTTAAGTGGTCGTGGTGTTGAAGCAATCAAGTGGGACGCGCCGAAGCGCTTGCTGGTAGAAGGAAAACCATTTCGCATCATGGCGGGAGCGAATGGCAGCATTCAGGGTCCAGCAGAAGCGAAGTGGGGATATACTACTATAAATGTAGTAGATTGGAATCACGATGGTTTGCTGGATATTCTTTATAACAGTATTTTTGGCGATGTGATGTGGCTCAAAAACACAGGCACCAAACAAGTGGCCAAACTCAGCGCGCCTCAAGCAATCGAAGTAGAATGGAGTGGCGCACAGCCAGCATTGGCCTGGGGTTGGCGTAAACCAGATGGTAAAAAACTAATGACGCAGTGGCGCACGACACCAGTGGCGCATGACATCAATCATGATGGATTGCTAGACTTGGTAATGCTTGATCAGGAAGGTTACCTCGCGTTTTTTGAGAGGAATAAAGACCTTACTCTGCAAGCGCCAAAACGCTCATTTCTTAATATACAGAATCAAGCTCTACGTTTAAACGATCAATCAGCAGGGAAGAGCGGCAGAAGAAAATTGTGCCTCACCGATTGGGATGGTGATGGTTTCCTCGATTTGTTAGTGAATTCAAAAAACGCTGATTTATGGAGGCAAGTGGCCCAGGAAAATGGGAAATGGAAGTTTCAAAACCTAGGTGCGATCGATCCTAAAAATATCGAAGGTCATGATGTTAGCCCTACGACAGCAGACTTTGATGATGATGGGACACCCGATTTTATCGGCGGCGCTGAGGATGGCCGAATGTATTTTATGAAGCATAAAATAATGCACTAGCAGTTAAATACATCTATTTTCTAATCACCTATTGTGAAAATGAGCTTTGCCGGTATCTTAGCGCGAACGCAAATGGTAGATAACAAGGTTAGATTGGCGAAGCCAGAACTGCTCGATGCTTTACAGGCAAACGATCCTCGGGCGATGCGCTCGCGATCTGATTTGCGGATAATCAATTTTTTGATGGGAAATGAATCATGGATTATCAACCGACTTAAGAAAGAACATAAATTTACCAACAAAAGAATCGTAGAAATTGGTGCTGGGGATGGCGATTTGTGTAGGAAAATCCATCAGCAATTTCCTGAGGCAAATATTCGCGCTTATGACCTGCTAGAGCGTCCCGCACAATTACCCGAGAAAGTGGAATGGTGCAGTGGCGATGTTACACAATGCTCGCCGCCGCAGGGCTATGGGGCGTTGATTGCGAATCTTTTTATACATCACTTTGATGATAGCAAATTAGCATGGTTGAGCGCGTGGCTACCGCATTTTTCCCTAGTGATCATCAACGAGCCATTGCGCAGAAAAGCCCCACATTTGTTAGGTGCACTAATGCATCCGTTCATCAACGATGTGACTCGTCATGATATGCATGTCAGTATTGATGCTGGTTTTAGGAGAGGAGAAATTATGCAATTATTGGGGATTTCATCGCAACAATGGAGTTGTGAGGAAATCGAACATTGGAAAGGAGCTTGCCGGACGATTTTATGCAAGCGCTAAAACAAATCGAAATTGTCGGAGGAGGTTTATCCGGATTATCGTTAGCGATTGCCTTACGTAACAGAAATGTTCCCGTTATCGTTCATGAAGCGTTATCGTATCCGCGTCATCGTGTTTGTGGCGAATTTATTTCCGGGGTGAGCCAACAGACGCTGGATGCGTTAGGCATAGCTGATATCATGGAGCAATGCGCACGCCATGATTTGGTGTCATGGTGGAATGGAGCAACGATGATGGGGCAATACCGCTTGCCCAGCGCAGCATATGCGATCTCGCGGTATCGGTTAGATGCGTTGCTTTGTGATCGTTTACGCGCTGTCGGCGGGGTTGTTCAAGAAACGAATCGGCAGCAATTTACCGATAAAGAAGGTTTGGTGTGGGCGGCAGGTAGGCGGCCAGCGAAAGGTCAATGGCTGGGGCTAAAAATGCACGTGCGGGGATTGACGATGAGCAGTGGATTAGAAATGCATCTCGGTCAGCACGGATACGCTGGTCTTGCTCGGGTCGAGGATGGATGGGTGAATCTTTGTGGTCTATTTCGGATTCAATCAGATATACAAGGCAAACAAGAAGAACTTTTGTTGGGATATTTGCATCAATGTGGTTTGCATGTGCTAGCAGATAAAATCGAACACTGCGAATGGCGTGTTGGCTCATTTCACGCGACGGCCGGTTTTCAGTTAGGCCGTCAACAAATGCCCACGTCGATGCTAGGTATTGGCGACTCGGAAAGCATCATTCCCCCCTTTACCGGCAATGGCATGAGCATGGCACTGCAAGCCGCAGAGATGGGGATTAGTCCGCTAGAACAATATGCGAATCATCAACAATCGTGGCAGCAGACCTTGCAAAGCGTGCATGAGTTACAACTTCGCAGATTCTTGAGGCGGCTCACTTTTTCTCAGTGGATGCATCGATTGATCCTTGCGCCTAGTTTACGTAGGCCACTTGAAATTTTATCTACCAATCAGTTATTGCCCTTTCGTTTTCTTTACTCAGTCACTCGTTAATTTATGTTCTTTTGCTCCATCGCTTCTTATAATCCGCCGCACGTCTATTCTCAACACGATTGCTTCACCGTCATGCAGTCAAGCGAATGGCATCAAGAGGTAAATGTGCGATCAAAAACATTGTTAGAAAAAGTGATGCTAGGCAATTCTGGAATTCAGAAACGTCATTATGGGCTTGCGGATATCAGTCGGCTGTTCACCCGTGGCGCTCAAGAGCTCAATGAGTATTACGAAGAGCAATCAGTCATCATGGCGTCTTCAGCGCTCAGCAAGGTATTAGAAAAAGCGCAGTTGGAGGCATCAGAATTGGACGCGATTTTTGTTTGCACGTGCACGGGATATTTATGTCCAGGCGTGACCTCACATGTCGCGGAAAAGCTCGGATTGCGCAGTGACGCCTATCTTTGCGACCTCGTAGGCCTTGGTTGTGGCGCGGCTATCCCTGCGCTTCGTGCAGCACACGGATTCTTGCGAGCGAATCCTGCTGCAAAGGTCGCCGTGATTGCAGTGGAAGTTTGCTCGGCAGCATTTTTTGTCAATGACGACCCTGGAGTGTTGATCAGTTTATGCCTGTTTGGTGATGGTGCCTCGGCATCGATCTGGTCGGGCACTAGTGAGCGCCATCAGTGGGAGATAGGAAATTTTTCCACCATTCACATGCCCGAGCACCGTGAAAAAATTCGCTTTGTGAATGAACTGGGAAAATTGAAAAATCAATTGCACCGGAGCGTGCCCCAATTGGCCGCCGAGGCAGTGGCACAATTGTATGCAAAGCGCACAGCCGAACCGAATCAAATACTAGCCCACTCTGGCGGTCGTGATGTGATCGAAGAATTAGAAAAAGTCCTACCGTTTTCTCTTACCGAAACGCGTCATGTGCTGCAGGAACACGGAAATATGAGTAGTCCATCGGTTATGTATGCCTTAGAGCGGCGTCTCATCTCACAACAGGCGGATCAACGCTACTGGCTCACGGCCTTCGGCGCGGGATTTGCAGCTCATGCCTGTGAAATGTGGCGCGAATGAGAAGAAATCAATGCGATCATCAAGCGCAAGCACACAGGAATGGCTTGACCCACCACAACTGTTGCTCCATGAGTGGGCGGTGATTTTTGATCAGAAAATTACTGCCTATCCATGAGCGAATCCATCCATCAACTTCAACAGCGCGCGAACACGATCCTTGCTCCTGCGCTAGAGGGATTATTGTCGCCTGACGAGCGCATCGCTTTATTCAAAAAATTCTTAAAGCCCGAAGAAGAGATCATCAAAGAAGAGCACAAAGAAGGTGCAGGAGGTTTAGAAGTTGCGGGGCGACGCAAAGATTTGTTGGATATACTACTAATCTGCGCGTATCAATCGGTGTTATTTCCTCTTAAGATTAAACCGGCCTTGTCTCTGGTTGCCACAGGCGGATACGGGCGCGGTGCTCTCAATCCTTGTTCCGATATCGACCTTTTATTTTTAATCCCTCAAGCATCCACAAAAATTCCGCCCATTACGAAGGAAGCGGTCGAAGCCATTCTTTACATATTGTGGGACTTGGGATTCAAAGTGGGCCAATCAGTTCGTTCGATCAATGAATGCATTATCGAGTCGAACAAAGATCAACAAAATAAAACGGCATTGATGGATAGTCGTTTGATTGTAGGTGATAAAAAATTGTTCCAACAGTTCAAGTTGCGTTTTGAAAAAGAATGCGTGCAAAAAAGCCCCAAAGAATTCCTGCATTTACGTAGACAAGATCAACGGGCGCGGCATGAGAAATATTGGAAAACGCCATTTCTGCAAGAGCCTAACGTAAAGGAATCCTGCGGAGGATTGCGCGATTATCATAACATCATGTGGGTCGCTCGCGTGAAGCGAAGCATTACCGATCTATCGGATTTAGTAAAAGAAAAAAGCCTAACACATACCGCCTATCGTGAAATTAATGCGGCTTATGATTTTCTTCATCGTGTGCGCAATGAACTGCACTACGAGACGGGAAAATCGAGCGATATTTTAACACTGCGATTTCAAGGAATTGTTGCTACTTCATTTCATTATCCGCAAAAGAGTATCTTACGTCGCACCGAGGCATTCATGCGCGATTACTACCAGCACACACGTCATTTGTGGCAGCATACGACATCGTTGATGGAAATATTTCAAATCGAAGAACAGCAAGCGGCCACTTCAGGGATTCGTTCATTTCTAACCTTTCGCAAAAAAAAGTCCGAGGAGTTTGATGGATTTACCGCACGCGACGGTCGCATCTACGCGCTATCATCCGATATCTTTACGACAGATCCGAATCGTATGATGCGATTGTTTCAGCATTGCCAATTGCGAACATTGAAACTCTCACCACCAATGCGGAAAATGGTGAAAGAACACGCAGATTTGGTGGATCGAAATTTTCGTTACTCGAAAGCCAATCGAGAAACATTTCAAGCAATTTTGGAGAGAAAAGGAGATGTTGCACGCACCTTGCGGCTCATGCATCGTGTGGGATTTCTCGGGAAATATTTGCCCGAATTTGATGCGTTAGATTGCCTTGTGCAGCATGAGTTTTTCCATCGCTATACCGCTGACGAGCACACCCTTCGCTGCATCGATCAACTTGATGCCTTATTGGGCGATGACGCTAATCCACGCATCGAAGTTTATCGGCGCTTGTTGCTCGATATTTCCGATCCTTTTGCTTTGTATTTGGCGGTGATTCTTCATGACACTGGTCGGGCGGAAGATGTGCGAGAGCACATTGACGGCTCGACGATGCTCGCAACGAAGTTGTGCAAACGCTTGCAAATTACGGGAGCGCGTCGGGCAATGATCATGTTTCTCGTCGATAACCATCTTACATTTTGGCGCACTGCCACGACGAAAAACATTGAAGACCCAGAAGTGATTGCCGAGTTCGCGGCGGTGATGAAAACCCGAGAAAATCTTGATGCTCTGTTGCTGTTTACTTTTGCCGACTCGAATGGAACATCGCCCGATGCCTGGACCGGGTGGAAAGAGTCGTTAATGCGCCAGCTGCATTCGTTAACGACGCGGTTCTTGCTTGAAGGCAGAGCTGGTTACGAAGCATCCATGGAAGAACAGAAAACTGAATTGCAAGAATCCGTCATTGGTATGATGCGCGATGATTACCATCCATGGGTTCGTGAACATTTTGAGCGCATGCCAACGGCCGCGTTTAGTTTTAGAACACCGTCGCACATCGTGACTCAGGTAAGAACTGTTAGACATTACATGCTGCGTGAGCATTCGGCGTCTTCCTACTGCATCAAGTGGATTGATCACAATGAAAAAGGATACACAGAAATTATCATCGCCACGCGCAACCGACCAAACTTGTTAGAAAAAATTTGCTGTGCTATTGCTGCTGAGCAAATCAATATTTTATCTGCTGATTTCTATACTCGTACCGATGGTATTGTGTTGGACATTTTCCGTGTTTGTAACACCAACTTTGAGCCGATTGCGGATATGAAGGTAAGAAAACGCTTTACCGAAAAATTTGAGGCAATCTTTACCGCGGATGAATACAATTCGGAACAATACTTGAAACGTCGTGTGAATTTTCTCGCGCCGAGAACAGATACCGGAATCGCATTTCCGGTGCGCACCTACATTAGCAATGATTTGCATCCTACTTGCACGACCATCGAAATTCAAGCGCTGGACCGGATCGGTTTATTGCATGATCTTTTTCATGCCATCAATTCTCATAACCTCGATACCGTTCATGCACGCATTTGCACCGAAAAAGGTGCGGCGGTTGATACACTCTATATTACTTATCCAGGTGGAGGAAAAATTACTAACTCAGAGATTTTGCAGAACTTAGAAAACGATCTGGATGCACTAATTTCACGCGAAGATTGATATGAGCGACACACCTAGCCACCCCCGCGATCCATTGCACGGCCTTACCTTAGAAGTGATTCTGAAGGATTTGGTAGATCGCCATGGTTTTGAGAAATTAGGTGAACGCATACCAATTCGGTGTTTTTTGTTAGATCCGAGCATCAAATCAAGCCTTACCTTTCTGCGCAAAACTCCCTGGGCCCGCACTAAGGTGGAGAGATGGTATATCTGGGATCATCGTTCTCGTTAAAAGGAAATTGATAAATTGTTTGCATGCATTGTGCTTTCATGACACGCATGGCTGTGCAGATACTTTTAGAATAGATCCGCAGTGTGTCGCCGCATGCCGTTCCTTTGTAGGTGATCGCGGTTACTGCAGCCCTCGGATTGTTGATTGGATCGATCCGTATTTTCGGCTTAAAATTAGGAGTCGCGGGAATGTTATTCAGCGGTATCATTTTGGGTCATTTCGGATTTCGCTTAGAGCCTGAATTACTGGCATTTTTGAAAGAATTCGGTCTTGTATTATTCGTCATTACGGTCGGAATTTTACTGGCCCAGGATTTTTCAATTCATTAAAAAAAGATGGCATCAAACTGAATGGTTTGGCGTTATCGGTCATTTTACTGGGCACGCTGATTGTTTTTGTTGGCGGCACGATGTTGGGATGGAAACCAGCTGTGATGGCAGGAATTTTTACTGGTGCCACGACCAATACGCCATCGCTGGGTGCGGCGCAGCAAATGATTGCCTTGAGCAAAATTGACCCCGCGCAATCGTCGATCGCATCAATGGCATACGCGGTCACTTATCCTTTTGCGGTCATGGGAATTATTTTGGCGTTTGTTCTACTCCGCATGATGTTTCGCATCAATGTGCAGGAGGAACAACGGCTTTTTACCAACGAGTTGCAGAGTCAAATACCAAGCAGCATCAGCGTCACCATGCGCGTTGACAATCCTAATCGTGCCGGCGTCATGGTGAAATATGTGCCGGGTCTTGGTCGCAATGGTGTTATATTATCAAGGATCCGTCATGCTGGTCAACAAGAGGTATCCACTGTGACTAGTGAAACAATTTTACAACTCGGAGATGTGGTATTGGCGATTGGTTTTGAAGATCAATTGAAGCGCTCGGAAATAAGCGTAGGCGTTCGTGTGAAAGAAGATTTGCATAAGGCACCAGGCGATGTGATTTGCAAGCGGGTGATCGTCACCAACAAGGAGATGATTGGGAAAACGATTGCTGATTCAGGGATCGCAAGGCAATTTGGAGTTACGATTGCTCGGGTAAGCCGTCAGGATTTGATCATGACTGCCGTGGGAAGCATTCGTTTGCAGTTTGGCGATATGCTCAATTTAGTGGGTGATGAAGCTTCGATCAATCGCACAGAAAAGGCGGTGGGAAATTCTGTTCATCAACTCAACGCCACGAGTTTTGCCTCGATATTTCTTGGGGTCACATTGGGTGTATTGTTAGGATTGTATCCATGGAGTTTGTCATAGGTTCCGGTGCCATTGAGATTCGGTCTTGCTGGTGGACCATTGATTGTGGCGATCATCATGGGCCGCTTGGGTCGGATTGGTCCGCTGTTGGTGCACATGCCGATCAATGCTAATACAGCATTTCGCGAGTTGTGCATGATTTTTTTTCTCGGTTGTGTGGGTTTGGGCGCTGGGGAGAAATTTGTCGAAACTGCGCTTTCACAGCAAGGTGTTTCTTGGATGCTTATGGGTATCATTACAACGATGGTGCCACTATTGTGGGTTGGAATTTTTGCTCGCAAACAAATAAAGATAAATTATCTCACCATGTGCGGTATGCTTTCAGGCAACATGACTGGCCCACCCGCGCTGGCGATTGCGAATAAATTAACCAACTCTGATTCCTCCTCTCTAGCATATGCAAATGTCTATCCGATGACTATGCTTAGCAGAATTCTCATCGTGCAAATTGCTTTACTGTTCCTTGGTGTTTGAAAGTATTTCGTCAGGTAGAAAAAAGCACTTTGCCGCGTCGTGTAGGATCGTTGAGGCGAGCGAGCGCGTTAGCATAATCGGACAGCTGATAAACGGAATCGATCGGTTGCTTTAGGACATGACGTTGCATCAACTCTACGAGTGATTGATAGGTGGCGTGAATTTCTTCTTCTGTGGCATTTGCTAACCAATTAGTTAGCCAAAATCCGCGGATCTGGATGTCTTGAAAAATGAGAAATTTGTTAGGAATCGTCAGCGGGCGGCGACCCATCGCGCCATAGGTGACGTGGATGCCATTGGGTGATAGCAAGTTCAACAAACGCAGCGCACTATCGCCGCCTACAGCATTCAATGCGAGGCGCACTTGTAAGCCACGTTCGCTGATGAATTGTCGCGCGGCATCAACACCCGCGTCATCATCAGTGAACACGGCATCGGCTCCCAGGCGCATCAACTCGGGAATCATCTCAGCATTTCGTAAAAAGCTAATCGTAGTAACGCCGAGCACCCGGGCGATCTGAATCACGCACTGGCCGACGGCAGAATTTGCGGCATTTTGTACCAAGCAAACATTCCCGCCGAGTTGGGTGAAGGAATGAATCATCAACCAGGCGGTGGCAGGATTCACCTTGAGCATTGATAATTGCAGCGGATCCACATCCGCAGGAACAGGAAATAGCTTAGCGGTCTCGCAGATTCGCTGCTCTTGCCAACTATGCGCATAGTCCAGCAACATCACGCGTTGACCGATGGGATATCGCTCGTCGGTCGTTTCAATAATTTCGCCCACGCCCTCTGTCCCTGGTGTTTCGGGAAGAATCGGGCGTGTGCCATAAGTCCCCTCGATCCAATTTATGTCGGCGGGATTGATCGGCGCGGCAAGAATCTTGATTCGCACTTCTCCTGCGCTGAGCGGACGATACTCGGGTTCTGCGAGTTCTAATACCGATGATGGATTACCGAAGGATCGAATAAGAATTGCAGACATAGGCGAGTACATCCATGTAATAAGCGTGAATGAGACAGCGGTCAAGAGGGGAAAAAATCATTGCTTTTTTGCAGATCGCTTGTTTGATCGATTTATGAACATTTTCGCATGCGCAGTGTGGCCAGTCATCATCGCAGCGCAAGTCACCCTGTCTGCTGCGGTGGAGTTGATTGAGACTAAGCAAGTGAACTATCGTCCCACAGCGACCGCTGATGAAACGATGAAGGCACGTTGCCAGCTCGATGTTTATCAAGCGAAAGGTGCGACCGATTTGCCGATCTTATTGTGGTTTCATGGTGGCGGTTTAACTGGTGGCAGCAAGGATTCTGAGGAAACAGTTGCCGCTGCGCGGGCGTTGGCGCAGCGAGGTGTGATTGTAGTGACGGTGAATTATCGATTGAGCCCGCAGGTGAAATATCCTGCATACATTGAGGATGCCGCGGCAGCATTTCAGTGGGTTCATCAACATGCACAGGACTACGGTGGCTCGGTGAAAAAAATATTTCTCGGCGGTCATTCTGCCGGTGGTTATTTGGTGTTGATGTTAGGCTCCGATCAACGTTGGTTGGCGACACACCAACTAGTAATCACTGAAATTGCGGGAGTCATTTCTCTGAGTGGTCAGACGGTCACTCATTATACTGTCCGCGCGGAGCGTGGTTTATCAGATACTACGATTGTAGTAGATCAGGCGGCACCATTATTCTATGCGAGTGCACCTTGTCCTCCGCAGCTGATTTTGTATGCAGAAAAAGACATGGAAATGCGCGTCGAGGAAAACATGTTGTATCTCGCCGCGCGGAAAAAAGCGGGCAGGAAAGAAGTCACTGGTCAGCAAGTCAAGGATCGGGATCACGGCAGCATCGGTGGGCGCATTGGTCAATTAGGGGATCAGGTACAGCAACTCATCGTCGATTTTATCACCGCTCCAAAAAACGCCAAGTAACGCCAAGCCCGCTTTTAGAACAGTCCCGCGGCATGTTTCACGGCTTCGCGTTTGAGCCGTAGTTCTCGCCATTCGTTGACCACGCGGCTGGCCTCGATCACGCCGCAACCTGCAGGGAGCATCACATGTGTGCCATCCCACCAGATCCCGCGAATGGCAACCACAGCACGGAATTTCCCTTCATGCAAGAGACCAAAGGGTGCGCCAAATTCATTGGGACAACCTAACGATTTTCGCCATTCGAGTAGCATTGCCATGGTTTCCTTGGTTCGCGGCAGTGGCCCTAGTGCTGGTGTGGGATGGAGTTTGCGCAGCAGTGCTTCGGTCGTCGGCGTTTCATCCAACGCAACTTCGAGCAACGTTTGAAAATGCACGATCGAACCTAGGTCGAGAATGCTGCGCTCTTGCCGTTGCAGTGTGCCCATGTCCGCCAGCTTGGCGATCAGGCTTTGTGCTACGTACTCATGCTCGCGGATTTCTTTTTCATCGACAGCTAAAATTTCTCGCTCTTCGCTGCGCGCGGTGCCTGCCAAAGCCATCGTTTTTAACAGGGAACCTTGCAAATCAAAAAGCAATTCGGGAGTGGCTCCGGCAAAGCCTTGTTTCGCATCAAGCCAGCCATAGGCAATTTTTGGACTGCTCACGCGTGCGAATGCCCAACCAAGATCGCGCATGTCATCGTCGGCACACTTACCATGCTCGACACTCACTGGCACAGTCTTTTCAAACACTCCACGGCGGATCGCATGGGAAATGTCTTGGAATACTTGCGCGAAACCACTGGCATCAGGCGCCTGCCAAGCGATCTGCGGCAACGCAGGGCGTGGTATATTTTCTTTGCTGAGAATTTCCCAATGATGTGGGATGCGCCATGGCTTTTCGTGCGATAGCGCAAAATCATTTACGTAAAACGCGACACCATTTTCGGGGCGCAGCGCTACATGGGAAAAAGGACCATAGCCCACCAACAAGCTACCATCAGCTAGCCCAAAAAAAGCAATTGGTTCTGTCGTGTTTTCTGACATTTCGTGCGCTACGTTCACCCCGCAAATGCGATTCGTCCAGCATTTTCAGCAAGGCAATGACAAGCCTCAGAAATCTTGTGATTTCAGGCGATCTCTCGCGGGCACGGCAACAGGAAACGCCCCACCACGGTCGCTATTTTACGACCTTTATCTACATCAGGATCGATCATCCGCCGGTTTTGCGGCGTCACACACGAGGGCAACACACTGCTGAGAACGAACAAAATAAAATAACGAACCCTCATTGCGAAGAAGTAAGCATATCGACAACGATTCTCAACCGCAAAATGCAGATCCGCAAACATTACCCTGTTTCGCATTCTGCCGAATATCATTGACTCACTCTAGCAGATTTGATAATTATACCTCAACCCTTACATGGTAACGCGTTCGAAAAAATCTTCTTCCTCCATCATCGGCTTTAATGCGAAGCTCTGGTTCGCCGCCGCCAACCCACGTGCCGACACGAATCTGACGCAGAATTTGGAGATCAAGGCGAACTTCGCCATCGGTGGCTACATGATAGCCTATACTTCTAGCGACTTGTGAAAGAACCCGAATCCATCAACGAGCGGAATCGCCTCGTAGCGCTCAAGCGCTGCGACATCCTCGACACGCCGCCGGAACCGGAATTCGACGACTTCACGCAACTCGCCTCACTGATTTGCCAGACACCCATCGCTCTCATTTCGCTGGTGGATGGAGCGCGGCTGTGGTTCAAGAGCCGGGTGGGCCTCGAGGTTTGTGAGACCCACCGGAACCTCTCGTTCTGCCAGCATGCCATCCAGGGAGAGGAGTTGATGGAAATTCCCGATGCTCGCCTAGATGAACGCTTTTGCGCCAACCCGCTGGTCACTGGAGAACCGCACATCCGCTTCTACGCAGGGGCTCCGCTCATTACCCCCGACGGCCATCGCATTGGAACGCTCTGTGTCATCGACCGCGTGCCGCGCATACTTACCAGCGAGCAGCGCGACGGTCTCTCACGGCTGGCGCGCCAGCTCATGCGGAAGTTGGAGTACCGCATTGATCGTGCCAACTTAGCGCAGAGCAGAACTGCGTTGCGTGAGAGCAACGAGCGCACCGAGCAGATCATCGACTCGGCACTGGATGCCGTGGTCACCATGGATCTGGACGGGCTCATTACCAGTTGGAATCCTCAAGCGGAAGTGATTTTCGGTTGGAATGCTGGCGAAGTCATTGGCCGGAAAATGTCGGAAGTGATCATTCCTCCGTCTTACCGCGAGGCGCACGAACGCGGCCATCGGCACTTGATCCAGACGGGCGAGGCGAGGGTGCTGAACCGCCGAATTGAGCTGAGCGCCCTGCGTCACGACGGGGCGGAGTTTCCGGTTGAGTTGACGATAGCCAAGGTCATGGTGGCGGGGCAGACGCAGTTCAGTGCGTTCATCCGCGATGTTTCCGTGCTGAAGGAGTCCGAGTCCAAACTCGCTCATGCCAGTGATTTGCTTCGCGAGGTGGGGAGGTTGCAATCCAGTTATATCAGCAGAGGCAAGATCGACGCAGCGGAGACTTTTGAAGATCTGCTCCAGCTCCTGCTGAAATTCACGGGCAGTGAATACGGCTTTGTGGCAGAGGTGCTCCGCGATGAGCAGGGTCAGCCCTACCTCAAGACCCACGCGATCACCAACATCTCTTGGAACGAGGAGATGTCGGCTTTTTATGAGAAACACAAGGCGACGGGCTTGGAGTTCCGCAACCTCAAGACCCTATTCGGAGCTGTCCTTGTCACAGGCGAGACGGTGATCTCCAATTCGCCCGCTATGGACCCCCGACGGGGTGGACTGCCCCCTGGCCATCCCCCGATGAACTCTTTCCTCGGTGTGCCCATCAAACAGGGCGGGGAAATGATCGCCATGGTTGGCGTGTCTAATCGACCGGGCGGCTACGATCTGACCTTGGTCGAGGAAATTGAGCCGCTCCTCTCCACCTACGCCACCATCATTCGGGGCTTCCAGTTCGCGAAGCAGAAAGAAGCCGACCAACACCGGATCGAAGCATTGAATTTGGTTCTGGAGGTCAGGGCAGGCGAGTTGGCGGCTGCATTGGAGCAGAATATTCGCTTAGAGCGCGAGCGCCTAGAGGCGCTTCAAGAGCACTCCGCCACCTTGGAGCGGCGGGTCGCAGAGCGTACCGCGGAGCTCGAGCATTCCAGGCGGCAGTTTCAGGACTTGTTTGAGTTTGCGCCGGACGCGTTGGTGATGACGGATCCAGAGGGAATCATTCAAATGGCCAACCATCAGGCAGAGCGAATGTTTGGCTGGACCCCTGCGGAGCTGCGGGGACAATCACTGGAAGTTCTGCTGCCGTCCGCGCTTCAGGTCGGAAGCTTCGTGAAGAACGGCCGTTTTCCCGAGGCGGGTGAGAAACCCAGCCTTCCGGGCCGGCGCAAGGATGGCTCGGAATTTCCTCTGGAAATGAGCCTCAGCCCGGTGCAAACGGAAGACGGTACGTGGCTTGCTGCCGCCATGCGGGACGTTTCCGAACGCATGCAACTGGAGCAGGAGGTGGCGCGCATCAGTTCCCACGAGCAGGAGCGCATCGCCCATGAATTGCACGATCATCTGGGCGCGTATTTGGCCGGTATTGCTTTCCGTTTCAAGTCGCTGGCGGAGACTTTGGAACGCCGCGCCATACCTGAGGCGGCCACCGCTCAGCAACTGGTCGGGCTGGTCAATGACGGCATTGATCTAGTCCGGAATTTCGCCCGCCTGCTCGCCCCGGTGGATCTGGAAGCCGGCGGACTCGCAGCTGGATTATCTCAGCTTGGCAAGGAAATGGAAAGCGCCTTCCGCATTGTGTGCCGGGTAGAGGTGGCGCCAGCGCTTCCTCCGCTCACTCCTGAGCAAAGCATGCAACTTTACCGCATCGCCCAAGAAGCCACGCGCAACGCCATCCAGCATGGCAATGCCCGGCTTGTTAGTATTTCGGTCCGCTACGAGCCGAATAGCTTGATCCTGAGAATCTCTAACGACGGCAAACCCTGGAGTCCGGCTCCAGAGCGCGCTGGTGGCATGGGCCTGCGTATCATGCGCCATCGGGCCGTCAATATCGGCGGCACCCTCACCATGCAATCCGACTCCGCCGACTGCACCTCCGTCATCTGCCAGTTGCCTCTTCGTGCTGCCGTCACTGCTAAAGGAAACCTAAAATCTGCCCCATGAAAAAAATCCGCGTTCTAATCAACGAACACCACACTTTCTTTCGCAGCAGCCTTGCCCAGTGGGATCAACCTACAGGCAGGGCTGTTCTGTTCAGTCGAGGCAGGATGGTTGTGCGAAGTTAGGAAGGTATTCGTGCTCTCAGCAGCATGGAGATCGGTAAACATCTCAGTCTTGGCCACAAGGCCGTCGAGACTTATCGTGAGCATTTGAAGGACAAACTCGCCCTCGCGCATACGCCCGCGCTGTTGCGTGCTGCAACGCTATGGGTGGAATCTGGTTGTCTGGAAACTGAGGGACCTGCCGAGCCCCGACATAAGAGGTGAGAATGCGCCGCACACTCATAAGGGTAACCCTTACTCGTTTTCAAGGTGAAACCCCGATGCGCGATACTTAGAATTGGTATATGGGAAATTTTTTTTAAATTTTGACATTTGCTAAAATTTTGCATACGATATGCACCTAAAGTTTGATGAGCGAAGATCCTATAAGCCAAAAAAAAGCAGCCTATTCTCCAGAAAAACCTAGGCAAGACGTAGAACAAGACGTATTCGATCAGCCCCTGCAATCTATCGATGATTTCCTGCTGTCGCGAGACACACCCATTAAGATCGCTTCTCCCGCAAATGAGAGCTCTGTTCATGTCCTTCCGTTGGAGGCCCCTCCGCATGCGATCCGACGTGCCATCCAAGAGCTTGAAAGCGGCTCCCTGGACGAACTTCTGGTCCACAAGCTGCTTTCACTAGAACGCGACTCCGCAGAGTTCCGGCAGGAATACGTCAGGCTCCGGGCCGCATCCATGATGCGGCCTAGGGCGTCGTTCAGCCCCTCGATTGAGGGGGGCGCCGGCACCCGCCGTGAAACGATTGCCATCGCTGGTAAGACCAAGGCACAAATCACGCAGGAGGAGATTAATTTCAAAAGCCCTTGGTCTGTCAACACGCTCAGGGACCTATGGGTATTCTTCGGACCATGGTTAACCTTCCTGATCGCCCTGCAGCTCTACTACAGTTTCCAGTTGGCCATGCTGTTCGGAAAACAAAAAATGCTTCATGGGGATCTTCCGTTCAATATGTCCGCCTTGATCATCGTGTTGGTCTCACTGTTCATCAGTTCTTTCGTCTTGAAGGGATGTAAGGGCCAGGATTATCATAATTTCATCCCACGGCTTCTGAGTATCGGGATCGTGAGTGCGGTTATCGCCATCACCTCCTATTTTCTGCCAAAGTTTCTTTGAGGCACAAGCCCCTTTTCCCGCTCTTCGATTATCTCATTTACTCTCGCATGCAAGTCAATCAAGCCTAAAAGCAAATTCCATGCAATCCGACTCCGCCGACTGCACCTCCGTCATCTGCCAGTTGCCTCTTCGTACCGCCGGCACCACTACCGGACACCTAAAATCTGCCCCATGAAAAAAATCCGCGTTCTAATTGTCGAAGACCACCCCTTCTTTCGCAGCGGCCTCGCCCAGTGGCTCAACCAACAGGAAGGAGTGACCTGTTGCGGCGAGGCTGGATCGGTGCGTGAAGCCCGGAAGGTGATGGCGGAAACGCCGCACGATGTGATTCTCATGGACCTGCGCCTAGGCGATGGCGAGGGACTCGAACTGATTACGGAGGTGATACGAGAGCATCCGCAAATCCGGATCATCGCCCTGTCGCAGTTTGACGAAGACACCTATGCCCACCGCTCCCTGAAGGCTGGTGCCCGCGGCTACCTGATGAAGTCCGAGGCCACCGAAGCCGTGCTCACTGCCATCGAGACCGTGCTGAGAGGGGGGATCCACCTCAGTCCCCGCATGTCGGTCAGGCTCCTACAGAATATTTTTCCTGACCCCGCTTCCCGAACGCTTGATCTGGCAAAACTGACCGACCGCGAACTGCAAGTATTCCAATTGCTAGGTGGTGGCCTGAGCACGATAGAGATCGGTAAGTATCTCAAGCTCAGCCCCAAGACCGTCGAGACTTATCGTGAGCATTTGAAGGACAAACTCTTCCTCGCGCATGCGCCCGCGCTGTTGCGTGCTGCGACACTTTGGGTGGAATCTGGTCGTCTGGAAAATGAGGGACCTGCCGAGCCCGGACAAAAGAGGTGAGAAAACGCCGCACACTCATAAGGGTAACCCTTACTCATTTTCAAGGTGAAACCCCGATGCGCGATACTTAGAATTAGTGCATAGTAAACTGCGCACCTCACAACAACGTTTCACGAATGTCATTCTCCAGTGGCGTTTCATGAAGCGGCGGTATTTTTCCCGCAGCTGTGAGGAAGACAGACGAGAAAAATTTAGGAGAGTTGAAGTCACCAAGCAGGATAAAATTCCAGAGACCCTGGGGGGGGGATCAGAATCTGACCTGCTTGGTGGCTTCAACTCTTTCGAAACAGTATCGTTCCACGCTAGTCCATGGATTTTGGCGCACGTCCGTGAGGGTCGCCCTTACTCATTTTCAGGGAGAAACCCCGATGCGGATTTCCGCGATGTGTGCATGATTGCTAGGTATGTGCAACGCTCTATTAATTTCCGCCTCCAGCGATCGTCCGGACCTTGGTTTTACCAAGGTGCACAGTTGTCTGAATCAGGCTACACAAATGCCGGAAATGGGTGCCCGCGCGGAGAAGTCGGCGGTCATGGCCAAAAGGGTTCTGATGTGTTTCTCCCTTCTGGCCTCATTGTTTTTCGTCATGCCTGCAGCGGCTCAAACACCCGGCTCTGAACTTGACGAGTTCTCCAAGCTCACCTCACTGACAGCGAAGGGACGAAAGCTTCCGACAATGAACCTAATAGGGTGCCAGAGCCGGCGGCCATCAACCTAATTTCCGCAGTCGCGATGCACAGATTGTTGCGACGCAGGTGAAGCGACCGACCAGTTGCAGCCATCTTTCGCCTACTTCCAATCGCTGCTCACTAAGTTATGAAATTCATCCGCTCCTTCTGCGCCTCCCTCGTCGTCTTGGCCGAGGGATTCTTGCCTCATTTTATTCAGTCCCCTCAATGAAACCAACTTTTTTATGAACACCCAGAAACTAAGAATAACAACCCTCCGAGAACTCAACTCATGCGCCAAGGAACAGACAAGCGTCATTGGAGAAGCGACAAAAAATAAGCCATCACCAGCAGCATTCTTGATGCACAGACAGGCGACGGCAGTGCTGCATGCTCTCGACGCGGGACTTTAATATATGAACTGAAACGTAAACGAAGACGGTGAAAGTAAGAACATCATTAGAAAAAGTTACTCGGGAAATCTTCTGTGCCTACAACGCGAGGATCGATCCTGAGATTGAGTATTTTCATTATCAAGCGGCTGTGACTTCAGCGACCTACGCTACCAGCACGGAAGTTACCCTGCTACAGCGGGCTTTACCCTACAACGACATCAGCATCAGTTCCGCGTGTGCATCGACAGCGCCGCGTAATACCTATACCTTAGCGTGCTGTTCA
The DNA here is from genome assembly GCA_903878115.1 of Akkermansiaceae bacterium. Lineage (GTDB taxonomy): Bacteria > Verrucomicrobiota > Verrucomicrobiia > Verrucomicrobiales > Akkermansiaceae > UBA956. The sequence continues at coordinate 10,654 of CAIRGO010000229.1, read as the reverse complement.
GCCCTTCATTTATGACAATGCCACCGGCTCCTCATTCACCTCTCATGCCTCCGGATCCGGCGTCCACCGCCATTGTACCGCCACGCCTTGGGGATGGGGAGGGTGCTTTGACGATGGAGGCACTCGAACGCATGGCCCGGCTGGCCTGGCGGAACAACGCGCGCTGCATCGGCCGCTTGTTTTGGGAAAACCTGCATCTAATCGATGCGCGCACCGCCGACAGCCCGGACGAAGTGTTTGAGACCTGCGTGACGCACCTTGAATACGCGTCCAATGGCGGTCGCATCCGGCCGGTAGTCACGGTTTTCGCCTCAGCAAATCCCGAAGAAAAAGGCATCCGCCTCTGGAACACTCAGCTCATCCGCTATGCTGGTTACCGCGCGGCGGACGGCAGCGTCCTCGGAGATCCGGATCAGGTCGCGTTCACGGCACGGGTGATGGAGATGGGCTGGCAGCCACCGCGCGACCGCTCTGCCTTTGACGTGCTGCCTCTGGTGGTGGATTTCCCCGGCCACAAGCCGCGCTGGTTCGAACTGCCTAGGCACGCGGTGCTGGAAGTGCCGATATCGCACCCCGAGTTCAGTTGGTTTGCTGACTTGGGACTGAAATGGCATGCTGTGCCCGCCGTCTCTGACCGGGCGCTGGTGGGAGGCGGTCACCGTTTCACCGCCGCGCCTTTCAGCGGTCATTACATGGGCACTGAGATCGCCTCGCGCAACTTCGGCGATGAGGGTCGCTACCATCTACTGCCTATCATCGCCGAGCGGATGGGGATTGATCGTTCTAAGCGCAGCATCCTATGGAAGGACCGCGCCCTGGTGGAGATCAACAGCGCCGTGCTGCATTCCTTTCAAAAAGCGGGAGTGGCCATCGTCGATCACCACACCGCCTCCGCTCAGTTCATGCAGCATGTGGCTAGAGAGGAACAATGCGGCCGCAAGGTTCCCGGCGACTGGTCGTGGTTGGTGCCGCCGATGTCCGGCTCCGCCTGCCCGGTTTTCCACCGCTACTATGACGACGCCCGTCACGAGCCGGCTTATGTCGAACAGGAGAGGCCGTGGTGAGCCTATGCTCCTGTCAAGCGGTCTGCGGCAACGCAGGGCGTGGTATACTTTCTTTGCGGAGAATTTCCCAATGATACGGGACGCGCCACGGCGTTGTGTGCGATCGCATTGAGCCAAATAGAATGACACCGAGGACAGTCTGAAAAAGAGGCTTTGGAGGTCGTTGCGCCAGAAAGAATGACACCAGATGAAAACATTATCTGGAATCATGAATCACATTAAAAAAATGTATTTGGAGAGTTTTCGGTAGTGTTATCTGAGTTGCAATCGCAATTGTAAGAAATTGATGATCAAAGAGATCATGACATCTATCTTTGTCTTTTATTTAGCAACTTCCAGAGAACGTTTCACCCAAGCTCTTCCTCGATAAAATCAAGCACTAGGTCGATGAGTTCATCTAGGCCAGTGGGGACATCTTCTTCGATAGTGGCAAGGTAATCAGCTTCGGTTTCACTGTAGCCGCCGCGTTCTTGGCTACGAGTGCCGCACCAACGGCTGGCATTGAGCGGATCGACGAGGGTAGTGGCACCGATGAGATCAAAAGAATTGATGATGCGCTGGTGATCTACCGCACTTTGCCAGAACTCATGCAAGCAGTCCTCACTTTCTAACACGGGCACGGTTTCATAAACATCCATCAGTGCACGTTCTTCGCGGCTGAGAGCACGCTCGGCTGATTCGTTCTCGAGGTGATCGATCAAAACTTCTACTTCATCTGGCCATTCAATGGGATCTTGGGAAAACATTTCGCGCGGATGTAGAATGCGGGAGCATAGCTTGTAAAGGCGAATCAGAATTATAGTGAAGAAGTTAGAAAGTGAGCAGTGAGTTGGGATAGAAATACTTGCGGAGTGTTGTGAATTGATGCACGATGCACGTGTTCAACATTCTTAACTTATGTCACGACTGCCTATCACGAAGACTCCGAAATGTTATGTGGGTGGCGCTTTTATTCGCTCCGAGAGTGGGCGAGTGAGTGCTTGGCATGATGGGGAGGGCAATTTTTTTGCGAACATGCCGCTCTGCACACGTAAGGATTTGCGGAATGCTGTGGAGGCGGCTGCGAAAGCAGGAGCGGAGTGGGCGAAACGCAGCGGCTACAATCGTGGGCAAATTCTTTATCGTCTTGCAGAAATGTTAGAAGCACGCAGCGCGGAGATGGTCGCGGCAATTGCACTGGATGGCACGAACAAAAAACAGGCGGAAAAAGAAGTGGCGGCGAGCATCGAACGCATCGTTCACTACGCGGGCTGGACCGATAAATACCAGGCACTATTAGGTAGTGTGAATCCTGTGGCCTCGGCGCATTTTAATTTCACCGTGATCGAAGCGATGGGAGTGATTGGCGTGATCGCGCCCGATGAATGCCCGCTGCTTGGATTGATTTCTCTGGTATTGCCGATCATTTGCAGTGGCAATGCGGTGGTGGCAGCGGCATCGAGCGTGCATCCTTATCCGGCGATTTTGTTAGGGGAAATGCTGGCCACTAGCGACCTGCCAGGCGGGGTGGTGAATATTCTTACTGGTCAGCGCAGTGAAATGATCCCCACATTTTCCACCCATGCGCATTTGCGCGGCATCGCTGCCGTGGCGACAAAAGCGGAGCGGATTATCTTACAACAAGGCGCGGCAGAACATGTGAAACGAGTGAAGTTTCATAACACTGAAAATATCATCGATTGGTTTGCCGACAGCGCGCAAGGCCTGTATCAGATCCGTGATTTCACCGAGAGCAAGACGACTTGGCATCCGGTGGGGATGTAGAATTACTATTTTTGTAGTAATTAAAGCGTTATCATCGATCACAAAGCATCGGCGATTTTTAAACCATCGAGCGCAGCACTGACGATGCCGCCAGCGTAGCCGGCCCCTTCGCCGCAGGGGAAAAACCGCGCCAATTGCGGGTGCTGTAAGGTGTGTTCATCGCGCGGAATGCGCACCGGGGAACTGGTGCGGGTTTCAAAGCCTAACAAAAGTCCATCGCTGCCAGTGTAGCCGCGGATTTGATTGCCGAACAATTTTAGTCCGGTGCGCATGCGTCGCACCATCCACTGTGGCATCAGTTCATGCAGTGGTGCCGATGTAGCACCGGGGAAATAACTCATGGCAGGAAGGTCGCGCGAGATTTTACCGCTCAGAAAATCCATGACCCGTTGCGCGGGAGCTTTTTGTCCACCACCGCCCGATTGCTTAGCGACGCATTCGAGATTTTTTTGAAAGGCAATGCCAGAAAGAATGCCGTGCTCTTTGACAAAAGGAGCCGTGTCTTCTGGTTCTACGGTCACCACCATGCCGCTGTTGGCAAAGGGGGAATCACGACGCGCTAGGCTCATGCCATTGACCACGACTTCATCATTCTCGGTGGCAGCTGGTACGATCCAGCCACCGGGGCACATACAAAAACTATGCACACCACGGTCATCGATTTTGGTCGCCAATCGATAGCGCGCGGCGGGCAACTGTCGCGGACGTTCTTCACCACGCGGAATGTGGTACTGCACTTGATCGATCAATGCCTGTGGGTGCTCGATGCGGACACCAACGGCAAAGGCTTTTTTCTCTAACAGAATATTTTTTCGTGCGAGCAATTGATAGATGTCACGCGCCGAATGTCCCGTGGCGAGGACCACCGAATCAGCCTCGAAGCTGGAACCATCGGCACAGACCACGCCGCGCACGATGTGATTGTCGATGATCAGATCGCTGACTTTCTTTTGGAAATGAACTTCGCCGCCGGCTGCGATGATCGAATGGCGAATGGCTTTTACTAGGTTAGGCAGCAAATTTGATCCGATGTGAGGATGGGCGTCGGTGAGAATTTTTTCAGGAGCACCGTGCGCGACGAGGATGTCATAAATGGTCGCCACGGGTCCGCGTTTGGTGGCGCGGGTATAAAGTTTGCCATCAGAAAATGTGCCAGCGCCGCCTTCACCAAAGCAATAATTCGAGTCCTCGACCACCCGTCCTTCGCGCAGTAGCGGGGCGAGATCGAAGCGTCGCGCGCTGGCATCTTTGCCACGCTCTAACACAATCGGTTTGATCCCGCGTTCTAGGCAGCGCAATGCGGCAAACATCCCCGCAGGACCGCAGCCAATGATGATCGCAACTTTTGCGTTTGGGGAGATCGTCGGACAAGTCCATGCCGGATGCACATCGGCATCGAGCAAATGATCAATGCCAACTTCTAAGCGCAGCTGCACCTTGATCGTGCGCTGGCGGGCATCGATCGAATGCTTGCGCATTTTCAGATCCTTGATGCGACTGAGAGGCAGTTTGAGTTTTTCCGCTACGGCATTACGCCACGCCGATTGATCCTCTGAAATAGACAGAGGCAAGATAATATCAACCATTTCTCCCGGAGCAGACACGCGCCAGAGAAACACGCGGGGCGATGTTTGGAAAGGTTATTTCTTTACGGCGTTCTACATGACCGTAAGAATCCAAGAGAAGGAACCTTAGCCCTCGGGAGTCATGCCCAGCACGATATCGAAAACGGCAGCGAGTTCACCCGCTTTGGCATTTTTGAGCGGAGCGAAATCGACCTCTACCGAAGCGCGGGCTTTTTCATCTTTGATGTTTTTGAAGACAATATCTTTGAGATTGCGTTCATCGCCCTTGATGTAACATTGCGTGACTAACAGATCTTTGCCCTTTGCTTTGATTTTAAAATGAATGTGCGGTGAGCGGCCTGGGTAACTCACGGGCTTGATCGTGCGGAACAAATATTCGCCTTTGCTGCCTGTGAGAAAACGACCGAACCCTTGGAAATTAGTATCCCTTTTGTCGCCGCTTTGGCCTTTGCTATGTAAGTAGGCGCCTTCATGGTCACATTGCCAAATTTCTACTACGGCACCACGTACTGGTTCGCCAGAGGCATCGAGAATTCTGCCGCTCAGATAAGTAACATCGCCGATAGCTGGTGTGGTGCTGGCGTTGAGAATAATCAAATCATTGTCGGTATCGAGCGGCAGATGATCTGGATAAAAGGGACCTTCTGTCTGCTTAGGAGTTTGCACTAGCGCTTCAGCAAACGCGCCCGGTGCGGCGAAAAAAGCTGCTGCCATCGCACTACGCGAGAGGAAACTACGGCGAGCGATCAATGATTTACGAGTAGTAAGTAGGTCCATAACGTTAGTTGGTAAGCGCTTAAGCTATCAGATGAAATCGAGATGGCAAGCTAACGTTTCGGGCGCGCGATGATTCTCCCTTGCAATATTTGGGAATTGCTCTACTTCTTAGACGTCATGAATATTCAAAAGCGTTTCGCGATTCTCTGTCTGTCATTCCTTGCTGCGATGGGTAGTGCCACTGCTCAGCTCGGCAAAACGAGTCCGTATGAAGAGGCATTGCGCCAGTCGGTGATGGACTATCGTGCGGGGAAAGTTGCGGAGGCTGCGGTTTCGTTAGAAAAAGCCAAAGCAATTCTTGATAAAATGAAATCAGAGCAAATGGGCGCGACCTTGCCTGATGCGCCAGAAGGCTGGGACACCGAAGAAATGAAGACCGAGGACGTGGGGCCATTGATGGGTGGAGGGAAGGTCGTCAAAAAAATCTACAAGCAAAAAGCCGGACAACAAGAAATTCTGTTAGAGGTGTATTTTGGATCATCGTTCATCAAACTGATGCGTGGGCTTTATACCAATGACAACATTGCCAAATCCCAAGGATTTGAAATCAAACGTGCTGGTGGTGAAAATGTGTTGATCAAAAAACTCGATGCAAAAAACCTAGAGATCAATATGCCATTTGATGACAATTGCATGGTCAAATTGACAGGAAAAGACGGCGCCGAAGAGGATACGATGCTGAGGTTGATTAAAGATATCGACCGTCGCACGATCAAAGATTTGGTGAAGTGATTGGGGAGAAGTTGTGAGTGATCAGTGAGCAGTGATCAGGCTTTTAGAGATTTATTTTTCTAATTTCTTCAAGGCCGCCGTTTTGGCGGGAGAATCGGTTTGTGCCTCTAGCCATTTTCGAGCGGAGGCAAAGTCGTTCAGTGCCCATGCATAAACGGCTTGCGGTAGTAGATCTCCTTGCTCCTCAGTGGTGGATTTTGTAACGATATACTGTGCCGCTTCTTGCGGATCGCTGTCGGTCCATGTTTGAATTACGTGTTCACGCATATCACTGCGCAGTGAGGCGGTGCTGAGATTCTCGATCCAAGTCATCGCATCTTCAGGTGATTGTTGGTCGATCAGATTATCTGCCCACGCGCGTTGGAGTTGCGGTGACTGGGTTGGCAACCATAACTCTAGCTCTTCTTGATGCTCGTAGCCGGCGTTGCCGGTTTTATCTGGCGGGTAAGGAGGAGGCTCGTTTACGTTGGCTAACACCGCTGATAGGCGCGCTAACCACAATGGTGTGTTGTTTTGCTCTTCCAGCGATGGCTCGAGAATCACATCGAAAATTTTGCTGCGATCGCTCTCCCACTTCAATCCATCGAGAATTTTTGTCACTTGCTGTGGTTCGGGTTTACTTGTTTTGTATTGTTCTACTAATGCAGCAATTCTTTCTTGCTCCTTTTTTACTTCTGGATCAGCGGCTGCTTGGGGCTGTGCAGATTCCTTCGCTTTCTCTACCATTTGCTGCGCTTGGGCAAGCATCACGGGATCATTGATCACCGGCAGCAACGCTAGCGCGATTTCATCGTCACTACGAAAATTTTCCATCAGTGCTTGTTGTTTTGCCCGACTGAGTTTGGCAAAGGCTAGGGCAGATTCCGCCGATTTTTCGCGGAGATTGTTTCGAACAAATTCTGACCAGGTTTCACAAAATTTATTGATGGGTAAATTTTCGTCATGATCGAGGTAGGCAAGGCATGCAGAGAAATCCAATTGGACCCAAGCAATGATGATGCCTTCCGACATCAATTGATTCATGGTCACATTGCTTGGCAGCGTGGCGTAATAGCGCAGCGCTTGTGCGGGATACATTTTGGCGATCTTTTGAATCAGATCACTCGATTCATCAGCGAGTCGATTGTATTCTCCGGAGTCAGTCCAAAATTTTTCTGCTAGCCCTAATAGCGAATTGAGATCATTGGCTTGACCGATGAGCATGGTGGTCTTTTCCTCGTCATCGAGCATCATGCTTTCATATTCACTGAACGAATCGTCCACGTGCTTGCCTGTGTTGCTTCGCGCTGTCGTGGCAGGAGCCAACGTTGATACATGCGAAGATTGTCGGTTGATGATGGCGAATCCGACAAAACCTAACAAAAATGCGATGACAAAGTAGAGCAGGAGTTTTTTCATGGTGCTACTTCGGTTTCGATTCGCTCCAACCAGCGAGCTTTCTCTAAGGCACTCAGCGAAGAATTTTCGATGTTGCTGCGAATGCCAGCGATCAGATCTTTGTTTTGTGCGGCAGTTCGATTTTTTTGCAAATCATCTAACAAGTCACGAATTTGTTCGGAGCGCTGTTCTTTTGTTGTGATTTCAGTGGCCCAATACATGGATGTGACGTAGTCGTGATTTGTTTCCAGTGCCTTAGTCCCGAGTGATTTTGCTACATCATTTCGCAACTCTCCAGGTGGCAATTTTTCAGCCATGGTTTGAATTTGCTCAAAATACTGTTCCTGACCCTTACGGATCATACTATCCCACTCATAATGTGTATGGTCTTTGTCCTCAGCAAAATGTTTCATCGCGGCGGCGGGATCGCTATCCATCCAGGCGAAATAAATTCCGCTAAGATCCACCTGATTGTTACCGAGTTTGTTGATCTGATTCATGACTTCCGCGACGGGGGTATCCGCATCCAGCATCATCTCAACCGCGCTTTCGATGATCGTATCCCGTAGCACACCAGGGGCTAGGGATTTGGCATCTTGCAAGGCCTGATCGGTCGTTTTGTAATAGAAAGAATCTGTTATATTAGCTATTTCTTCACGGGTCGCATTCGCCACAAATGGTTGTAGCCACTGTGCCGGCGGTCCTAGGAGTTGAGAAAGTCCATAGATATTTTCCTGCAACATCCAAGGGAGATACTGAGGATGAAATTGACCAAGCATCTGAAGGACCTCGGTTTTACCAACGCCAGCAGCGGGTCCTAGTTCGATGTAGGAGCCGAATGCGTTTGACATGGAGGAGCAGTCTGGAGTGGGCGATGATGTTGTCGGGAATCCCGAACCAAAACATCCCCAATTTTGGCGGATAGGAATTTCAAACAAAGGCATTGCAGTGCGCAGGGAAGGGAGAATGAAATCCATTGCCTTGCGTGGATCGATTTGTCGCAGTTTGTCACAGATGTCTGCGCGCGCCACCATACGATCAGTGGGATTCGGCAGCAGTTCGTCAATCAACTCTTGCGACAATGTCTCATCGCGATTGGCGATGTAGACCAACGCATCGAGAATGATATTTTTCACTTGCTCGGCGTTGCTTAATGTAGCGATATAGCGCACGTAAGATGCGGTAACGTCTGGTTGGTCACAGAGTTCAACCATAATGTCCTGCTGTTCCTTAACAGGGCGGGACTTGATCCATTCCAAGTAGGCGGCGGGATTATTCCGGCTCCAGCCGATGCAAACGGCTGAGAGCCGATCGGGTGTATTTGCTTCGCACCATTCTAAAGCTAGCCTTGGGGATTTTTTCGCAAGGGAGGTGAGTAAATTTTCGATATAATTATCAAGTGATGAAAATGGGTCGCTAATTTCTTTGGTTAAATTCAATGTCCACTTTAAGACTAACGCAAGACCGCTTGCTGGGTCGTGTTCTGTGCTTGAGAGCACGATGATCATTTTTTCCTCTTCTGTGATATCGTCACCCGCAGCACTAGCCGCGGCAAGTGTATCGATGCTCGCCCATTGTTTGAGAGCTGACTCACGCAAGGGTAATTCTTCACTGTGATGCGCCACAACAAAATCCCACGCGGCCAGGGGGGCCACTTGCATCCAGCGCTTGAATAAGCCCTCCCACGCGACCTCAGGCAAAGGCGCATTACGGATTTCTTCAGAAGGCGGAACAGCGAATGGGTCTCCAACATAACTAACAGAAACAACACTTTTGGTGAGCATTGCTTTTGCGAGACTCGCACACTTCGCGGCATCGGCGGAAGGGAGCTGTCGGGCAAGGATTAAGCGGCTATCCACATCAGCGGATTTGGCAAATTGAGCGTCGTCGAAGGTGGGAATTGTCTCCGTGACAGGAGCTGTGGAGCATCGTGAAAAATTTGTGAAATAGCCAGTTGCCGCGCCCAGTGAAACGCCGATAAGCAAGGTGAGTGCTAGTCTGGCGTGATGATCTTGCATGGCTATGAATCTAGCTAAATCACAGGCTGATGCAAGTGGTTTGTTGGGGTGACTAGTTGTTGGTCTTGCACGTAGTTTTGAAAGTTTATATTCACACGAAGCCACGAAGTCGCGAAGAAAGACAGCGGGGGGAGATGTAAAAAATCTATTGCTGGTTGCGATTGATAATAACTAGATTAGGCGCAATAAGGAGAAGGGGTTTGTAACCCCTTCTCCAAAGCTTGGCCATCGCCTAGACCAAGCGTGCTGCTAACAATTCGCGTTGGAAGAGTAATTCTTTTGGCAGGTGATCGTAGAGGTCGATGAAAAATTCGGCCTGGCTGACGAGTTCGGCTTTCCATTCTTTGCGGTCGAATGCCATGCATTGATTGAACTTTGCTTCATCGAATCCTGCGAGACCTTGGTGATTAAAGTCCTCGAACGATGGGGTCCAGCCGATTTGCGTTTCGTGTCCAGCGGCTTCGCCTTTGCAGCGACGGACGATCCACTCGAGCACGCGCATGTTTTCGCCGAATCCGGGCCAGAGGAATTTTCCTTCTTCGCTCTTGCGGAACCAATTGACATGGAAAAAACGAGGTAGATGCGTAAGGTAGCGGCGCATTTCTAACCAATGACTGAAATAGGCACCCATGTTATACCCACAGAACGGTAGCATCGCCATCGGGTCGCGGCGAACCTTGCCCAGTGTGCCCGCAGCAGCGGCGGTCATTTCTGAACCCATCGTGGCGCCCAGGTAAACGCCGTGGCCCCAGTTGAATGCTTGAAATACTAGAGGCATAGTAGTCGCGCGACGTCCGCCAAAAATAATCGCATCGATCGGCACGCCATCGGGATTTTGCCAGTTCGGGTCGATGGTAGGGCACTGCGAGGCCGGTGCGGTGAAGCGAGAGTTTGCATGAGATGAGGTGCGTCCGCAATCGGGCGACCAGTCTTGGCCGGTCCAATCGATCAGGTGCGCGGGTGCTTCTTTGGTCATGCCCTCCCACCACACATCGCCATCATCGGTGAGCGCGACATTGGTGAAAATGGAATTAGCAAGCATGGATTCCATCGCAATCTGGTTGGTATCGTAGGAAGTGCCAGGGGCTACGCCAAAAAATCCGGTTTCGGGATTGATCGCGTGCAGTTTGCCATCTTCGTGCGGCCACAACCAGGCGATGTCATCACCGACGACTGAAGTTTTCCACCCAGCATCGCGGTATTCTTTGGGCGGGACTAACATCGCCATGTTGGTTTTTCCACAAGCAGAGGGGAATGCGGCGGCGACATAAGTGACCTCGCCATCAGGCGAATGAAGGCCTGTGATTAGCATGTGTTCGGCCATCCATTTGTGCTC
>CAIRGO010000228.1 GCA_903878115.1 Akkermansiaceae bacterium | reverse complement strand
AGCCGCCACAATCTCTTTGAATTCACTCTTAATGCGACCTAACTACAACAGAATAAGATTATGGCAAACGAAGCCGCCACAATCTCTTTGAATTCACGCTTAATGCGACCGCAAGTCAGAGTGGAACGAGACAGGCAAACTCACCGCCACAATCTCTTTGAATTCACGCTTAATGCGACTTAACCAAGTTGGTATCACCAAGCAATGCGCCTTCCCGCCACAATCTCTTTGAATTCACGCTTAATGCGACGGGAGATGCTGATGGACTTGGCACAGGGTTCATCCCGCCACAATCTCTTTGAATTCACGCTTAATGCGACTCTTGCTCAAAGCACAGAGCATGGTTGGTGGTCTCCGCCACAATCTCTTTGAATTCACGCTTAATGCGACTCCGGCATCGCCGAGCAAAGTATTCTTAATGTTTTCCTGATCTGTCTGCGAGCGCATTAAGAAAAAGACGCATATAATAAAAAATGATCGACGAAAAATTGCCGAAACCTATTGCAAAAACAGAGCTGCGAGCGCCCTCTCATAGTAGCTGGCACACCCTCGCTCTCGCGATGTCAAAGAACGTAACAGTCACCCGTAGCCATCTAACGAAAAAACATTAAGTAGCAGCATTCGTGAAGTCAAAATAAATTGAACTTTCCAAGGGCGGAAGAAAATTGGTCATGCAAACATGTTGCGAGTGCATTAATATTCATAATGCCCATTTATGCAAGAATAAATTTTAGAAAATTAGTAAAACATAAGAAGAGCAATTGTGCATGTCAAATTATCGTGATCCGCGAACGCATCGTGTAAGGCGAGCCTAGCGCTTGAATGCGAAACGGATTTTTACTAGTTTCAGGACCCAAAGATACGAACAAAATTTGATCTTCATCGTGGTGAATGATTTCGCTCAACGCAGATTTCATTTTCTCAAACCTGAGATCATCAAGCGGACATTCAAAGACTGAAAACTGAATACGAGAACCAAAAGATTCACAGGCCTTAGCAACGTTTCGCAGACGCTTTGGGTGACCGATATCATAGCAGACTAAATAGCGCGTTCTCATTTTAGCGAGTGGTGATCCCGTAATACCGTGCGGCCTCTCCACGACAAAAACGCCAGAGTTGACGACACTGGACATCAAAGGTCCTCCGATATGAAATCTTGTAATCAAATTGCGGATGTGTAAGTTCGGCGTCCAATCTACGCGCCCAAGCATTCCAGAACGCTCTGCGTCCAGCATCGTTTAGCATTACCCCCTGAGAAGTGTAGGCGAAATCTGTCTTCGTAATTTCACCGCGATTCAATAGTGACAGCACTACAGAATCTGCTACCAAGGGCCGAAATTCTTCCATCATATCGAGCGCTAAAGCCGCACGACCATAGCGCGGCTGGTGCATAAATCCCAGAAATGGATCAAGTCCGACCGTCGATAAAAATCCTGTTAACTCCTTGGATAGTATAGAGTATGCCATCGACAACAAACAATTGATGGGGTCTTTTGGCGGCCGACGATTGCGCCCTTCAAAGTCAAATGTCTCAAATGCCGATCCTTTCAACATGGTAACAAAATGCGCAAAATAGAGATTTGCGGCCATGCCTTCCAAGCCTCTGAGTTGATCCATGTCCGATGCTTCGGCAGTGCTATCTCGCAAAGTCGCCAACTGTTTCAAAATACCGTCAGGCACATCACCATTGCGCATCAACATAACGCGTTGGTTGTTAATTTTACAACGGATGATTTCTCGAGCGGGTATCAGTCGATGCGCTGATTCCGAGAAGATCCGATATTGTCCCATACGTGCATCCACACCTGAAGTAGGAAGTCCGCTGGTCATGCCGAGAAATCGCCCAGCGGCAGAAAAGTGGGAAACGGGAATGTTCTTTTCCATCAACGATTGCAACGCTTGCGTGCTGACTTGTGGTGTCCCGTAGAGATAGATCGCTTGGATCTGCTCGATGGGATGCCGAGTAACGATTTCCTTTTCTAACGATACTGTAATTTCACCACCTTTCCGTCCTACATAAGCTGCATTGTTTTGCACGATAATGATTTCGCCATGATCAAGAGGAGGGCGCGGAGCTTGCGTATGCTTTGGTATCTCAGGCAATTGCCCAGCCCAAAATGATGACTCATTAGGCAAACAGACCGGATAGGCCGAGCATGAAAAACACCGTGAATCATTTTCCAAAGATGGAGGGCATTTACCTTTTGCGGCAATTTCCAAAGCTTCTTTGATAAACTGAATGCACCTTTCTTTGAGAGCCGTATCTATGGCAACAGAGATGCGTTTTTTGACAGCAGCATAGTAAATGGCAGCGTTATCGACTTGTATTCCATGCTCTTCTAGTAGCAGCGCGTATGCGGTGAGCTGCATCGCATCATTATCTTTAGCGCTCTCGTTTCCCAAATCGTCCACGCTCGGCGACCCACGTTTGTAGTCGAGTAATGTTTTTTGATTGTCACGGGTTTCAAGCAAATCGATTTTTCCCGTAATTTTAAGAATTTCTGAACTCAGTGATACGGAACGTAACTTCTCCCGCTCATCCAACTCTATCGCTTCGACACCATGACTCGGAGCATCAACACGTTTATGCAATGCCGATCCGGATGCCGTATCGGCATTTTCGACAAAAAGTTCTTCCACCCATTGTAAATAGAACAAGCGCGGGCAATACAGATAGTTGTGCAAGCGCCGCACGGGCATCAACGGCAATTCATTCATTCTACATGGGAATTGGATCTGTTGCATCCAGTCGATTGCGATTCATTCTCAATGCGGATTCCATTACTTTCCCGACAACACTCGACCACAGGGAAACGCCCGACGTCAGTGGCTGTTCCAACCATGTAGCACGATCAAAATCCCCAATCAAAGCGGCATCATAAAAGAAATTCGGATGCGAACTTTTCCCCAGATCTTTGCTCATCTCGTCTGGTGAAATCACGATGGATGCTTCGTTTTTGAATACTGCTTTTTCGCGCTTGTTGTTTTTGATCGCGGAGAAGGCATTGTTTTTCTTTTCAGTGCGGATTTTATTGTGAATGTCGAGCGCTTGAGGGGATGCGATAGCACGGAGACCGAGGTTCGATGCAGCATTCAAATCAGCCTGCGTGACTTTATCTCCATTCGCCGCTAGGAACATCGGGCCGCCTGCCCGCGGATAAAAAAGCGTGTGCCGTTTGTGCGCGGGCAAGCCCTGATTGATGATTGCTAATTCGTCAAATTGATCCAACAACTTTTGCGCAGCACCACTGGCACTTTTCTTTGCAGTAGCTAATTTTTCCAGTGATTCGCGCTGATAACTAGCCAACTCAGTCAGTTCAAAACCACGTGCGCCAGCTACACCCGTAACCGCATGAAAACGAGAAGAATAGGCAGGTTGCACTTCGACAATAGGAATTCCAAATGGTTCTTCCGCCAACATCTTGATCTTATCGCGCACTGCTCTGTGGGCCCATTTCATCAAGCGGGAATTTTCGGAAGGAGCGCGTCCTTGACTAGATGTATAGCGGGAGAGATCTTCGATCACGATGAAATCCACGAATGTGCGCTGAGGTATTTTTTCGTATTCGCCATGTATGTCGTTTTTCTCTCTTTCTTGTGGGCTTAGAGACGATGCTTTTAGTCTTAACCCAAGTGCTTGTGCCAAAATGAGATGTGCAGTTTGATTCACCCGCTGCTCCTTCAAGGCGTCGATTTTTTCCAAAAGCTGCGGACAAGGTTCACCGCTCTCTCGTCCGCGATCTGCGTAACCAAAAGTAGCCGGGGTACCTGGGGTTTTGTCCAAGGCGCGATTGAAGCGCAAAAATAGTTTACGCAGTCCATCCAGTTGTTCAATACGGCTCATCGAGAGACCCCGTTGACCACGTGTGTGCGGACTGTGGTTGATGTCCACATCTACGATAACAAGTTGCCCATAAGGCGAATTGCCGCCATTTTGTTTCCATTGCCAACACTGTTTTTTGCGCAAGGGCACAGTCCGATTGGCGATCTGGATCAACAAAGATTCGATCTGTTTCTGCAAATTCTGCAAAAGAGACTTTGCAACAACTCGAAAACTCTCCCAATCCGCGGCTTCGATGAATGGCTTCAAGCCGCAGACATCTGTGTCGACGTAGCCATCGAGTTCGGTTTGAAGCGCTTCCAATTGTTTCTTATGGCGGGCCGGATCCTCGGATTTTTCAGGATTAAAACACGTCCAGCGATGATAGGTAGCTAATCTTGTGAGTCGGCGATTGGCAATTTTTATCAATGCATCATTTTGTTCTGGAAAGGACTTATCGTTTTCATCTTTGCCTAACCAATTTTCAGGTTCTAGCGCGCCCAGTTGATTTGCAAGCATCAACGCTTCTGCATATTCTTCTTTGGTTGCCAGGCGGCCCTTGGAACCAGATTTTTCAGTGATCCATTTTCCGTTCTCTAAAACTTTAGTATCCTCGCCGGGTAAGCGGTGCATCCCCTGAGCTGTCAAAATAGCATACCAAGAATGGCCTCCGGCTTGACCAAGCAGACGCCATTTTTTTTTCGTAATTGGCTTTTCTGTAGTGACAGTTATCAGCGACCATGCGCCCGCCGTGCGCTGACCGAGGTCATTAGCGAGAATGGTGAAGCCGTGATTGATGATCGTTGGTTGCGCCCACCACGGCGCCCTCAGTGCGGCTTCAGATGCCGTGTCCGGCCAATGCAAATGCAGATTTTCTTCGCGGGTGCCATTGAACTGATTTTTCCAGAAATTCGTTCTACCAATCGCTGCATGAATCCAGGAGGGATCTAGGGTCACAGGAAAATTCAAGAGAAGTCGCAGTTGATTCTTTCGATCAAAATCTGGCATGAGCGAAACAGCACTATAAAACGCTTTCGCGTCAGAGGGATCGGAGAATCCAAGAGCTTTGATCATCGGTTGTAGCCAATTGGCGTGGTCGCCGCCTAACAACGAATCACGTCCTAGCCGTGGTGCGCTGAAGGTGAGTTTGGCGCGTTTTTCCGAGACGCCCGAATCACCACGCCACGCGAGTGATACTTCAACGCTGCTTCCCGTGAACTTCGTTGCCGAGCGACCACTCAAATCAGAAAACATGTAAAGCCGACGCGAGTACTTCGCTTCAGCAGGCGTCAGCTTGATCGGTTGCATTTTGCGTTCAATATCTCTTTCCAAGTCATGGTAATCTGCAACGGCTCGGAAGATACCGATGGGCTTTTCATCGTGATCTTCCTCAGCGCATTCTTCCTGTTGCCACGCAGGCCAATATTGTTTTTGACAGAGCGCAAGGAACAAGGGCAAAGAGCCAATATCACGTTGATTCTTCTCATCGCGTTGGTAATCTTTGACAATTTTAGTAAGATTTTGCTCTGTGGGGTTCTTTTCGTTCTGCCATTTTTCGATAATTTCCGGAAGGCCTCGGATGGAGCTTCGTGATATCTTCCAATCTCCCTCGTTGAGTGTGTCGGAAAGTTCAAATTCAAGACTTTTCAATATCGGATAACGTGCATCCGATCCTAATTGAAGCGGGGAGCGATGTTCATCGTTGTCGCGCGCATCTTCCCATTTAGCTCCCGGAACGGCTAAGATATAGGCCTTTTGTTTCAGTAACTTCATCAAGTCTTTTTGTCGTTCTGCGGTCTTTTGATTGAATTGATTCAAAGCTTTGAGAGCTTCTTTGAAAGCTGCGATGTCAAATTCTTTCCAAGACGGTTCTCCCGGCGAGACAGAATTCCAGGCGGGAAGAGCGGTAAATGCTGGGAAAACATAACCACGTTCGCCGCGAGACAACAGAATGGGGTCATTGCCCAAGATACCAAAATCAATAGACTCCTCCGGTTGCACTTTTTTTGCTGTGGTTTTCAAGGGAGCTTTAACAAAAAGTTTGAGAAATCCTTGAGTGACTGGATAAGGAAAATACATGAAGGCAAGAGCTCCAAACGTGACATCCTTTGCTGCCTTTCGATTACGTGGAATTGCGATTTGATCATCCATCAAGTCAATCATTTCCAATCGGGAAGAAAGATACGCGATTGGATCATCGGTAAGTAATGCCGCCATTTCATCGATCCTTGCCGTTGGGGACTTAAATGCTTCAATCAAATGCAGGATGGCTTCTTTCAATCGTGTTTTGGCTTCTGGCCCGATAAATTCCTTAACAGGATCGCATTTGACCAACCAAGTGAGACACATTTTTTCAGCCAAATCTTCTAATTCCGTTTGCGATGCAGTCGAATGTAGCACGCTGGCGAGTTCATCT